>CALMEG010000106.1 GCA_937863185.1 uncultured Paracoccaceae bacterium | reverse complement strand
TGCTCCAAGGCGGCATCAACGCGGTGCACGTCGGCGACGTGGCGAAGGGCACGTGGCTGGCGGCGCTGCGGGGCCGCCCGGGCGAGCGCTACATCCTGGGCAACGTGAACATGACCTACAAAGAGTTCGGCGCGATGGTGTGCTCGGTCGCCGGGCAGAAGCCGCCGCGAAAAGCCCCCGGCGCAAGGAAATCCAGAAGCTCGCGGTCTCGCTGATCGAGGTCAACCAAGCCGCCAATACCGCCGTCGCCCAAGGGTAAGGAGCCCCCCGCATGTTCTCGCGTTACAAGAAAGCCGCGCCGGGCGCAGCCAAGGGCACGGCAGCACAGCCGGGGGCACAGAATGCCTCGCCGGCGGCCGCAGGCGGGAGCAATGGCGAAACCAAGTCCTACGTCCAACGGCGCACGGCGCCCGTGGCCGTGGCCGCCTCTGCGGCCGTTCCGGACAAGGAAAAGAAACGCAAGGAGCGCCTGAGCGAGCTCAAGGTCGAGCTGCACAAGCGCCTTCTGGAAAACCTGAACCTCGCCGCGCTGGAACATGCCAACGAAAAAGACCTGAAAGCCGAGATCGCCTCGATTTCCGCCGAGGCAATGACCGAGATGTCGGTCGCGCTGAATACGGGCGACCGGCAGATCCTGAACCAGGAACTTTACGACGAGGTGATGGGCCTTGGCCCGCTTGAGCCGCTTCTTAAGGACGAAACGGTCAACGATATTCTCGTCAACGGTCCCCAGCAGATCTTCGTGGAACGCGCGGGTCGGCTGGAACTGACCGATATCACCTTCAAGGACGAACGCCACCTTCTGCGGATCATCGACAAGATCGTGTCCGCCGTGGGCCGCCGCGTCGATGAATCGAACCCCTATGTCGACGCCCGCCTGGCCGACGGGTCGCGTTTCAACGCCATGGTGCCGCCGATCGCGGTGGACGGTTCGCTCGTCTCGATCCGGAAATTCAAGAAGGACAAGCTCGGCATCGACGACCTCGTCCGTTTCGGGGCCTTCACCGAAGAGATGGCCGCCTATCTACAGGCCGCCGTTTCCACCCGTCTCAACGTGATCGTGTCGGGCGGGACGGGTTCGGGCAAGACCACGACGCTGAACGCGCTTTCATCATTCATCGACAATGCCGAGCGCATCCTGACGATCGAGGATACGGCGGAACTTCAGCTTCAGCAGGTTCATGTGGGCCGGATGGAAAGCCGCCCGCCCAACGTCGAGGGCAAGGGTGCGGTCACCCCGCGCGACTGTCTGCGCAACGCCCTTCGGATGCGTCCCGACCGCATCATCGTCGGCGAAACACGCGGCGAGGAAGTCATCGACATGTTGCAGGCCATGAACACCGGCCACGACGGCTCCATGACGACGATCCACGCCAACTCGGCCCGCGACGGCATCAGCCGCCTCGAGAACATGATCGCCATGTCCGGCATCGAGATGCCGATCAAGGCGGTGCGCTCGCAGATCGCCTCGGCTGTGAACCTGATCGTGCAGGCCTCGCGCCTTCAGGACGGTTCGCGCCGGATGACCTCGATTACCGAGATTACCGGGATGGAGGGCGAGGTGATCTCCATGCAGGAGATCTTCCGCTACGAGCGCCTTGGCCTGACGCCCGACAACAAAATTATCGGCCGCTTTACCGCCACGGGTGTGCGTTCGCATTATTCCGACCGGTTCCGCCAGTGGGGTTACGATCTGCCTTCCGCAATCTACGAACCCGTTTCTGACTAGGGAGCGCCCTGCCCATGATCATCAGCCCTACCCCGATCATCTACGGCCTGATCTTCGTCGCGGTGCTCTTGTTGGTCGAGGGCATCTATCTGCTGGTCTTCGGCAAGTCGATCTCGCTCAACAACAAGGTAAACCGCAGGCTTGCCCTTCTGGAAAAGGGCGGGCGGCGCGAAGAGGTGCTGGAACAGCTTCGGAAGGAAGCCAACCAGCATATGCGGGCCAAAGGGATTCCGCTTTACTCGATTCTGGCCAGCAAGGCACAAAAGGGCAATATTGCCTTCTCGCCCCCCGCACTGGTCGGGATCATGGTTCTGCTGTCGATCGTGGCCTTCTTCGGCCTGACGCTTGGCACCCAGGCGGCGCTTGCAGTGCGGATCGCGATTTCCATCTTCATGGGCGTCGGCGGCGTCTATTTCTGGGTCAACGGGAAAGCCAAGAAACGCATAAAGCTGGCTGAAGAACAGCTTCCTGACGCGGTCGAACTGATGGTGCGCAGCCTGCGCGTCGGGCACCCGTTCGCATCCGCTATCCAGATCGTGGCGCGCGAGGTGCCCGATCCGCTGGGGTCCGAGTTCGGGATCATCGCAGATGAGGCCGCCTATGGCCGTAACGTCGCGGACTCGCTGCGTGATCTGGCCGAGCGTATGGACATGCAGGATCTGCGCTTCCTTGCTGTTGCCGTGTCGATCCAGCAGACTTCGGGCGGCAACCTTGCCGAAGTTCTGGAAGGCCTGTCCAAGGTGATCCGGTCCCGTTTCCGGCTGTTCCGCCGGGTGCGCGCGATTACCGCGGAACCCAAATGGTCGGGCGTCTTCCTGTCCGGGTTCCCGATCGCGGTGCTGGTGGTCATCCAGGTGGTTGCCCCGAACTATTATGACGCGGTGAAGGAAACCCCCGCATTCATTCCGGCTGCAGTCATCGTCTTTGCGCTATTGGGCATGAACATGTTGTTCATGAAAATCATGACGACGATCAGGGTCTGAGGCAGATCATGGAATTTCTTGCTCCGATCAATGCGACGCTTACGGACACGCTCGGACCCATGGGTCCGCTTCTTGCACTTGCGGGGCTTGGGCTTCTGCTGGTGCTGGGCACGCTTCCCGCCCTTCTGAAGAAGCGCAAGGATCCGTTTGAAAAGCTGCGCGACGCGACCCGTGGCCGCCCCGACCTGCGGGGCGACAAGAAGGCCGATGCGCTCAAGGCGCAGTTGCGCCTTGGCGGTGCCGGTTCGGACAAGCTTGAGAAATACGCAGGCTTCCTCGAACCCAAGGACGAGGAAGAGATGTCAGCCGCGAAAATGCGCATGACCCGCGCCGGCTATCGCGGCACCAACGCCGTGTGCACCTTCCACGCCGTCCAGTTCGGCATGGGCCTTGGGCTTCTGGCTCTCGGGGTCGGCTATGTGCTGATCGCCAACGCAACCGAGCCGCTTTCGTCGACAGCGACGATCCTTGCGATCCTGCTGCCCGGCACCTTCGGCTATCTGGCCCCGAAGATGTGGATCGACAAACGCATCAACGCGCGCACCGCCGAGATCCAGAACGGCTTTCCCGACGCGCTCGACATGCTTCTGGTCTGCGTCGAGGCGGGCCAGTCGCTCGATCAGGGCATCATCCGCGTGGCGAAAGAGCTGCGCGCCGCCTACCCCGCCATGTCCGAAGAGTTCGAAACCGTCAGCCACGAGATCAAGGCCGGCAAGGACAAGGCGCAGGTTCTGCGCACCTTCGGCGAACGTTCGGGCGTGCCGGACGTGGCCTCTTTCGTCACCGTCATGATCCAGTCGCAGCAGTTCGGCACCTCGATCGCCGAGGCGCTGCGCCTTTATGCCGCCGACATGCGCGACAAGCGGATCATGCGCGCCGAAGAGGCCGCCAACAAGATCCCCACCAAGATGACCCTAGGCACGATGATGTTCACCGTGCCGCCGCTGCTGATCATCCTTGTTGGGCCCTCGGTTCATGATATGCTTGAGAACTTCAAGGCCATCGGGCTCTAGGGGTCATGTCTCCACGTCTTGCGGGCAAGTTGCTGCCCATCCTGTTTTGTCTGCTTGCCGCCTGCTCTGCCGGCGGCCTTTCGTCGGACAAGGGCAGCCCCTATGCGCCCGGCACCGCCACGCGCGGTGCCTCGGTCGACGGGCTGACCGTCGGCCACCGGCTCATGGAGGCCGGGGAATACGAACTGGCCCTGAAGGCCTATTACCGCGCAGCGGGCCGGCAGGGTGCTACCGTCGACGTGCTGTCGGCCATCGGCTCAGCCAATCTCAAGCTGGGCCGCCTGGGGCAGGCCGAGCGGATGCTGCGCCGCGCGATCGAAGAGGATCGTACCTTCGTTCCCGCCTGGAACAACCTCGGCGTCGTGCTGATGGAGAAGAACGAAGTGCCCGAGGCCGCGCGCGTCTTCCAGACCGCCTATGCGCTTGATAGTGGCCAATCGGACTCCATTCGGGAAAACCTTCGCCTGGCGCTCGCAAAACTCAAAAATCCGGGCTATGTTGAGGAAGAAGAACCAAACTACGCGCTGGTGCGGCGAGGGGCCGGAGAGTACCTGCTGTTGACCAAGCGTTGAGGCAACGAGCAGAAGGACGCAAAAAATGCGCCACCCGATCTTTATCGCGCTGCTTGCGGGCAGCGCCATCGCCTTGGCGGCATGCCAGAAATCCAACGATGCCGAGGTGTCGCGCGCACTCAAAAGCGTGAACGCGATCCATGAGACGAACCTGTCGGACATCATGCTGACGGTGGGCGACCCGAACGAAGCGGTATCCTATTTCAAGCGCACCGCGGACGAGAACCCCGACCGCATCGACCTCAAGCGCGGGCTGGCCAAGTCGCTTGTGCGGGCCGGCAAGCCCTCCGAGGCGATCCCGGTCTGGCAGGCCGTCATCGCCATACCCGAGGGCAATAATGATGACCGCGTGCAGCTTGCCGATGCGATGATCCGCGCGAATGATTGGAAAGGCGCCGAGGCGGCGCTGAACCAAATCCCGCCGACGCACGAAACCTATCAGCGTTATCGCCTTGAAGCGATGGTCGCCGACGCGAACAAAAACTGGTCCAAGGCCGATGCGTTCTATGACACCGCAGCCGGGCTGACGACAACGCCGGCCGGCGTGTTGAACAACTGGGGCTATTCCAAGCTGACCCGGGGCGATGCCAAGGGTGCGGAAAAGCTGTTTGCCGATGCGCTGGTGCACGATCCGACGATGTTCACCACCAAGAACAACCTCGTTCTGGCCCGCGCGGCGCAGCGCAAATACGATATGCCCGTGGTAACCATGACCCAGACCGAAAAGGCGCAGCTGCTTTACACCGCCGCGCTTTCGGCGATCAAGCAAGGCGACGTGACGATCGGGAAGGGGCTATTGCAAGAGGCGGTAGACACCCACCCGCAACATTTCGAGGAAGCCTCACGCGCGCTTGCTGCGCTTGATGCCAACGTGGCGAAGGGCTGAGCGAACATATGCTTGGCCTGACCCCGCCCCAGTCCGCGCTGGTGTTCCTTATCCTGATCACGCCGATCTGCCTGTGGGTCGTTTATACCGACCTGAAATACATGAAAATCCGCAACAAGGCCGTTCTGGCACTGGTGGCGGTCTATGCGATCGCGGG
This sequence comes from uncultured Paracoccaceae bacterium, assembly GCA_937863185.1. Classification (GTDB taxonomy): domain Bacteria; phylum Pseudomonadota; class Alphaproteobacteria; order Rhodobacterales; family Rhodobacteraceae; genus CALMEG01. The sequence continues at coordinate 32,121 of CALMEG010000106.1, read as the reverse complement.
GCCACTGGTGCTGCCTCTGGATGTCTGGACATGGCGATGGTTGCATCTGGTGATCGTACTAGCAGTCGGGGTGTTTCTGAACGTGGTGGCGCATTTCGGTGCGGGCGATGCGAAATTCGCCGCCGCTGCCGCGCCCTTCTTCGCATCAAGCGCCGCGGGGCTGGTCGTGGCATTGCTGGCCGCTTTTCTTCTAGGGGCCTTTAGCGCGCATCGCATCTTTCGCGCGGTCCCCGCCGTGCGCCGCCTGACCCCGGACTGGGTCAGCTGGAAGCGTGCGGATTTCCCGCTGGGGCTTGCGTTGGTCGGAACGCTCTGGACCTATCTTCTGATCATCGTCCTGCCCTAAGCACCGCTCAGGGCGCGACCGGCCTAAGAAGGATGTAGGTGTCGGTGCGGCGCTCTTCTTCCAGGATCCAGCCATCTTCCTCCAGCGCCTTCACGATGCCAGTGCGCACGTTCAGGCCCGTGGGGCACAACGGCACCAGAAGATGGTCCGCCCCTGCAATCCCCGGCGTGCCGCCGTAATACCAAGGCGCCCCACCGCGGACCGGACGCAGATCACCATAAAGCCAAAGTGCCGAGAAGAGATCGGCCACCAGAACCGCGCTGCCCGCCTGGCCATTATCCTCCAGATCCTTCACCACGGTTTCGAACCAGGCATTGTAACCAGCGGCAAGCTCGCAATCGGGCAGCGCTTCTCCGTTCAGCGTCGTCGGATCAGGCCAGTCGGCACGCTCTTTGTAGGCGGCATAGGCGGTGCCCGGCCCGTCTGCGGCGACACGGTAGGACACACGATAGACCCGCGGTTCCTGCACCATGATGTCGTGATGGGCCGGCAGGGCCGACAAAAGCGGCACGGCTTTTTCTGCATCCATCGACATGTGACGGAACGGACTCCACATCAGGTTGAGGATCGAGCCCGCACCAAGCGTCACCGCAACGATACCGGTTACGCGCAGCGCATCGGAAAGAGACCATCCAAACCCGTTCGTCTCCGGCCCGGAAGGACGCAGCGAAAAAGCCAGAAGCGCAAGCAGAACAAGCCATTGCGGGTCATTGCCGAAATTCTGCCAGGTGACATAGATGAAGCCCGGCATCAGGAACAGAAGAACCATGCCCTCGGTCATACGGCCGGCCTGGCGCAGGAAGATGATGACCGCCACCAGCGTCAGCGTGCCCGCCAGATAGGCAGGCGCCGCCATCACCGCCCCCAGCGGATGGCCCGGCGCCGGGCGCGTCTCGGAGCCGGCGACACTTTGCAGATCATGCAGATAGGCCAGCCAGAATTCGGCCCCCAGTAGCCCTGTCACCGCACCGGCCACACCCAGCCCCGCGACAAGGGCCGCAAGGATCATGCGCCCCTGCCGCCGCGCGATCAGCGCAATCAGCACCGGCGGCGCGAAGGCCACGAAATAGGTCACCTTGATCAGCACAAGCCCCGCCATCGCAAGGCCGATCAGCCCGCCATCCAGCCAGGGACGCGGCGCCCCGTTCGGCGCCAGCATCGCCAGCGGAATCGCCAGATAGGCAAGCGCCCATGCCCACCGGTTGTAATGCATCGAGATCGAGATCGAGGCCTCGGATTCGCCATGCACGAGCGCGAGGCACAGGATCATCAGGTAAAGGCCGAACGCCCAGGACAGAAGCCCCGAGAAACGCGACAGCGCCACCCGCAGCACCGGCAGGAACAACAGCGCCGCGAGCGCCGCCGGCGCGGCAAAGACCGCGTGCCCCCCCCCCACCCCCGCCTGCACGAAGGCCGCCATCGGCCAGACCGCGCCGATGCCGATCGGCGTCATGAAATCCAGATGCGGGACCTGCCCGGCTTCGCCCATGCGCAGCACGATGTCGGCCAGGTGCAGCGTGTCACCTTCATGCTTGCCGATGAAGAACGCGCCCTTGAGGAAGGGCAGGACCGCCAGAATCGCAGCCGCAGCCGCCATGGCCTCCGCCAGCAAGACCCCGTTCGTTCCCTGCCGATTTCCACTCATCGTTTACGCCTCACAATCATTCTTCCATTTTTTGGCCACATTAGCCGCGCATCTTGCGCCTGTGAATCCCCGTATCGGGCAATTGCGCCCAGAGCGTGGCGCAGCAGGGGCAAACGGCAAATGAACCGCAGACGGCAAGCACAAAGAGGACAGCGGGCATGAACATGATGGCAACGAACGTGCTGGCCCCGGTGCCGCCGCGCAGTCTGGACGATGTCGGGATCTCGGTCGTGATGATGCGGGACATCCTGCTCAAGACGATGTTCCGGACCAATATGGATACCGCCTCGGGGATCGCGAAACTGATCGCGCTGCCGCTGACGCTTACGCAGGAACTGATCGACCTTGCCCGCTCGCAACGGCTGGTCGAGGCGATGGGCACGCTGCATGCAAACTCGGGCGGCGAGATGGGGTTCCAGCTTGCCGATGCGGGCAAGGCACGCGCGCTCGATGCGCTGTCACAATCGGAATATTACGGCGCCATGCCGGTGCCGCTTGCGCAATACCGCGAACAGACCACGCGCCAGTCGATCCGCAACATCCAGCTCAGCCGCCAGCAGCTGACCTCGGCGATGGGGCACCTGATCCTGCCGCCCATGCTGCTTGACCAGCTTGGCCCCGCGGTCTCATCGGGCCGGTCGATCCTGATGTATGGCCCGCCCGGCAACGGCAAATCCTCGATCTCGAACGGGATCCGCGACGCGCTTGGCGACCGGATCTATATCCCGCGCGCAGTGGAATATGCAGGCCAGGTCATCACCGTCTATGACCCGATCGTCCATTCCGCCGCCGCCGAGTCCGTCGACGACCCGACCAGCCTGCGCAAGTCGGGCAACCGCTTCGACAACCGCTATGTGCTGTGCGAGCGGCCCACCGTGATCACCGGTGGTGAACTCTCGCTCGACATGCTCGATCTGACCTACAACCCCACCGCGCGCACCTATACCGCGCCCTTGCAGATGAAATCCTCGGGCGGGGTGTTCATCGTGGACGACCTTGGCCGCCAGGCCGAGCCTCCGCAAAAGCTCGTGAACCGCTGGATCGTGCCGCTTGAGGAAAGCCGCGACATCCTTGCCCTGCAATCGGGCGAGAAGTTCGAGGTGCCCTTCGACACGCTGGTCATCTTCTCGACCAACTTCCACCCGAACCAGATCTTCGACCGCGCCGCGCTGCGCCGGATCTTCTTCAAGATCAAGATCGACGGCCCGACGCAATCGGACTTCCTCAAGATCTTTTCGATGATGGCCAAGAAGCGGAAGATGCCGCTGGACGAGAAGGCGCTGATCCACCTGCTGAAGGTCAAGTACCCCACGATCGACAATGTCTATGCGAACTATCAGCCGATCTTCCTGATCGACCAGATGATTGCGATCTGCGAATTCGAGGGCATCCCCTACCAGATGACGCCCGAGTTGATCGACCGGGCATGGGCCAACATGTTCGTGCGCGAGGAAGAGATCATCCACTGATCCCGTCCCTTTTCAGCGGCGCACACGGTCCCTAGACTGGTGCCATGCGCGCCCTGCCCCCGCCCCTGTCCGACTGGTTTTCCTCACGTGGATGGGCGCTGCATCCGCATCAGTTGCAGATGCTGGAACGGGCCGAAGATCCCGCCACGCTGCTGATCGCTCCGACCGGCGGCGGCAAGACCATGGCGGGGTTTCTGCCCACGCTGGCCGATCTGGCCGACCACCCGCCCCCCGGCCTGCACACGCTTTACATCTCACCTCTGAAGGCGCTTGCGGCTGATATCCGGCGCAACCTGACCGGCCCGGTCACAGAGATGGGCCTGCCGATCCGCATCGAGGACCGCACCGGAGATACGGGCGCCACCGCACGGCGGCGGCAAAGGGCCGACCCCCCACATATCCTTCTGACGACACCCGAAAGCCTTGCACTGCTGTTGTCCTACCAGGATGCACCGCGCATCTTTGCAGGGTTGAAGCGTGTCATCGCCGACGAGATCCACGCCCTGGCCGAAAGCAAGCGCGGCGATCAGCTCATGCTGTGTCTGGCGCGGCTGCAACACCTTGCACCCGGCTTGCGGCGTGTCGGGCTCTCGGCAACGGTCGAGGATCCGGCGGCGCTTGCGCGTTTCCTTGCGCCCGACGGGTGCCGAGTGCTTCAGGCCGATGCGGGCCCCCTGCCTGATATCGCCATGCTTTCGGATACGCCGCCCCCATGGGCAGGCGGTGGCGGGCGCCATGCCATTCCAGAAGTGCTGGAGGCGGTTCGCGCCCACCGCACCACGCTGATCTTTCACAACACCCGTGCGCAAGCCGAACTGTTCTTTCACGACCTGTGGATGGCCAATACCGAGGGCCTACCCATCGGCATCCATCACGGCAGCCTCGCACGCGAGGCCCGCGAAAAGGTCGAGGCAGCAATGGCCACGGGCGCGCTGCGGGCCGTCGTTGCCACGGGCTCGCTCGATCTGGGAATCGACTGGGGCGATGTCGATTTGGTGATCCAGATCGGCGCACCAAAGAACGTGAAGCGGCTGGTCCAGCGCATCGGCCGCGCGAACCACCGCTACAATGCGCCCTCCAAGGCAAGGCTGGTGCCCGCGAACCGCTTCGAGGTGATCGAGTGCGTTGCCGCGCTGGATGCCGTGGCGGAGGGTGATCTGGATGGTGATCCACGCGGTCCGGGGCCGCTTGACGTATTATGCCAGCACATTCTTCTGGTTGCTTGCGCCGGTCCGTTTGACGCGCACGCCTTATTTGCGGAAATCCGCAGCGCAGGCCCCTATGCGGGATTGTCGCGTGCCGATTTCGATGCCTGTCTAGAGTTCTGTGCCACGGGCGGCTATGCGTTGCGCGCCTATGATCGTTGGCGCCGCCTGATGGAAAAGGGCGGTTTGTGGCAGTTGCGTGATCCACGCGCGGCACGCGATATCCGCATGAATATCGGCACCATCGTGGATACGGAGACCCTCAAGGTGCGTCTGGCGGGACGCGGCGGAGTTCTGGGCGAGGTCGAGGAAAGCTTCGCGGCCTCACTCAGCCCGGGAGACACCTTCCTGATGGGAGGGCAGATCGTGCGCTATGAGCGGCTGCGGGAAATGACGGTCGAGGTCAGTCGCACGGCCGGCAGGGTGCCGAAGGTTGCTGTCTTCTCGGGCACCAAATTCGCCACCTCGACACAGCTTTCCGAACGCGTCCTGCGGCTGATGAACGAACCGGAGCAGCACCTGCCCGACCATACGCGGGACTGGCTGGCGCTGCAGCGCGGGGTCAGCCGGATGCCCGAATGCGGCGCCATGCTGGTAGAGAGCTTTCCCTGGGACGGGCGCGAACACACCTGTTTCTGGGGCTTCGCGGGGCGCAATGCCATGCAGACCCTCGGGCTTTTGCTGACACGGAGGATGGAAGAGGCGGGGCTGGCGCCACTTGGCTTCGTAGCCTCGGATTACGCGACGCTGGTCTGGGGGCTCGAACCTGTCACGGACGCGACACCGTTATTGATGCCGGCCGGTCTGCGCGACGGGCTGGAAGGCTGGCTTTCCGGCAATGCGGTGATGAAGCGCACGTTCCGAAATGTCGCCACGATCGCCGGGCTGACACCGCGCAACCTACCGGGATCACGCAAGAGCGGACGGCAGGCAACGTTCTCTTCGGACATCCTTTATGACGCGCTGCTGCGCCACGACCGGGATCACCTGCTGATGCGCATCACGCGCCACGAGGCAATGCGCGGGCTGGTGGATTTTGCCCGGATCGAGGAAATGCTTGGGCGTATCGGCGACCGGATCGACACGATACGGCTAGAGCGGCTGCCTCCGCTTGCGGCACCGCTCCTGCTCGAGATTGGCAAGGTGCCTGTGGAAGGCGCCGGGCGGGCAAGGCTGATGGAGGCCGAAGCCAGACACCTTATGGCAGAGGCGGGGCTTTGCGGGTAAGCGGGGAACGGGGGGCTGTCGGCCCCCCGGCACCGGATACCCCCTCGACGGGGGTATCCGGTGCCCCCCCGAGGATATTTCGACTCTGAAGAAGTGATGCAAGGATACCGGTTCGAGTTCCATGGAGCTGAGATGGAGGCGCGTGAGAGCGGGGCGCTTTGGTGGTCTGCCCGGCGCATGCTTGTCGTGTCGGACCTGCATCTGGGAAAATCCGGGCGCATGGCACGGCGTGGTGGCGTGTTGTTACCCCCCTACGAGGGGCACGAGACCCTTATGCGGCTGGAAGGCGAGATCGCGGCCCTCGCACCCGAGACGGTGACCTGCCTGGGCGACAGTTTCGACGATCCGGAGGCCGCCACACTGCCGCAGGACGAGGCGCTTTGGCTTGCGCGCCTTATGGCGGGGCGGGACTGGATCTGGGTCGAGGGCAATCATGACCCCGGCCCGGTCGTCACCCATGGGCGCAATGTCGCAGAGTTGCATGTGCGGGGCATCGTTCTGCGCCATATCGCCCGGCCCGGTGCCGTCGCCGAGATCTCGGGGCATTATCATCCGAAGGTGCGTCTGGCCGGGCAGAGCCGACCCGCTTTTCTGCTGGATCGCGATCGGCTGATCCTGCCCGCGTTCGGCGCCTATACCGGCGGCCTTCGGGTCGGAGACCCGGTGATCGCGGGTTTGTTGCGCGCGGATGCCCGGGCGATCCTGACCGGGAAGGGAGGGCTTGTCGTTCCGGCGCGGAAATCTGGCGACTAGCTCTTTCTTTCCCGTTCCGCAGCTGGCAACATCGCCGGATCTGACGAGGGAGCCCCCATGCACGACGCGCAGCGCAATCGCATTCTGGACAGCTTTGCCGCCCAAAGCCTGATGAGCAGCTGTCAGGCCCGGATCACCGATCTTGCGCCGGGCAGTTGTGTGATCGAGGCCCCCCTGCTTCCGGGCATGTTGCAGCAGCACGGCGCGGGCCATGCGGGGGTGACCTTCGCGCTTGGCGATACCGCGGCCGGCTATGCCGCGCTGAGCCTGATGCCCGAGGGGCGCGAGGTGATGACCGCCGAGATCAAGATCAACCTGCTTGCCCCCGCCTTCGGTGAAACGCTCGTGGCGCGCGGCCGGGTGGTCAAATCCGGGCGCAGGCTTTCGGTGGTGACGGCCGAGGTCGAGGCCGTCGCCGCGGACGGGGCCCGCAAGCTGATTGCGGTGATGCAGGGTACGATGGTTCCGGTCGATCCGGCCGGCGGCTGAGCCTGCGGGTCAGGCCGTCAGCCCCTCGGGTTCGGCAAGGCCGTTCGCGCGGCAGCAGGCGGTGACGGTATTGGCCAGCAGGCAGGCGATGGTCATCGGCCCCACGCCGCCCGGCACCGGGGTGATCGCGCCGGCAACCTTGGCCGCCGAGGCGAAATCGACATCGCCCACAAGGGCGGTCTTGCCGTCACGCTCGATCCGGTTGATGCCCACGTCGATCACCGTAGCGCCCGGCTTGACCCAATCACCCGGTATCATCTCGGGGCGGCCCACGGCGGCCACGAGGATGTCGGCACCGCGGCACACCGCCGCAAGATCGCGCGTGCGGCTATGCGCGATCGTCACCGTGCAGCTATCCCCCAGCAGAAGCTGCGCCATCGGCTTTCCCACGATGTTCGAACGCCCCACCACGACGGCATTCATCCCCGACAGGTTGCCCAGATGGTCGCGCAGCATCATCAGGCAGCCAAGCGGCGTGCAGGGCACCATCGCCTTCTGCCCGGTGCCCAGAAGCCCGACATTCGAGATATGGAAACCGTCCACATCCTTCGCCGGATCAATGGCGTTGATCACCAGATCGGCATTGACATGGCCCGGAAGCGGAAGCTGCACGAGGATGCCGTGCACCGCCGGATCGGCGTTCAGCCGCGCGATCAGCGCCAGCAGGTCGGCCTCGGAGGTTTCGACGGGCAGCTTGTGCTCGAAGGATTGCATCCCCGCCTCAATCGTCTGCTTGCCCTTGTTGCGCACATAGACCTGGCTGGCGGGGTCTTCGCCAACCAGCACCACCGCGAGGCCCGGCAGGATACCATGTTCTTCCTTCAGGCGGGCGACATGCTGCGCAACCTTGCCGCGCACCTTCGCTGCGAAGGCCTTTCCGTCGATGATCGTGGCGCTCATGCCGAATCTCCCGTTCCCAGAACCCGCTCTTCGCGGGCGATTGCCCATTCGATCAGCGCGCGCCACAGGCTTTCGGCCAGCGCCGGGTCCAGACCCTGCCGCGCGGCCTCGGCGCGCACATTCTCCACCACCTGCTCGACCCGGGAATCGATCCGGGCGGGCCAGGCGGCCTTTTGCTTCAGAACGGCGGCGCGGTCGATCAGACGCGCGCGATCCGCCAGAAGCGTCACCAGCTTCGCATCAAGCATGTCGATCTCTTCGCGCAGTTCGGACATGCTTTCGATTGTTTCCGGCGCTTTCATCCAACTCACCTCCGGCAAGGCCAGCCTGCGCCGCGCGCAAGCATCAGACTGGCTATCGCAGGCTTCGCCGGAAGGCTCAAGGCCGGGGCGTCAGAACAGGCCCACAACCTCGCCTTCCGCGCCCAGGCCGATGGTCTCGGCCGAGGGCACCCGCGGCAGGCCGGGCATCGTCATGATCTCGCCGCAGATCACGACGATGAAGCCCGCCCTGGTCGACAGCCGCATCTCGCGGATCGGCAGGGTGTGATCGGTGGGCGATTTCCGCAAAGCCGGATAGGTCGAGAAGCTGTATTGCGTCTTGGCCATGCAGACCGGCAGGTTGCCATAGCCCGCCGCCTCCCATGCGCGCAGCTGGTCGCGGACCGCCTTGTCGGCAATGACATCGCCCGCGTGATAGATGCGCCGGGCGATCGTTTCGATCTTTTCGAAAAGCGGCATCTCGTCGGGATAGAGGGGTGCGAAATGCCCGGTGCCCGCTTCGGCCAGTTGCACCACCTTGCGCGCCAGTTCCTCGGCCCCGGCGCCCCCGTCGGCCCAGTGGCGGCAGATGATCGCCTCGGCCCCCTGGCGCGCGACATAGTCCTTGACCGCGGCGATCTCGGCCTCGGTATCGGTGGTGAAATGGTTGATCGCCACCACCACGGGCACGCCGAACCCCTTGGTATTGGCGATGTGGCGGCCCAGGTTCGGGCAGCCCTTCACCACGGCCTCCACATTCTCGGGGCCAAGATCGGCCTTGGCCACGCCGCCATTCATCTTCATCGCGCGCACGGTGGCCACGATGACCGCCGCCGCGGGCGTCAGCCCCGCCTTACGGCATTTGATGTCGAAGAACTTCTCGGCCCCCAGATCGGCGCCGAAGCCCGCCTCGGTCACCACGAAATCCGCCAGTTTCAGCGCCGTCGAGGTCGCCATGACCGAGTTGCAGCCATGCGCGATATTGGCGAAGGGCCCGCCATGCACGAAGGCCGGGGTGTTTTCCAGCGTCTGCACAAGGTTGGGCTGCATCGCCTCTTTCAACAGCACGACCATGGCGCCATCGGCCTTGATGTCGCGGCACAGGATCGGGCTCTTGTCGCGCCGATAGGCCACGACGATGCGCCCCAGCCGTTCCTGCAAATCGTCCAGATCGCGCGACAGGCACAGGATGGCCATGATCTCGGACGCGACGGTGATGTCGAAACCCGTCTGGCGGGCAAAGCCGTTGGCAACCCCGCCAAGCCCCACCACCATGTCGCGCAGTGCCCGGTCATTGATGTCCATGACCCGGCGCCAGGTGATCCGGCGCTCGTCGATCTCAAGCGAGTTGCCCCAGTAGATGTGGTTGTCGATCATCGCAGCAAGCAGGTTATGTGCTGCGGTTATGGCGTGGAAATCGCCGGTGAAATGCAGGTTCATCTCTTCCATCGGCACGATCTGCGCGAAACCGCCGCCGGCCGCACCGCCCTTCATCCCGAAGTTCGGGCCAAGGCTGGCTTCGCGGATGCAGATCGCCGTGCGCTTGCCAATCCGCGCAAGCGCATCGCCAAGGCCCACGGTCGTCGTGGTCTTGCCCTCGCCCGCCGGGGTGGGGTTGATCGCGGTCACAAGGATGAGCTTGCCCTCGGGGCGCCCGGCAAGGCCTGCGATGAATTCCCGGTCGATCTTTGCCTTGTCGCGCCCGTAGGGGATCAGCGCGTCCTCGGGGATGCCAAGCTTCGCCGCGATTTCGGGCATGGGGCGCTTTTTCGCGGCGCGGGCGATCTCGATATCGGTTTTCACGGCAAGTCCTCCGGCAGTCCGTTTCAGACGCTACCGTATCCGCAGCCAAGCACAAAAAAGTGGCAATACCGACATATATGCAGCCGAATTCGTCCTAGCCGCGCCGCGCCTCGTCCAGATATGTCCAGGCGCGCTGGTCGGGGACATGCAGGCGCAGCATTTCGCCCAGCCGAAGGACCCCCGGACGCTCGACCCAGGCGGTGATGCCGCGCCGGTCCTTGCCCGCGGGCTTGAAAGCCGCGCCGTTGCCGGGATGGTGGGTTTCGATCACCTTGCCGGGCAGCACGCAGGGGCGGTTCTCCATATCCACCACCAGCGTAACCCCATCGGGCCCCTGCAACCGCGAGGACGGCGGAAGATGCGTCAGATCGGGAATTCCGCGCAGAACCAGCGACGCGCCCACCCATTCGGGTGCAAGCCGCCCAAGCCCCATGGCGCGGGCCGTCTCATCCAGTTCTTCCTGCGACAGGACGCTCAGCTGGCGGGTATTGGCGATGGCCGTGCCGCGCGGATGCAGCCCCAGCACGCGCGAACACGAGGGCCGCGTAAGGCCGCCATGCGCCTCGCCTTCGGGGCCGTCGAAGCCCAGCACCAGCGTTTCCTGCGAAACCGAGGCCAGGCCGCCCCCTTCGGGCACAAGGCCCAGCCAGACGATCTCGGCCTCGAACCGGGTGGATTTCAACGCAGGCATCAGTCGACCTTCAGCACGAAAAACAGCCGCCGGAACGGGAACAGGACGGTGCCGTCCGCCTCGGGCGGATAGGCGGCGCTCAGCGCGGTATCGTAGCGATCGAGGAACGCTTCGGCCTCGGCCGCGGACATCTGCGCAAGGAACGGGCGCATCGCGGTGGATTGCGTGAAATGGCGCACCGGATGGCCCGAGGGCGCGGCATCGAGGCGTTGCAGATAGTCGGTTTCCCACAGATCGGCGCGGCCAAGCGGCGCCAGGACGCGCGCATAATCCGTGGGCGTGCCGACCGGCGCCGTCCAGCCGCTGAAGTCGAACCGATCGGGAAACATCTCTGCGGCGAATTCACGCAGGAAGCGGTGCGACGGGGCGCCGTATTGGCGCGGCATCTGCACCGCAAGCACGCCGCCCGGCACCAGATGGCGCGACAGCCGCGCGATCAGCGCCTCGTGTCCCGGCAGCCATTGCAGCATCGCGTTGGAAAAGATCAGCGCCGCGGGCTTGCCCGGTTCCCATGTGGTGGCATCGGCCAGGTCGCAGCGCCGATAGGCCCCGGTTGCCGCAGCCTCGGCCAGCATCGCGGGCGAGGCATCGACCCCGATGATCTTGCGGTCGGCATAGCGCGAGGACAGTGCCGGCCCGGCCGCGCCCGCCCCGCAGCCAAGGTCGATCACCTTGCCCGGCGGCAGGGGGCCGACCTGCGCCAGAAGGTCAAGCGCGGGGCGCAGGCGAAGCCCGCTGAAGCGGGTATAGGCGGCGGGGCTCCAGTCCGCCCCGCCCGCCGGATTGTCTGTCCGGTGCATGGCGTCTCAGGCCGAGGGTTCGGGCGCCGTGCCGCCGCCCTTGGGCGCGGCCGGCTTCGTCTTGGGGATCGAGGTGACCGAGGGCAGGCTGCCCGAGGGCGGCGAGGCCGCATCGTCATCCTCGCCCAGCGGAACGCCCGCGATCATCTTCTTGATCTCGTCCCCGGTCAGGGTTTCGTATTCCAGAAGGCCCTTGGCAAGGCGCTCGAACTCTTCTTCCTTCTCAAGCAGGACGCGCCGCGCGGTCTGGTAGCCCTCTTCGATCAGGTCCTTCACCTCCTGCTCGATCAGTTCCTTGGTGTGGGCCGAGACCGAGAAGCCGCCGGTATTGCCCGAATAGCCCTCATGCGCCTCGGCATAGTCGATATTGCCCACCTTGTCGGACATGCCCCAACGCATCACCATCGCGCGCGCAAGCGCCGAAGCCTGCTGGATATCGCCCGCAGGACCGTTCGAGACCCCCTCTTCACCGTATTTCATGATCTCGGCTGCCTTGCCCGCCATGGTCATGGCGATTCGTTCCTTGGCCTCGTCCTTGTGCATGTTCAGCCGGTCCATCTCGGGCAGGCTGACAACCATGCCAAGCGCACCGCCGCGCGGGATGATGGTGGCCTTGTAGACCGGATCGCATTTCGGCATCGCCATACCGACGATGGCGTGGCCGGCCTCGTGATAGGCGGTCTTTTCCTTCTGTTCGGGCGTCAGCACCATCGAACGGCGCTCGACCCCCAGCATCACCTTGTCCTTGGCGCTTTCGAAATCTTCCATCGTGACGAAGCGCCGCCCGACGCGCGCGGCCATCAGCGCTGCCTCGTTGACGAGGTTCATGAGGTCGGCCCCCGAAAAGCCCGGCGTGCCGCGCGCGATCAGGCGCAGATCGACATCGGGGCCCTGCGGCACCTTGCGGGCATGCACGGCCAGGATCTTCTCGCGCCCCTTGATGTCGGGGTTCGGAACGTGGATCTGGCGGTCGAAGCGGCCCGGACGCAGAAGCGCGGGGTCCAGCACGTCCTTGCGGTTCGTCGCGGCGATGATGATGATGCCTTCATTCGCCTCGAAACCGTCCATTTCGACCAGAAGCTGGTTCAGCGTCTGCTCGCGTTCGTCATTGCCGCCGCCGATGCCCACGCCACGCGAACGGCCCACCGCGTCGATCTCGTCGATGAAGACGATGCAGGGCGCGTTCTTCTTGGCCTGTTCGAACATGTCGCGCACGCGGGACGCGCCGACACCCACGAACATCTCCACGAAGTCGGACCCCGAGATGGTGAAGAAGGGCACGCCCGCCTCGCCCGCGATGGCGCGCGCCAGAAGGGTTTTCCCGGTGCCGGGCGGGCCGACAAGCAGCGCGCCCTTCGGGATCTTGCCGCCAAGGCGGCTGAACTTCTGCGGGTTGCGCAGGAATTCGACGATCTCTTCGAGCTCTTCCTTGGCCTCGTCGATGCCGGCCACATCGTCAAAGGTCACGCGGCCATGCTTTTCGGTCAGAAGCTTGGCGCGGCTTTTGCCAAAGCCCATCGCGCCGCCCTTGCCGCCACCCTGCATGCGATTCATGAAGAAGATCCAGATACCGATCAGCACAAGGAACGGAAGCCAGACGCCCAGAAGCGACATGAAGCCCGACTGTTCCTGCCGCACGACATTGACCTCGATTCCCTTGGCAATCAGCCGCTCGGCGATCGGGTCGGATTCCGGCTTGACCGTGGTATAGGTCGTGCCGTCCGCGGCCTGGTAGGTCACGGTCTCGCCGTCAAGCCGCACGCTGGCAACCTCGTCCTTGTCCACCCTCGCTATGAAGTCGGAATAGCTGGTCGAACGCGCGTTGACCGCGTTCTGCCCGTCGCCGAACAGGTTGAACAACGCCAGGATGAGCAGAAACAGCACGGCCCAGAAGGCGAGATTGCGCGCGTTACCCAAGGGGAGACCTCCAATAGTTCCGTGGCGCCGGAACGAGTCCGGCACCTTGTCTGAGAAAATAGGGATAAAGCGGCCGGGTTCAATGCGAGAATGGCTTTTGTAGGAAAGTGCCGCGGACAATACGCGCTTTCCAGCCATTTTCTCGCCCCGCAAGAGGGGCCGCGATCAGGTATTCACCCCTCCAGACCGCCGGAGAGGCCATCAGAGAGGGGCGCGGCAGGCCGCATTCACGCCATTGCGGGCAGGCGCGCAGCCCGTCTTCGCCGAGTGCCGCGATCTCGAGCCCGGTTTCCCCGGGGCCTTCCATCTGCCAGCGGTCCCATTGCTGCCCTGCGGGCACGCGCAGCCCCGCTACGGCCGCCCATTCGCGCGTGATGCGGATTTCATCGGTGCGGGCAAGGATGCGGCAGCCGGCAAGCGTGGCGCTGCGCCCCTGTTGCAGTTCGGCAAGCAGCCCTGCCACCGCATCGGCGCGCGGCGCATAGCCCTGACCGCCGACCCATTGCAGCGCCCGCACGATCAGGCGGCGGCGCAGTTCGGGCGGAAGCGCGGGTCCGAACGCGGCGGGCGCGATCACCAGATCGCCGCGATCGGCCCGCACCAGATCGCCCGCCATGTGCCGCAAACACTCCTCAAGCGCGGCCTCGGCGGCGGCCAGATGGGCGGTGGTCTCGCAGATCCGCGCCACCGAGATCCCAAGCGGCGCCAGTTCGCGCAGCGCCTTGCGGGCCTTCACCCGGTCGAAATTATCATTGTCGTTGCTCGGGTCGTCGATCCAGCCCAGATCCGCGGCGCGCAGCCAGTCGCGCAACGCCGCCCGGCCAACCCCAAGGAAGGGGCGGGTCCAGATCACGCCATTCTCTTCCCATCTGCGCCGCATCCCCGACAGGCCCTCAAGCCCCGCCGAACGCCCCAGACGCATCACGAAGGTCTCGGCCTGATCGTCGGCCGTATGGCCAAGCGCGACATGGCGCAGCCCGCGCGCGCGCGCCCAGTCTCCGATCAGGCGGATACGGGCGCGGCGGGCCTGATCCATCAGGTTGCCGCGCGCCTCGCCGCGATGCCAGTGCAGCACGGAATGAAAAACCCCCAGACGCGCGCAGCCCTGGGCCACGAAGCGCGCCTCGGCCGCGGCCTCGGGGCGCAGGCCATGGTCGACGGTGACGGCCTCGACCGTGAAATGCCGCGCCAAAAGGTGCAGCGCGGCCATCGAATCTCCGCCCCCGGAAACGGCAACCCCGACACATTGCGGCGTGTCGGGGGCAAAGGCCGTCAGGGCAAGGTCATCAAGCGCGGGGCCTTCGGTCACTGACACCCCAGCGATTGCATGGCCAGCCCCGCTTCCGATGCGGCGGGCGCGGACTGGAAGCGATAGCCCACCTCGGACAATGTGGCGCAGGCCTCGGCGGTCTGGCCCAGATCGCCCAGGGATTTGCCCAGCATCAGCAGGTTTTCGGCGGCACGCGGCCCCTCGGGCTCGGCCGAGAAGGCATCGAGCCAGGCACGCGCGGCGCCGGGCACATCGCCTGCCTGTTGCAGCGCCTGACCGCGCAGGAACATCGCCTCGCCCGTCAGGGGGCCGCCCGGATAGGTTTGGGCAAAGGCCGCAAAGAGGTCAGCGGCGCCGCGAAAGTCACCCTGACCGAGCACCTCCTTGGCCCGGTCGAAATCTGCCTGTTCGTTCATCGCCATGGAGGGTGCGACCACCGGCGCCGTGGAATTGGGCGCAGGCGCGGTCACCGCCGATCCGCCCAGAACCGGCGTCTGGCCGACCGAGGAAATATCGCAGCCCGGCTCAAGCTCACACAGCCGGAACTCAAGATCCCCAAGCCGGTTGGTGCCATCGGACACCACCCGGTTGATGCGGTTCTCAAGCTCTTCGGCGCGCGATGTCAGCCGCGACAGCGCGGCCTCCATCGTGTTCATCCGCTCAAGCGCCGATGTGCCGCCCGCCGCCTGAAGGCCCTGCGCGCCCGATGCCACCAGCTCCGAGCGCAGGCCTTGCAGATCGGCCGAAAGCTGCGACAGCTCGGCCCGGATATCGGCCAGCGACCGGGCATCCTGCCCGAAGGCCGGAACAGCCAGCCCCAGCGCCAGCGTCAGAACCACTGAGCGGATCATCCTGCCAGGCTCCTCAGCTGCCCGCGCCAAGCGAGATGACGGTCACCGCGCGGCGGTTCTTGGAATAGCAGTCCTCGGTCGAGCAAACCTCGAGCGGGCGCTCCTTGCCGTAGGACACGGTGCGCAGCCGGTTCGAGGCAACACCCTGCGACACAAGGTATTCCTGAACCGAGCTTGCCCGACGCGCGCCAAGGGCAAGGTTGTATTCGCGCGTGCCCTGTTCGTCGGCATGGCCTTCGATGATGGCGGAATATTGCGGGTGGCTGCCCAGCCATTGCGCCTGCCCCGAAAGGATCGTGCGGGCCTTGGGCGAAAGGGTGGACTGGTCGACCGCGAACAGCACCTTGTCGCCGATGGTCTGCGCGAAATAGGCTGGAGAGTTTGGATCCGACGGAAGACCCATCTGGTCGACGCCGCCGGCGCCGCCATAGGCGCCGCCCGGATCGACCACGCCATTGGCCCCGTAACGGTCGGGATTGTTGCAGGCCGCAAGGGCCAGAGCGGACAGAAGAAGAAGCGCCTTCGGAGCAAGAGTCATGGTTTACCGCCTTTTTTCACTGGCTCGATGCCAGATATCCTAACAGGTTCGTTCTGCCTTGGGAATCGCCGCCCGCATCAGGGCAAAAGCGGCGACCAGGCCGGGTCGGAGGCCGCACCGTCAAGCGGAACCGCACGCAGGTTCCGCCCCGAGATGTCGACCGAATAAAGAACTGCGCCACCCGCCGCACCGGGGGTTTCGCGGGTGAACATGATGACCCGGCCATTGGGCGACCAGGTCGGCCCCTCATCAAGGAAGGACGAGGTCAGAAGCCGCTCTTCCGAGCCGTCGGTGCGCATCACGCCGATATGGAAGCGGCCCGCATGCTGCTTGGTGAAGGCGATCAGGTCGCCGCGCGGCGACCAGACCGGCGTGCCATAGCGCCCCTCGCCGAACGAGATGCGCGTGGCCTCGCCCCCGCCGGCGGGCATGATGTAAAGCTGCTGCGTGCCCGAGCGGTCCGATTCAAAGACGATCCGGCTGCCCTCGGGGGAATAGGAAGGCGCGGTCTCGATCGCGGGGGTGTTGGTCAGGCGCTGCGGGCTGCCGCCGTTCACGCCCATGCGCCAGATATCGGTATTGCCGCCCTGCTCCAGCGAATAGACGATGCTGCCGCCATCGGGCGAGAAGCGCGGCGCGAAGGTCATCGTGCCGGGCACCTCGGGCAGAAGCTGCGCCGAGACATTCGCAACATTGAGCATCTTGATGCGCGGGAACCCCGTCTCGAAGGTGGTGTAAAGCACCCTGTCGCCCGTGGGCGAGAAGCGCGGCGCCAGCACGATCGTGCTGGAATCCGTCAGATACTGCACGTTCGCGCCATCGTAATCCATCACGGCCAGGCGCTTTTGCCGGGCATTCTTCGGCCCGCTTTCCGAGACATAGACCACGCGGCTGTCGAAATAGCCCGACTCGCCGGTGATGCGGCTATAGGCGATATCGGCGACCTTGTGGGCCAGGCGGCGCCAGCTTGCCGGAGAGGCCGCAAGCTGCTGCCCCTCGCCCAGTTGCTGGCCCGAGAACACGTCGAACAGGCGGAACTTGACCACCACGCGCCCGCCCGACACCGACACCGCGCCGGTCAGAAGGGCCTGCGCGTTGATCGCCTGCCAGTCCGGGTAAGACACCGGCGCATCGAAAGACGAGACGCGCTGGATATGCGCGCTTTGGGGAATTTCCCGAAACAGCCCGGTCCCCGACAGATCGGCCGCGATCACCCGGCTGATATCGGCGGCGAACTGCCCCGCATCGCCGGTTTCGGCCACGAAGCTGGGCAGTGCGAAGGGCAAGGGCTCGATCACGCCATCGGTGATCTCGATGCGCAGGGGCCCTTGCTGGGCAAGCGCCAGCGACGGGATGAAGGCAAATGCGGCCACGGCGGCCATCGCAAATCGGAACATTTCGGACTTCCCTTCGATGGGGGTGTGACTGTTGTAGCGGATTTTCCCCCGCAGAGGCATCACAAGTGCCTCAGCTTTCGCGGAAATCCGCCCGATGTGGCGCCGAAGACGGGTCATTTCATCCTCATCTTCTCGGGGTTGAAGACGATCTCGATCTCGCGCCAGTGGTCGTATTTCTCGGCCGGCAGCGGGAAGCCGTCAGAGCCGCAGCGCACGATGGCGCGCCGCCCGGCCTCATAGGCCTGGTTGGCCGCCGCCTCCGAGCCGCCCTCATGGCCGATGCGGCGGATCGAGCCGATATCGGGGCGGCCGTCAGGCAGCATGGTGACGCCCACGGTGACGGTCGTGCGCAGTGCCTCGGTCGACAGCGCGCCGACGTTCCAGCAGGCCTTCACATCGACGATCAGCGCGTCCTTTTCACCCGAGGTCAGCGGCGGGCCCGAGGCCGCGCGGCCCACGCCGCCGCTGCCGGTTCCGGTTTCGGAGGACATCGCCTCGGCAAGCGCGTCGTTGACGGCATCGTTGACCGCGGGCTCGGACACGGGGGCGGCGGGCCTTGCGGCCGCGCTTTGCGTCGGGGAGGGTGCGGCCGGTTTCGCCGGACGCGGACGCGGCCGGGCCGAGGTCAGCGGCGCCGAGGATTGCGGCCTGTCGTCGGTTTCGGTCGCCTCGGTCACGATCTCGGTGGTGGCTTCAGGTGGCGCGGCCTCTTCCTCGGGCGGTTCGACCACCTCTTCGGGTTCGGCCGCCTCGTCGGGCGTGGGCGCGACGCGCGGCGCGGGGCGCGGACGGGGGCGCGGGCTGATTTCCATCAGAACGGTCTGCGAAGGCTCCTCGACCGGCGGCATCGGCTGCATCGGGGGAACCTCGGTCACCTCGGCCTCGGCCGGGGGGGTGGTCAGGTCGGTCATGTCCGGGGCGGGCTCGGGCGCGGGTTCCGGCTCGGGCAGAGGCTCGGGCTGGGGTTCCGGCGCAGGCGCGGGCACGGCTTCGGGTTCGGGGGCCTCGGTGCTTTCGGCAGAGACAGAAGGCGCGACCGGCTGCGTCGCCGGGGTTTCCGAGGGCCGGGGCGCGGCCGCCACCAGCGCCGCGAAATCGGCCTCCGACATCACCGACACCTCGGTCATCACGACCGGATCGGTGGGGCGGGCGCGGAACAGATCTCCGCCCACGATGGCCCAGGCGATCAGCCCCAGATGAAGCGCCGCCGAGATCCCCGTGCCGAGTTTATCTGCCCTGTCCATGCGCATCCGCGCCTCAGTTCGCCGCCGCGCTGTCCGGCTGGCCGGTCAGCGTGGGGCCGCCCGCATCCGTGACCAGCACGATGTTCGAAAAACCACCCAGGTTGAGCGCCCCCATGACCTGCACCACGCGGGAATATTCGATGGCGCCATCGGCGCGCAGGAACACCTTGTCGCTGTCACGCTCCTGCGCGACCGAGCGCAGGCGGTCCACCAGCTCGTTCTCGGGCACGGGCGTGTTCATCATCGACACCGTGCCATCGGCCTGAAGCGAGATGGTCAGCGGTTCTTCCTGCTCGGTCGGGACGGCCTTGGCGGCGGTCTTTGGCAGCTCCAGCGGAACGCCCACCGTCATCAGCGGCGCCGCGACCATGAAGATGATCAGAAGCACAAGCATCACGTCCACGAAGGGCGTGACGTTGATCTCGCTCATGGCGGCGTGCTTGCCGCGCGCGCCGCGGCGGCGGCGTCCGCCCCCGCCTGCCTTTTTCATGACCCCCGCACCCATGGCTCAGGCGTCCAGCTGGCGCGAAAGGATCGTGGCGAATTCGTCCGCGAACGCCTCGTAGCCCGAGGCGATGCGGTCGGCATCGGCCGAAAGCTTGTTGTAGAAGATCACCGCCGGGATCGCGGCCAGAAGGCCCAGACCCGTCGCCATCAGCGCCTCGGAGATCCCCGGCGCCACGACCGCAAGCGAGGTGTTCTGCGAGATCGCGATCTCCTCGAACGCGACCTTGATCCCCCAGACCGTGCCGAACAGGCCCACGAAGGGCGCGGTCGAGCCGACGGTCGCAAGGAAGGGCAGGCCCGCGTTCAGATGCTCGGTTTCCTTGGCGATCTGCACGTCCATGGAGCGGTCGATCCGCGCCTGCGCGCCTGTGATCAGCTCACCGTCGCTGCGGTGGCTGCGGCGCCATTCCAGCATGCCCGCCGCAAAGATCTTTTGCGACGCGCCGTCCGGTGCCGGGCCGATCTGGTCGAACAGCTCGTCCAGCGGCTCGCCCGACCAGAAGGCGCGGTCGAACCCCTCGGCCTCGGAGCGCGCGGCGCGGTAGGTGATGAATTTGCGGATGATGATCGACCAGGACCAGAAACTGGCCACGGTCAGAAGGATCATCACGAGTTTCACGGTGAACGATGCGCGCGCAAAAAGCGCCAGCAAGGAGAAATCGATCTCCTGCGCCATCGCAAGGGCTTCTGTTTCCATCTGTCACTGCTCGCCGGTTGGGCCACGTTGTCGCGGCTCTGATTAGCAGTGATTCTATACGAGGTTCAGGGGGAACGCCATAACATCTGCGTCATTGCAGCGCGGCAACGGCGGATCAATGCAGCGACGGGGCCAGCAGGCGGCGGATATCGGCGGGAAGCCGCGCGGCGCCGCCCGTTTCGGACAGGCAGACGATGGTCACGACGGCCGAGAACAGCACCTCGCCGTCGCGCGTCACGGTCTGGCCCATCACCAGCCGGGCGCCGGTTTCGGCCTGAAGCACGGTCTCGACCACAAGCTGGTCGTCATAGCGCGCGGGGCGCAGGTAATCGGCCTCGATGCGGCGCACCGCGAAGACAAGGCCATGATCGCGTTTCAGGGCCGCCTGGTCGACGCCCAGGCCACGGATCCATTCGCTGCGCCCGCGTTCGATGAATTTCAGGTAATTGGCATAGTAGACGATGCCCGCAAGATCGGTGTCCTCGTAATAGACGCGGAGCGGCAGGCGATGGATCATCATGCGACCCCGCCCGCAGCCAGCCGGGCCGACAAGCGCAGCGCATGGCTGGGATCATGCGCGACCGCGGGCAGGACCGGATCATAGGCCGCACGGATCAGATCCCCGATCTCGGGGCGCAGCACCGTCACGCCGCGCGCCACCGCAAGGGGCGAGCTTTCGGCAAAGGCCGTGTCGGACCACAGAAGGATCATCTGCGCCGCCTGGTTGAGCGCCAGCGTCTCGGCCGGAACTTCGTCCAGTGCTGCGTCCATGCGCACGAAGGCGAAACAGGCGCGGATCGCGCCCTCCTTGTCGAAGCGGAAGACGCGATACTGGTTGGCGCCCCCGTCATCGAGCCGCACCACAAGGTCGTGCAGCCCCTCGATCAGGTGATCGAGGTTCGGCACGTCAAGCAATTCGTGCCAGTCGCGGAAGAAGAACACCATCAGGTTGGCGCCCATTTCGGCATCGGTCTCGGCCATCTTGTGGCCGGCAAGCGCCACGACCGCCTCGACCGCGCCCTTCACGATCGACAGGGTGGCGGCATCGACCCCGAAGACGACGGGCACGACCGGCCGGCCCCAGCGGGCGAACAGGTATTCGCCGGAACTGCGGGTGAAAAGCGCCTCGATTTCGGATGGCTGCATGATGACCCCCTTCTTGATGGATCCGGCCTAGCCGTCGCCGAACAGATCGGTTTGCGGCACGGCGGCCGGGGGGGCGGCGCGCGGCGGCTCCAGCCCCAGATGGCGCCAGGCCCGCTGGCCCAGCATGCGCCCGCGCGGCGTGCGGCTGATCAGCCCCTGCTGCAACAGGAACGGCTCGATCACCTCTTCGATCGCATCGCGGCTTTCCGAAAGCGCCGCCGAAAGCGTTTCCACGCCGACCGGCCCGCCGGCATAATGTTCGGCGATCAGCGTCAGATAGCGCCGGTCGGCCCCGTCCAGCCCGAGATGGTCGACCCCGAGACGGGTCAGCGAACCGTCGGCAATCTTCTGCGTCAGGCGGCCGTCGCCCTCGACCAGCGCGAAATCCACCACCCGGCGCAGCAGCCGCCCCGCGATCCGGGGGGTGCCGCGCGCGCGCCGCGCGATTTCGCGCGTGCCCTCCGGCTCGGCGGGAACGCCAAGCAGGCGCGCACCCCGGCCGACGATCTGGTCCAGCTCGTCCTCGGTGTAGAATTGCAGCCGCGTGGGAATGCCGAACCGGTCGCGCAGCGGGGTCGTCAGCAGGCCGAGCCGGGTGGTGGCCCCGACAAGGGTGAAGGGCTGCAACTCGATGCGCACGGTGCGCGCGGCGGGGCCTTCGCCGATCACGAGGTCAAGTTCGAAATCCTCCATCGCGGGATAGAGCACCTCTTCCACCGCGGGATTGAGGCGGTGGATCTCGTCGATGAACAGGACATCGCGGGCCTCAAGATTGGTCAGGATCGCGGCAAGATCGCCGGCCTTGGCCAGAACCGGGCCCGAGGTCATCTTGAAATTCACACCCAGTTCGCGCGCCATGATCTGCGCGAGCGTCGTCTTGCCCAGACCGGGCGGGCCGTGGAACAGCGTGTGATCCATCGCCTGGCCGCGCATCTTCGCGCTTTCGATGAAGACGCGCAGATTGGCGCGCGCCTCGGCCTGGCCCACGAATTCCCCGAGCGCCTGCGGGCGCAGGGCGCGGTCCGCATCATCGGGCAGGCGGTCGGGGCGAAGGGTCGGGTCGGGTTCGGTCATGATGGCTCAGTGTCGGGCGATTGCGGCGGCGTTGCAAGGGCGGGGGCGGGTTCTCGGGGGCGCTGCCCCCGGCCTGCGGCCTCCCCCGGGATATTTATGCAAAGCTGAAACCTAGTCCTTGGGGGCAAGAAGGCGCAGCGCCGTGCGGATGAGTTTGGCGGTATCGGTTGCCTCGGGGTCGTCGGAGGCGCGGGCGACGGCGCCGGCGGCCTCGGTCGGGTTGTAGCCGAGATTGGTCAGCGCGCTGAGCGCCTCGGCGGTATGGCTGGGGGCAGCGGCGGGCGCAGCGGGGCGCGGTTTCGCCGCGGGTTCGGGAACCGCGTCGGAGGGGGACAGATCGACGGTAAGCGCGCCGCCCATGGCCATGACCGAGGGCGCCTTTTCCTTCAGTTCCATCACCACGCGCTGCGCGAGTTTCGGGCCGACGCCCGGCGCGGCCTTGACCGCCGACCAGTCGCCAAGCGCGATCGCGCGGCCCAGCCCGTCGGCGCCGAGCGTGCCGATGATGGCCAGCGAGGCCTTGGCACCGATCCCCTGCACCGAGGTCAGAAGCCGGTGCCATTCCTTTTCCAGAAGCGTGGGAAAGCCGAACAGCTGCAAGAGATCCTCGCGCACGAGCAGGTCGGTATAAAGCGCCACCGCCTCACCCACCGGCGGCAGGGAGGAGGCCGTGCGCGACGAGACATGGACGATATAGCCCACGCCGCGCACGTCGATCAGCACATGATCCATCGCCCGGTGCAGAATGGTGCCTGCGATACGCCCGATCATGCAACTTTCCCCTTCAGCGCCGCGGCCATGCGCCCGGCCGATTGCAGGTGATGGGCATGGCAGATGGCGACCGCTAGCGCATCGGCCGCGTCGGGGCCGGCCAGCTCGACGCCGGGCAGCTGGAAGCGCACCATATGGGCGATCTGGCCCTTGTCGGCATGGCCCACCCCCACGACCGCCTTCTTCACCGCATTGGGGGCGTATTCGCCCACGCTCAGCCCCGCCTGCGCCGGAGCCAGAAGCGCAATCCCCCGCGCCTGCCCCAATTTCAGCGTGGCGACCGCATCCTTGTTGACGAAGGTCTGTTCGACCGCCGCGGCCTGCGGGGCGAAGCGGGCGATGACCGCGCTGAGCGCATCGTGCAGCGACAAGAGCCGCAGTGCCAGATCGCTTCCCTCGGAATGGATGATCCCGTTTGCGACATGTGTCAGCCGCGAGCCCGCCATCTCGATGACGCCCCACCCCAGGTTGCGAAGCCCGGGATCGATTCCGATTACCCGCATGAGGCCCTGTCTCCTGTCTGCTCTGTTGCCTTTTTCACACGGCTAGCACGAAAAGAGAACATCGCAAAGCGGGAAGACGCCCCGGACGAAACGGACAAGTCTTTTCCGGGTGCGCGCCAAAGCGGCGGAAAACGACGCTGCGCGGCAGAAATTCGACGCGCCGCAGCGCAGAAACCGCCATTCGGAAGAACGCCCGTTCCAGTTCCTGGAAGACATGCAGAAATCGCATAACGGGGCTGCTTGGGCGGCGCTTGTTTTCGAAAACTGCCCGGCATATCTGCGGCTCATCGAGCCCGATGCTCGAAAAACATGCACTTTGTGAAGGAACACGGAAATGTCCGCCTATGACACCAACCGCGTCCTGACCCGGCACGGTAGCTCCGGGTTCGTTACGCGAATGATCGAAGCCATCTCGGCCTGGAACGATGCCCGCCTGACCACCGCAGCGCTCTCGAAGCTGTCGGATCGTGAGCTGGACGATATCGGCCTGTGCCGTGGCGACATCGCGCGGGTTGCCCGCAGCTGATCCGCGCAACCAGCGCGACGAATACAAAAAGGCCGTGTGGGGAAAACCCGCGCGGCCTTTATCGTCATGAAAAGGACTTCAGCGCAAGATCGGCTGGATGAACCCTGCAAGCTTGAGCGTCGCGGGATCGGCCTGCAACACCCAGGCGCCCGCCTGTTCGAACACGCTGCCATTGGCAAGCGCCGCGACACGCTCGGCGTAGCCGTCCTGCCCCAGTTGCGCCAGAATCGCGGCCTTGAACAGAAGCGCCGCCGCGAACAGGAACGCAAGCGCCCGCAACGAAACCCCGCGCCGCCGGCGCGGACGTGTCGCATCGAAATAGGCGCGCCCCAAGGTTCCCGACGATTCAAACGCACCGCCGGCCTTGTGGATCTTGTCGATCCGCGCAAGGCGCTGTTCGAAATTCTTCATGTTGGGATCGGCCACGGCATTTCTCCCTGTCATCGGCATTCCGTCTCCCACTGAGACGATTATGCCGCAAGGAGGCCGGAAACTCGATACGAATTGTTAACGCGATTGGTTCCGGATCAGAACCAGTGTCGTCCAATCGCCAAATTCGTTGCGCGTAACCAACGAAAATCCTTGATTTTCATAGGCTGCAATCACCGCGTCGGCCTGGTCGTTAAGGATTCCGGACAGGATGACATGCCCTGATTCGGTACAATGCCGGGCCATGTCCGGGGCCAGAGAAATCAGCGGCCCCATCAGGATATTCGCGAAGATCAGATCATAGGGCGCGGCCTCTTCCAGATGCGGATGACCGAAACCCGCGGCCTCGACGCAGATCACCCGGCCCTCGAGGCCGTTGGCCACCACATTGGCTGCGGCCGTCTCTACCGCTACCGGGTCGATATCCGAGGCCAGATTTTTGCAGCCGCCACCGCCAGAACCGCCGTCCCGCAGCCGATATCGGCCACCCGCCGGGCCCGCAATCCGTCGCGCTCCAGATCGTCCAGCGCGCGCAGGCAGCCCAGTGTCGTGCCGTGATGTCCGGTGCCGAAGGCCATCGCGGCCTCGATCCGCAGCGGGATCACTTTGTCGGGCACCTTGTCCGCATCATGCGCGCCATGCACGAAGAACCGTCCCGCCGCAACCGGGGCAAGCTCGCGCCGGACATGGGCCACCCAGTCCACGTCGGGCAGTTCAGAGACAACGAAGGGCTCCGCCCCATGCGCAGCGGCCATCAGCGCAAGCGCGGTCTCATCGGGATGTTCAAGGAAATAGCTGCCCACTTCCCACCGCTCGGACCCGTCCTCGATCTCGAACACGCCGACACCGTAGGGCGCGGGATCCAGCTCATCGAGAAGCTCTGACAGCGCCTCGGCGCGGTCACGGTCCGGCAGGGTCGTGAAAGCAGTGAATGTGGGCATGAGGGCCTCCGGTCGGGCGTTGCGTGAGCCGGGCATGTCCGGGCGCATACCCCGGCAAAGACACAGAGGCAAGCCGCGCGTGATTTATGTCAAGGCCGATTGCCTTATACTGTGGAATAAGCCCTGCGCAGGGAATCAGGGAGCGTGCAGATGGAACTCGTCACACTTCTGGAGCGTATCGGAGAAGGTCCGACAGCGGCGCTGTTCGGACTGATCACCGGGATCATTTTCGGTGTTGCGGCACAACGCTCGAATTTCTGCCTTCGGGCTGCGACGGTCGAATTCGCGCGTGGGCAGCTTGGCGGCAAGGTTGCCGTCTGGCTTCTAACATTCTCCACCGCCGTGGTCTGGGTGCAGACGGCACAGCTTCTGGGCCTGTTTCGTGCGGCCGACAGCCGGATGATGGCCGTTCCCGGAAGCTGGTCTGGCGCCGTCATTGGCGGGCTGATGTTCGGCGTGGGCATGGTATTGTCGCGCGGCTGTTCGGGGCGGCTTCTGGTGCTGGCCTCGACGGGGAACCTGCGCTCGGTCGTGTCGGGGCTTATCTTCGCCGTCGTCGCACAAATGAGCCTGAAGGGTATCCTCTCTCCGACACGAGACCGCCTTGCGGGACTGTGGGTCACGCCGGGGGGCGAGAATGTAAGCATTCTGGACATGTTGCGCCTGCCACAATGGGCCGGGCTTGTCTTCGGGCTGGGGGTCGCCGCGCTTGCGCTTTACCTGGCGCGGCGCAACCGGATCGGGGCGCGGGTTTTGGTCTTTGCGTCGGGCGTCGGCTTTGCCGTTGCCGTGGGTTGGGTGCTGACATGGACGCTGGCGCAGGTCAGTTTCGATCCGATCCCCGTCACATCGGCCACCTTCTCGGGGCCGTCGGCCAACACGCTCATGTTCTTTCTGGATCGCAATGCGGTGCTGGAATTCGATGTGGGCCTTGTGCCCGGCGTGGTGATCGGAGCACTCATCGCGTCGCTTCTTGCGCGCGAATTCCGCTGGCAGGCCTTCGACTCGGTACCAGTGATGCGGCGCTCGATGATCGGGGCCGCACTGATGGGCTTCGGCGCGATGCTGGCGGGGGGCTGCGCGATTGGCGCGGGCGTGACCGGCGGGTCGATCTTTGCCGGAACCGCGTGGCTTGCGCTGTTCTGTATGTGGATCGGGGCCGTCACCACCGACTTTCTGGTCGATCAGCGCCGTCCCGCGGGCATTGCGGCCTAAAGAAAGCTCTGCGGGTCGATGTCGATCGCAAGGCGCACCGCGTTCGGCAACCTGACCTGTGCCACCCATTCCCTCAGGGCGGCCTGTAGCGGGGCGGTCTTGTCGGCCTTGACCAGCATGCGCACCCTGTGCCGGCCACGGACCCGTGCGATCGGTGCGGGCGCGGGGCCGTAAAGCGTGGCCCCGACGCGGCGCAGCGGCCCATCGGCCCGCGCAAGCGCGCCGCCGATATCGAAGAGCGGTTGCAGATCGGGGCCGGACAGGATGATCCCCGCAAGGCGCCCATAGGGCGGCACCCCCTGTGCGCGGCGCGCCTCGGCCTCGGCACGCCAGAAGGCTTCGTCATCGCCGCCAAGGATCGCGCGGATGACCGGATGGTCGGGCTGGTGGGTCTGCAACAGCGCCGCGCCGCGCCGTTCGGCCCGGCCGGCCCGCCCGGCGACCTGGCGCATCAGCTGGAAGGTGCGTTCCGCAGCGCGCAGGTCCGAGCCTTGCAGCCCGAGATCCGAGTCGATCACCCCGACCAGCGTCAGCAGCGGGAAGTTGTGCCCCTTGGCCACGATCTGTGTGCCGATGATGATATCCGCGCCCCCTTCGGCAATCGTGCCGATCGCCTCTTTCAGCGCGCGCGCCGATCCGAAAAGATCCGAGGACAGCACCGCGACACGCGCCTGCGGGAACCGTTCGGCCACCTCTTCGGCCAGCCGTTCGACCCCCGGTCCGACGGGGGCAAGGCGCCCTTCGGCCCCGCAGGACGGGCAGGCCAGCGGGATGGGCTTCGTCTCACCGCATTGATGGCAAACCAGCCGCTTGAGAAAGCGATGCTCGACCATCCGCGCGTCGCAATGATCGCAACCGATCTGATGCCCGCAGGCGCGGCAGACTGTGACCGGCGCATAGCCGCGACGGTTGAGAAACAGCATCGCCTGCTCGCCGCGCGCGATGCATTCGCCGACTGCCCCCGCGAGGGTCGGAGAGATCCAGCGGCTGACCTCCATCGCCTCTTCGCGCAGGTCGATCGCGGCCATTTCGGGCATCTCGGCCGCGCCGAAGCGGCTGATCAGGTCGATGCGGCGGTATTTCCCCGCCTCGGCATTAGCCCAGCTTTCCAGCGAGGGCGTGGCCGAGGCCAGAACCACCTGCGCGGCATTGAGCGAGGCGCGCAGCACCGCCATGTCGCGCGCATTGTAAAGCGCGCCCTCTTCCTGCTTGTAGGAACTGTCATGTTCCTCGTCGACGACGATCAGCCCCAGATCGCGGAACGGCAGATAAAGCGCCGAGCGCGCGCCCACCACAAGCTGCACCCCGCCCTCGGCCGTCATGCGCCACAGCCGCCGCCGCTCGGTCTGGCTGACGCCGGAATGCCATTCGCCGGGAAGCGTGCCGAAGCGGTCCTCGACCCGCGCAAGGAACTCCGAAGTGAGCGCGATCTCGGGCAAGAGCACCAGCGCCTGCCGCCCCAGCCGCAGGGCCTCGGCCACCGCCTCCAGATAGACCTCGGTCTTGCCCGAGCCGGTGACGCCCTTCAGCAGCGTGGTGCCGTAGCCGCCATCCCGCAGCGCCCCGCGCAAGGTTGCCGCGGCCGCCGCCTGATCCCCCGACAGGGTCTTGCCGGGCAGATGCGGATCGAGCCCGGGGAAGGGCTGGTCGCGCGGCACCTCGGCCTCGTCGATGGCGCCGGCCTTCACGAGGCCCTTGACCACCTGCGTCGTGACCCCCGCGCTGGAGGCGAGTTCCGACAGCAGGAACCCCGCGCCGCCATGTTCGCCCAGGACTTCGAGCACGCGCTTGCGCGCATCGGTCATGCGGTCGGGCTGGCTGCGGCCCAGCCGGTAGATCCGCCGCGCGCCCGGCGCCTCGGCCAGGGCCGGGGTGCGGGTGGCCAGCCGCAGCATGGCCGGAAGCGGCGTCATCGTATAGTCGGACATGCGCACAAGGAACTCGCGCAGTTCGTCGCGCATGGGCGGCACGCCGAGCACGCGCAGCACCGCACGGACCCGCGCCGGATCGAACCCACCCTCGCCCGGACCCCAGACCACGCCGAGAACCCGGCGGGGGCCAAGCGGAACCTCGACGAAGGCGCCGGCAAAGCAGCCGCCTTCGGGCGCACGGTAATCGAGCGGCCGGCCGATCGGTTCGGCCGTCAGCACCGCGATCAGCGCGCCTTCGGGAAACCAGCCCGCCTCAGCCATGGCGCGCATCCCGTGGCGGGCTGCCTCCGGCGGGGATATTTGTCGCTCTGAAGAAGGCAAGGGCATGATCGGGGGCGGAGCGCCCGGGTTTGAGGGGTTCCGGGGGGCGGCGGGTTGCGGTATCAGGCGCCGAACCCGTCTGCAGGAGCTGCCCCATGAAATTCTTCGTAGATACCGCCGATGTCGCCGCCATTCGTGAGCTGAACGACCTGGGCATGGTCGATGGCGTCACCACCAACCCGTCGCTGATCCTGAAATCGGGGCGCGACATCCTCGAGGTCACCAGGGAGATCTGCGACATGGTCTCTGGCCCGGTGTCGGCCGAGGTCGTCGCCACCGAGGCGAAAGCCATGATCGAAGAAGGTCTGAAGCTTGCCAAGATCGCCCCCAATATCGCGATCAAGGTTCCGCTGACCTGGGATGGCCTGACCGCCTGCAAGGCTTTCGCATCCGAAGGCCACATGGTCAACGTCACGCTGTGCTTCTCGGCCGCGCAGGCCATCCTTGCCGCGAAGGCGGGGGCGACCTTCATCTCGCCCTTCATCGGGCGGCTGGACGATATCAACCTTGATGGTGTGCAGCTGATCGAGGATATCCGCACGATCTATGACAATTACGATTTCCGCACCGAGATCCTGGCCGCTTCGATCCGCTCGGTGAACCATATCACCGATGTGGCCCGGATCGGCGCCGATGTGATCACCGCCCCGCCCGCCGTGATCAAGGCGATGGCGAATCACGTCCTGACCGACAAGGGGCTGGACCAGTTCCTCAGCGACTGGGCCAAGACCGGCCAGAAGATCTGAACCGGCGCGATCGGCATCATGACGGCCCGCCGCTCTGGCGGGCCGGTTCATTTTGGGCAAAAAATACCTGCATTTCCCCATATTTCGTGTAGAGTGGCCGCAAAACAACCACAAACAGGCACGATGATACGGGCATGACGGAAACCGCTGTGAACACTGTGCTGGCCAACCAGCTGCGCGAACGGATCATTTCCGAGCCGGAAGTGATCCTTGAGGACCGCGATCTGATGCATGCGCTGATCGCCGCGAACGAGCGCGCGATGGGCAGCAACATCATCGACCTGCGCGGCGTGGCGATGGAGCGGCTTGAAAAGCGGCTCGACCGGCTTGAGGACACGCATCGCTCGGTGATTGCCGCGGCCTATGAGAACCTTGCCGGGACAAACCAGATCCACCGCGCGGTGCTGCGCATGCTCGACCCGGTGGAGTTCGAGGATTTCCTGCGCAACCTGGGCAGCGAAGTGGCCGGCATCCTGCGGGTGGATTGCGTGCGCCTGGTTCTGGAAAGCCTGCATTCGGACAGCGATCCGGTGCTGCGCCGGCTGGGCGATGTGCTTTGCGTGGCCGAGCCGGGTTTCGTGCAGGAGTATCTGGGTGCGGGCCGGGGCGGGCAGCCGCGCAACGTGGTGCTGCGCCAGACCGTTGCGCAATCCGACGCGATCTATGGCGAGACCGCGGGCTGGATCCGCTCCGAGGCGCTGATGCGGCTGGATTTCGGGCCGGGACGGCTGCCGGGGCTTCTGGTCATGGGGGCCGAGGACCCGCATCAGTTCAAACCTGCGCAGGGCACCGACCTTCTGGCCTTCTTCGCCGGGGTGTTCGAACGGGCGATGCGCCGCTGGCTGGCGTGATGCCTGCCGCCTTTTCTCCGGCCGCCGCGGATGCGCTGCAACGCTGGCTGGACCATCTGCGCGCGCTGGACGGGGCGGCCGGGCACACGATTTCCGCCTATCGCGGCGATGTCGCCGGTTTTCTGGGATTCTTGCAGCAGCATCACGGCGAGGGTCAGGGCCTGGCCCGCCTGGCCGCGATCAGCCAGGCCGACATGCGCGCCTTTCTGGCGCATGAGCGGGGGCGCGGGATTTCGTCGCGCTCGC
This sequence comes from uncultured Paracoccaceae bacterium, assembly GCA_937863185.1. Classification (GTDB taxonomy): domain Bacteria; phylum Pseudomonadota; class Alphaproteobacteria; order Rhodobacterales; family Rhodobacteraceae; genus CALMEG01. The sequence goes on along the minus strand of CALMEG010000106.1, from coordinate 1,412 downwards.
TTGCGCGGCGGCTTTCGTCGGTCAAATCCTTCATCCGCTGGCTTTCCGACCGCGAGGGGTTCGACGCAAGCCACGTGCTTGCGGCCCGCGCGCCGAAATACCAGCGCAAACTACCCCGGCCGCTGGCCGAGGATGCCGCGCAGGCCATGATCGGGCAGGTCGGGGATCAGGCGGCCGAGCCATGGATCGCCGCGCGCGATGCGGCGGTGGTCACGCTGCTTTACGGCTGCGGCCTGCGGATATCCGAAGCGCTTGGCCTGACCGGTGCCGACGCCCCCCTGCCCGAGGTTCTGCGCATCCTGGGCAAGGGCGGGAAAGAGCGCCTGGTGCCGGTCCTGCCGGTCGCGCGCACCGCCGTCGACACCTATATGCGGCTTTGTCCGTTCGAGACCGGCCCCGCCGCGCCGCTGTTCCGGGGCGCGCGCGGCGGTGCGCTCAGCCCGCGCATGATCGCCCGCGCGGTCGAGCGCGCGCGCATGTCGCTTGGCCTGCCCGCAACCGCCACGCCCCATGCCCTGCGCCACAGCTTTGCCACCCACCTTCTGGGCGCGGGGGGCGATCTGCGCGCGATCCAGGAGCTTCTGGGCCATGCAAGCCTTGCCACCACCCAGATCTACACCGCCGTCGATGCTGCACGGCTGATGGAAATCTACGAATCCGCCCATCCGCGGGCCTGACGGCATTGCGGGATGGCCGAGAATGCGCAAGAAGGGGCCATGGTTCTTCGCATAAAAGCCCTTCTCGTGCACCTGCTGACCGCGACCGGCGCAGTTCTTTCGATGCTGGCGATGCTGGCTGCGGTCGAGGAAAAATGGAGCCTGATGTTCCTATGGCTTGTCGTGGCGCTTGCGGTGGACGGGATCGACGGGCCGCTGGCACGGCGCTATGACGTCAAGACCAACTGGCCCACCTATGACGGCGTCCTGATGGACCTGATCATCGACTACCTGACCTATGTCTTCATCCCGGCCTATGCGCTGTTCAAATCGGGGCTGCTGCCCGGCTGGACGGGCTGGATCGCGATCATCGTCATCGTCTACGGCTCGGTCGTCTATTTCGCCGACACGCGGATGAAGACGAAGGACAATTCCTTCGCCGGGTTTCCGGGCTGCTGGAACATGGTGGTGCTGGTGCTGTTCGCCATCCAGCCGAATTTCTGGCTGATGCTGTCGCTTGTCGTGGCGCTTGCGGTGGCGATGTTCACCAACCTCAAGTTCATCCACCCGGTGCGCACGGAACGCTGGCGGTCGGTCTCGCTGCCGATGGCGCTCGCCTGGACCGGGTTCGCGGGCTGGGCGGCCTGGGTCGATTTCCACCCCGAAAGCTGGGCGCATTGGGGGCTGGTGCTGACCTCGCTTTATCTGCTTCTGGTCGGCATCGTGCAGCAGATCGTGCCCGCGCGCGACGCACGC
>CALMEG010000105.1 GCA_937863185.1 uncultured Paracoccaceae bacterium | reverse complement strand
GGATATCCTTGCGAAACAGCTGCATATAGCGCCAGAGCGGCACGCGGTCTGGGCGGGCGGGGGGTTTGGGCGGGATCATGGGCATTGGCTGTGCGGGTTTGCGGCGCGCGTGAGGCGCGATCTGGAGGGGGGGCGCCCGGCGGAGGGGTGGGCAAGGCTGAGGGGGCCCGCCGTGATGCGGAAATAATCGTAATCGGCCGGGCGGTCGAAGGCGCACATGTATTGGAAATGCAGCCGGAAGAAGCGCCAGCGAAGGGCGGCCCACCGTTCGGGCGACAGCGTTCGGGTGAAGGCGGCCGAGATCACCAGCGGCCAGCGTTTGCCTTCGGGCGCGACGCCGCTGACCGAGACGGGATCGCACAGCGCGAAGGCGCAGCCGTCGCCCGGTGCCGTGACATCGACCCAGGTCAGCTCGTCCCGCGTGCTGAGATCGCGCAGATCGGCGCGCAGGCGCGTGGCGCGGGGCAGGAAGCTGACCATGGGCACGACCTGCCCGAGGCTGAGAAAGCCGAGCGCCGGACCGTCGGGGGGAACCCGCCCCGCGCGGATCAGGCCGGCCAGGACCGACACGGCCAGATGCGCGCCCGAGGAATGGCCGATCACCAGAACCTCGTCGCAGCGGCCCGGTTGCAGGGCCTCGGCGATCCGGTCGGCAAAGGCGTCAAGCCGGGAGTCGAGCGCGGCGGGGCTTGCGCCCCATTCGCGGGCCGTGAAGGCATAGTCATGCATCAGGTAATAGGCATAGAACCAGCGGTCACGCGCGCGAAACCAGCGCAGCACAAGAAGAATGATGCCCCCCGCCAGAAGCGCGGCCAGCAGCGCCGAAACCCCGCCATCGGGCAGGAACCGGCGCAAGAGCGCCGCCCCGCCAAGCCCCGCGCCCAGGGCCACGCCCGCCTGCAAAAGCAGGACCACCACGGGATAGAGCGCCGCGATCGTCGGCCCCTTGCGCAGCCCGATCAGCCCGCGCTGCGCCCCCGAGGCCAGATAGACCCGGCAGGTATGCAGCAACTGGGCATAGGTCGCGGGGATCGACTGGCTCATGCTGTCGCGCACGATGTCGGACCAGACCAGCACCTCGATATCGGTCTCGGTGTCGTGCCCGTCCTGCGTCGAGTGGACATGCCAGCCATAGGGGCCCGCGCCGCGCCGGGGCGTGAGGTCAAGCGCATATCCCGAAATCCGCGCCTGCGGGGCCCCTTCGGTGCGGTAAAGCTCGCGGTAGGGGCGGGGATGGAACGGATCGTAGCGGGGGATGTAGAACACCCGCCGGCGCCTTACACAACTGTCCTGATCGGGCTGAATTCCGTTCATCGCGGCGCTACGCTAGCGGCAAAGGATGGCCAATGTAAGGGCCCTGCGCGGATCAGCCGCTGCGAATGCCCCAACGTGCCTCGTTCGCCTCGATGGCGGCGATGCGCTCGGGCGATTTGGGGTGGGTCAGAAGCCAGGCGGGGATGCCCTCACCGGGGCTCGAGGTCAGGCGGTCCAGCTTGTGAAACAGCGATTTCTGCGGCCCGGTGCCGATCCCGGCCTTGACCAGCAGTGCCGAGGCATATTCGTCGGCCTCGAACTCGTCGCGCCGCGATAGGCGCGCGGCAAGGGCGGTGGCCAGGATATTGGCGATCCAGATGCCGATGAAGGGCAGGATCCGGCCCAGAAGCGTCATCAGCAGGATGCGCAGCGCGTTCTGGCCGGTAAAGTCGATCATCCGGCGGCGCGAATGGCCAAGGGCCACATGGCCCAGCTCATGCGCGATGACGGCGCCGATCTCGTCGGCGCTGACAAGGCCGCTTTCGTATTTGCGCAGGAAGCCGCGGGTCAGGAAGACGCGCCCGTCGGGGGCCGCGAGCCCGTTCACGGGGTCGACCTCGTAGACATGGACCGGAATGCCCGGCAATCCAAGCGCAAGCGCGAGGCGCGCGATCACCGGCTTCAGGCCGGGGTCGCTTAGCGGGCGGGATTGCGCGTCAAGCTGCCTGCCCAGTTGCCATGCCGAGAATTTCCACAGCGCGAAGCCGTAGAGGATGAGCAGGATGAAGGGCAGAAACTTGAGCATGTCCGGAATGTGGGGCGTGGGTCGGGCCGGGTCAATGGCCGCGATGCGCACTGCGCCATAACCATGTGCCCAAAACGGCCGCCACCGCACCTGCCGCCAGCAGGCCCAGCATGCTTCCTGCCAGGTCGGCGGCGGCCTGAAGGTTGGCCCCGAAGACGAAACCAACCGTGACGTAAAGCCCAACCCAAACCGCCTCTCCCGCGATGCCGGCCAGGGTGAAGCTGCGATGCGCAAAGCCCGAGGCCCCGGCAGCGATGTTGACCCATGGTCCAAGCGGCGAGAACAGCCACCGCGAGAAGAACACCGCGACCCCGCCGCTGCGGCGCAGTTTCGCGGCGGCAGTTGCGACCAGATCCGCCCGGTGCCCCCGGCGGGCCATGCGGTTCAACCTGCCCGAGGCCCGCCTGCCAAGGGCAAAGCCAATCTGATCGCCCAATACCGCGCCGCCGAACGACGAGAGCGCTGCCTGCGCAAGCGTCAGGTCGCCGGAGGCGACGAAAGCGCCGGCCGCGATCATCATCAGCGACGAGGGCACGGGCATGGCAAGGCAGCTCAGGAAGGTGACCGTCGCCAGAAGCCAGGGTCCGAAGGTCGCAAGGTAGATTGGAACAAGATCCGTCATCGCCCGGCCTGAAGGGCGCGCAGCTCTTGTGACAGCGTGTCGATGAACTGATCGGTCGGGATGCCGCGTTCGCGGGCAATGCGTGCCAGCGTCGGGCGACCGTCCACCCGTATCTCACCCACCAGCGCGGTTACTTCGTGACGATCGAGGTGCCAGCTGCGCGCGATGTAGCCCGGCGTCATCCATGGTTCGGGCTGTTGCATCAGATGCGCTGGGTCGGACCAGTAGATCGCCGAGATCACGATCCGCACGGCAAAGAACCCCACCACAAGCAGCGAGATCGCAAAGCCGATGACCGCCAGTTTCTGCTGCCGCCAGAGCCGGGCAAGCCGTCTCATCCCAGCACCTTCATCGCCCGCGTGATCCCGTCGAGCGTAAGCGGGAACATCCGGTCCTCGAAGGCATTGCGGATGATCTGGGTCGACTGGGTGTAGGGCCAGGCACGCTCGGCCACGGGATTGAGCCAGGCATTGTCGGGCCATTGCTCGCGCGCGCGTGCCAGCCACAGCGCGCCCGGCTCGGCGTTCCAGTGTTCGTTCGCGCCGCCTGCATGGGTGATCTCATAGGGGCTCATGGCGGCGTCGCCCACGAAGATGCACTTGTAATCGGGGCCGTAGCGGTTCAGCACCTCCCATGTGGGGGTGGTGGCGTCCCACCTGCGGCGGTTGTCGCGCCAGACGGCCTCGTAAAGGCAGTTGTGGAAATAGTAATGTTCAAGATGCTTGAACTCGGATTTCGCGGCCGAGAACAGCTCTTCCACCAGCCGCACATGCGCGTCCATCGAGCCGCCGACATCGAGAAACAGCACCACCTTGACGGCATTGTGCCGCTCGGGCCGGGTCTTCACGTCGATGAAGCCCGCTTCGGCACTGGCGCGGATGGTGGCGGGCAGGTCCAGCTCTTCCTCGGCGCCGTGGCGCGCCCATTGCCGCAGCCGTTTCAGCGCCACCTTGATGTTGCGGGTGCCAAGTTCGACCGTGTCGTCGAAATCGCGGAACTCGCGCTTGTCCCAGACCTTGACGGCGCGCTGGTGGCGGCTTTCGCTCTGCCCGATGCGCACGCCCTCGGGGTTGTAGCCATAGGCGCCGAAGGGCGAGGTGCCGGCCGTGCCGATCCACTTGTTGCCGCCCTGGTGGCGGCCTTTCTGTTCCTCAAGGCGCTGCCGGAGCGTTTCCATCAGCTTGTCGAAGCCGCCTAGCGCCTCGATCGCGGCCTTTTCCGCGTCGCTCAGGTGCTTTTCGGCCAGCTTGCGCAGCCAGTCCTCGGGCAGGTCGAGCGCCTCGAGGACCGTCTCGGGCGGGATCGCCTCGAGGCCCGCGAAACTGGCCGAGAAGGCGCGGTCGAACCGGTCGAGGTGGCGTTCGTCCTTCACCATCGCGGCGCGGGCGAAATAGTAGAACCCGTCGATGTCATAGGTGCACAGGCCCGCCGCCAGCCCTTCGAGAAAGCTCAGGTATTCGCGCAACGAGACCGGAACCCCGCCGCGCCGCAGATTGTCGAAGAAGGGCAGGAACATGGCCGGGCGCCTCAGGCCGCGCGCAGGATGAAGATGGTGATGAACAGCCCCGCCAGGCCGAACACGATGGCGTGGACGGCGGCATACTGGGCCTGGTCGAAGCCGTTGCCGCCGCGTTTGCGTGCGCGCACGACGCCCAGAAGGGCGCCAAGGACAAGGGCGATGAAAACGATGGGCATGGTTCCCCCGATAAGCGTTTCGCGGCCGCTACCTGAGGCGTGGCGCCGTCCGGGTCAGCGCCGCCACCTCGGCCGCGCGCCTGCGCATGGCCGCGTCAGAGCCGAAGCCATAGCGCGCCCAGCCCGCCGAGTCGAGCCGCGCCTGCGCGGCCTCGGCGCGATGGCCAAGCGTGTCGTAGGATTGCGCGCGGATCAGATAGAGCGTGGCCAGAAGTGCGGCGTTCTGGCTTTCGGCGGCCGGGCCAAGCGCGCGCGCCACCAGCGTCAGCGCGTCCTGCGCGCGCCCGCCAGAGAGCGCGAAGGCCGCCATCTGCATGTCGACATGCGCGACCTGGATCGCCCCGCCGGGCAGCGCGCGGTAAAGCTGCCCGGCGCGCAGGAAGGCGGCAAGGGCGCCCTCGGGGTCGTCGGGCAGGCTCAGGCGGCCAAGCGCATACCAGGCAAAGCCCGCGCGCGTGTCGCGCCAGCCCTCGGCCCGTGCGATGTCGACGGCGCGCGCGGCGGCGGCCTTGCGCCGCGCGCCATTGCCGCCGGGGGTCAGCGCGGCCTCGATCGCGCGGGTGAAGGCCTGCGGCGTGGGCGCGGGGTCGGTCAGGGGGCCGACGGGGCCGCCTTGCGGGTTCAGCCGGGCAAGGATCGCGGGCAGGCGGGGGGCGGCCTCGGGCGGGGGCATGCCCGAGCGCAGCACGGCCGCGTTGTGGATGCGCAGCATCGTCATGTCGAAGCCGGTCAGCACGGTAT
>CALMEG010000104.1 GCA_937863185.1 uncultured Paracoccaceae bacterium | reverse complement strand
TCCAGCTCCCCCGCACCGGGCCCCGCGGGCAGGTCCGCCTTTTATCCCGCAGGCTCTCCCCCCGCGCGCCCCGCCGGGATCGCCGCCGCCGCCGCTTCGGCCGCCGCAATCCCCGACAGCATCGCATTGTGGTTGCCCTTGATCCGCGGCACGTTCACCAGCCCCGCCGAACAGCCCAGCAGGACGCCCCCCGGGAAGGTCAGCTTCGGGATCGACTGCCAGCCCCCCTCGCTGATCGCCCGCGCGCCGTAAGCCACCCGTTTGCCGCCCTCCAGCAGATCCGCCACCATCGGGTGATGCTTGAAGCGCTGGAACTCCATATAGGGGTAAAGCCAGGGGTTCTCGTAGTTCAGATGCACCACGAAACCCACATAGACCTGATTGTTCTCAAGGTGATAGATGAACGAGCCGCCGCCCGCGTTCCGCCCCAGCGGCCAGCCCATCGTATGCGTCACCGTGCCGATCCGGTGCTTGGCCGGGTCGATCTCCCAGATCTCCTTCATGCCAAGCCCGAACTTCTGCGGGCAATGCCCCTTCGACAGGTCGAACTTCGCCATCACCTGCTTGGACAGGCTGCCCCGCACCCCCTCGCCCAGCATCACATATTTGCCAAGCAGCTCCATCCCCGGCTCGTAGTTCGGGCCAGGCGTGCCGTCGGCCTCAAGCCCCATCTCGCCCGCAACGACACCCACCACCCGCTCGGCGCCGTTCCCGTCCTCGGCCCAGACCAGCGCGCTTGCCGCCATGCCGGGAAACACCTCGACCCCCAGCGCCTCGGCCTGCTCGGCCAGCCAGCGGCAGACATTGCCCATACTGACGATGTATTTGCCGTGATTGCTCATCAAAGGCGGCATCGGCCAGTTCGGGATCCGCACCTGACCCGCCGGTCCCAGGATGTAGAAATTGTCCTGCTTCACCTCGGTCGTCACCGGCGCCCCCAGCGCCTTCCAGTCCGGCAGCAGCGCATCCAGACCCGACGTGTCCAGAACCGCACCCGACAGGATATGCGCCCCGATCTCAGAGCCCTTCTCGAGAACAACGACATTCAGATCCGCGTCGATCTGCTTCAAACGGATCGCCGCAGAAAGACCAGAGGGCCCCCCGCCGACAATCACGACATCATATTCCATCGACTCCCGCTCGATCTCAGCCATCATCGGCTCCTCTGGCTTGCAGTTCCCGTGCTCTCGGGACTGTTGCTAGCTTACCTGAAGGAATGACGCAATTCTTACGCGGCGATGCTTTGCATCATGCGGGCCTGTGACGCGCGGTTCTGGTGACGCACCAGAAGCCGGTTCCCCAGAAGCACGGCCGCGATGGAGAAATAGCCGTCCAGCGCATAGTGATAGCCGGTATAGACGGACATGAAGAAGATGACGCCCAGAAACACGACGCCCACCGGCGCCAGCCAACGCGAGCGCTCGGTCAGATAGAGCGCGGTGAGAGCCGCAATGGCCACATGCATGGAGGGGAAGGCAGAAATGCCCAGCCCGAGTTCGATCATGCCTCCCTCAAAACGCCGCCACAACGCTTCCTGAATGAGCCCGATCGGGGATTGCGTGATCCCCGATGCCTGCAAGGCCGCCATCAGATCCTGAAAACGATCCCCTCCAAGAAGCCTGTCGTAATAGACCGGCCCCACCGAAGAGCCTGCCAGCGCCCAGACATTACCAAGCACAATCCATGAACAGAAATACAGCCAGACATACCGTGATACCCTGTCATGGTTCCGGTCGAATACCATCAGCAGGACAGGAAATGTCAGGGCGGGAATCATCCAGATCATGAGATAGACGACCACCAGACGCCGCCCCCATTCAGGCGGCAGCCAATCATGAAAGATCCGCCACGGATCCACGCCCGCATGGAGCCAGCGATCGGCGGCAGCAAGGACAGGATCGGCATGGTAAGGGATAAGCTCGGGGATGGCGTTCTTGAAAAATGCAAACCCCATGTGAAGAAAGACCGTCGACACGACAACGACGATCATCGCCGCCAGCCTGCTGCGCAGAATCCGCCAGCCCACGATCACAAGCGAAAAAACCAGCAGGGGTGCAATCCAGAAGCCGATCTCGGTCAATATGGTCACATTGTCCGTGCCCGTCACCACGGCTTCATAGACCGCGCGCTCGAGATTGCCATAGAGCAGCGCCATCGTCGCCAGCGACAGAAGAAAATAAACGAGAACTCCACGAAAAATGATGCTCATTCCACGATCCGCTTCAACACACTGTCCTGCGATAGAAAACTATTGGGGCGAAATTGCGGCCCTGCCCTTGACACGGCGGGCGCAAGGCGGATTTACATGCCATCCATTGTTATTTTGCCGGCAATCACGATCAGAGGCCCCCGCATGGAAAAGATACCGATGACGCGCGCGGGATACGGCGTGCTTGACGATGAACTCAAGACCCTGAAGTCGGTGGAACGTCCCGCCGTCATCAAGGCCATTGCAGAAGCACGCGAACATGGCGACCTGTCGGAAAACGCCGAGTATCATGCTGCGCGCGAAAAGCAGAGCTTCGTCGAGGGCCGCATCAAGGAGCTCGAGTCGATCCTCGGCCGTGCCGAGGTGATCGACACCGCGCGGCTTTCCGGCTCGGTCAAGTTCGGGGCCACGGTGACGCTGGTGGAAGAGGACAGCGACGAAGAGCGCACCTACCAAATCGTCGGCGAGGCCGAGGCGGATCTGGAGCGCGGGCTTCTCAATATCCGCTCTCCGCTGGCACGCGCACTGATCGGCAAGGACGAAGGCGACAGCGTCGAGGTGCGCACGCCAGGCGGTGACAAGAGCTACGAAATCGTTTCAGTCCGGTTTGTCTGAGAAAGGCGGCCTACCGCAATGGCGGATGCGAAACCCCAAAGGAAGGGCTTTCCCTCGACGGTGACGCCGCGGCCACGTTCTGGCGCGCCGCTGAACCTCAGCAACGCCGAGCGCATTGCGCTTGTGCTGTCGCTGATCTGGTTCGCACTTGTGGTGATCTTCTTCATGTTGATGCCCGAGGGCGAGGGCAGCTACAGCGTCTTTACCGTTGCGATGTCGCTGGTGGGGATCTTTTTGCCCGTCGCCATGATCTGGGTGGCCGCCGTCACCGCCCGCACCGCGCGCGAGATGCGCGCCGAGGCGCAGGCGCTCAAGCAATCGGTCGAGGCGATGCGCACCGCCTGGATCCAGCAGCAGACCGCGCGCGGCGCGCAGAACGTCGAAAAGAAGCTAGAAGAGATCGCCGCGACCGCCCGCCAGACCGAAACCGCACTTGCCACCTTCACCTCGCGCCGGGATGCGCAGGCCACGCAGCCCTCGGCCGATCGCAAGGCGGCCCTTGTGCCCCCGCGGCCCAGCGGCCCGGCCGACGACCAGCCCGCGCTGGCACTTGGCACCCCGGCCGATGAATTGCGCGCGCCCGTCTCGGTGGCCGATTTCATCCGTGCCCTGAACTTCCCCGACAGCGCCGAAGACCGCGAGGGATTTCGCGCCTTGCGCCGGGCACTGGATGACCGCACCGTCGCCAAGCTGATCCGCGCGGCGCAGGATGTGCTGAACCTGATGGCGCAGGACGGCATCTACATGGACGACCTGAAACCCGACCGCGCGCGCCCCGAGATCTGGCGCCGCTTCGCACAAGGCGAGCGCGGGCGCGAGGTCGCGGCCCTTGGCGGCGTGCGCGACCGTTCCTCGATGGCGCTGACCGCGGGGCGGATGCGCAACGACACGATCTTCCGCGACGCGGCGCACCATTTCCTGCGCCAGTTCGACAAGACCTTCGCCGAGTTCGAGCAGAATGCCACCGATCAGGAGGTCGCCGAACTGGCCGAAACCCGCACCGCCCGCGCCTTCATGCTTCTGGGCCGCGTCACCGGCACCTTCGACTGACCGCCCCCGCCGCGCCTATAGCTGGCGCACCATGACCAGCGCCGAGCGGTAGTTGAAGATCAGCCGGGTCAGCCTGCTTTCCTGGCGCTGCGTCACGACGAAGCCAAGCCGGTCGTAAAGTGCGCGCGCCCGGATATTCTCGCCGATCACGTCGAGCCGCACTTCGGTATAGCCGCGCGCGCGCGCCTCATCCAGAAGGGCGCGCATCAATGCGGCGCCGATCCGTTCCCCGCGCCGGTCGCTGCGCACCACAAGCCCGTCGACCACAAGCTCTCCGGCAAGAAGATCGCGCGCGATCACCGACAGGCAGGCGCCACGCCAAATCGCCCCGAAGCGGCCGTAATGCGCCACCAGATCGGTGTGCGACCCGCCGACGAACGACCCCGCCCAAGTGCGAAACCCGACGACCCCAAGCACCTGCCCCTCGGCATCCACGGCCGCAAGAACATGCTCGGGGCAAATCACCTTCTCGATAAAGCCGATGGCGCGGGGCTCGGGGCCCATCACGCGGCCAAGCTTGCTGCCGAATGCCTGCCAGTAAAGCCGCGCCGCAGCACCGCGTTGCCCACGTGTCAACCCGCGCGTGATCCGGTAGCTCATGACGACGCGCCCTTTCCGGCCCCTTCCCCGGCAAGCCGGGCTTCGGCACGGGCCAGATCCTCGGGCGTATTGAGGTTCTCGAACGGGTCGGCGCCGCGGTCCGCGACATCAAAGCGAACCTCGGCCGCGGTGGAAAGCGCGGCCTGCATGCGCCGCTCTCCGGCGGCGAAAAGACTGGCCAGCCCATCGCGCATCGCCACCGGCCAAAGCGCCGAGGTCGGATGCCGCCGCCCGCCGCAAAGCGCAACCGCCGCGCCCGGCGGCACCTGCACCGCCGCCGCGGCGCAAAGCCGGGCCACAAGGTCGCGGGGCAGGAACGGCAGGTCCACCGGAACCGTTGCCAGCATGTCGGCCCCTTGCGCGCGCGCCCAGTCAAGACCGGCCAGCACACCGGCCAGGGGGCCTTCGCCCATCTGCCCGCAGGCATCGGGCAGGACCGGCACCGCGAAGGGCGCGAAGCGGGACGCATCGCCATTCGCAGAGATCGCAACCTCCTCCAACTGCGGCGCGATCCGCGCCAGCACATGGCCCACAAGCGGCCGGCCGCCCAGCATCAGGAACGCCTTGTCGCGCCCTCCCATCCGGCGCCCCTGTCCGCCCGCAAGGATAAGCCCAACGACCCGCATGCCGCCCCTTTCCGCCGCACCACACCTTGCATCCGTCCTGACAGCCGCTAAGACTGTCGGCAAGGCCGTGCAGGCATGGCCTATCAATCCTGACCGGGCAAGACAAATGTCTGAAACATCTTCGATCCGCCGCGCATATTGGCGCGGTTTCCGTGGCGGTTTGCCGTTCCTTCTGGTCATCGTGCCGTTCGGGCTGATGTTCGGCGTGGCGGGCACCGAGGCCGGGCTCAACCTTGCCGAGGTCATGGGCTTCTCGATCCTGGTGATTGCCGGGGCGTCGCAATTCACCGCCGTCCAGCTGATGACCGACAATGCCCCCGTCATCGCGGTCCTGGCCACCTCGCTTGCCGTCAATCTGCGGATGGCGATGTATTCCGCCTCGCTCGCGCCGCATCTTGGCGCCGCCCCGACCGGCGTGCGCGCCCTGATCGCCTATTTCATGGTCGACCAAAGCTATACCCTGGCCGCACAGGAATACGAAAAACGCCCCGATCAGAGCCTTGCCGAGAAGATCGCCTATTATGCCGGGGCCTGCACCCCGATCTGCCCGCAATGGTATTTCTCCACATGGCTCGGCGCGGTGCTGGGGCGTGCGATTCCGCCGGAATTCGCCCTCGACTTCGCGGTGCCGATCACCTTCCTTGCCATGCTGGCGCCGATCATGCGCACGCTGGCGCATATCGCGGCGGCGTTCGTGTCGATACTGGTGGCGCTGCTGCTGGCCTTCCTGCCGGCGGGAACCGGGCTTCTGATCGCCGCCGTCCTGGCCATGATGACGGGCGCGCAGGTCGAGATCTGGATGAACGGGCGCAGGGCATGATCATGAACTACTCTTCCTTCGAGATATGGCTGATCATCGTGCTTCTGGGGATCGGCACGTTCTTCCTGCGCTATTCGTTCCTTGGCATGCTCGGCCGGCGGCCGCTGCCGGACTGGGCGCTGCGCTACCTGCGCTATACGCCCGTGGCCGTGCTGCCCGGCCTTGTCGCGCCGCTGGTGCTGTGGCCGCAGGCGACGGGCGGGGCGTTCGATGCCCCGCGCCTGATCGCGGCCTGCGTGACGGTGCTGATCGGGCTGGTCACGCGCAACACGCTGGCCGCCATCGTGGGCGGCCTCATGGCGCTTTACCTCGGGCTTTACCTTCTGGGCTGAGGCGCGGGCCTCAGCGCACGTCCTGTTTCTGCTGAACCATCAGAACGCCGGAATTGTTTGCCGGATCGCCGTCGTAATGATCCTTGCTGGTCGCGCCGGGAAGCTTGGCGAAGGCCGCCGAAAGCTTGAGCGGCGAGAAGGTCGCCGGGATCGATTCGAAGCCCGGTGCGCCGCGCAGGATCGTCACGACCGCGTTCGAACACATCATCTTGCCGGTGGGGCCATGCGCCTCGGCGCGGGCGCGCAGAAGGGCCGCGACCTCGGGCGTGACGGGGACGTTCTGTTCGCGCACGAACCACGTCTCCCGCGCGTGATAGTCGATATAGAATTTTCGCATCCGCTCGGTCACGCCGTAATGCACGTCGTTGCGTTCCGGAATCCAGGGGTGATACCAGCTTCCCGCCGGGTCGAACATGATGCGTTCGCGCCCGTCGATCATCAGCGCGGAATGCCCGCCCGCGCCGGTGGTGGTTCCGATGACGGTATAGAGGGTGACCGAGGGGGGCAGCCCGGTGGAATAGGCGGCCCGCTGGACTTCTTCGTCGCTGGCCCAGACATGTTCGCCGCCGCCACAGGCCGCCAGAAACAGCGGCAAAGCCAGACAGATGAAAAACAGGCGCATCTGCCTGACCCCCTTCACCATTCCCTTATCCGGCCGAGATCAGCCGTTTGCCAGAGCGAGAAACACCAGAACGCCCAGAATGACAACCACCGACCAGGTCACGAATTTCACAAAACCTGCAAATGTCTTTTCCTGGGCACGGATGTCCATGCTTCCCGTTTCGTGTTGCGCCATGGGCTTGCTCCCTCAAATGTTCTCCCAGGGTTTCGGATAGCGCATCCGGCAGGGCCTGTCACGTCCCCTTGGAGGACTCGAGCCCCTTGGCCAGACGAAAGCCGATGCGGCGGGGCGCCTCAAGCTCGGGCGCCTTGGTCGCGGCGATCAGCATCACGTTCAGCTGGCTGACATGCTGGATCAGCTGCGTGCGCGCGCCTTCCTCGTCCCGGCCGTAGAAGGTCAGGATGTCGGGGGCGAAATAGCCGATCCCTTCGATACGCAGCACGCCCGCCGCCGCCCCGGTCAGGCCAAGTGCGACCTCGTGGTCCGAATCCAGCTGCTGTTCGAAGTTCTGGATATACAGAACGATCCGCTCATAGGCCCATTGCGCGGGGCTCTTGTCCCCCAGCGGCTCCCGCGAAAGCTCGGGCGGGAAGGGCAGGTTTTCCACCGTGGCGGGCGCGTCCTCGGCGGGGTGGACGGCATGCGCGCCGGGGGTCGCGCTGTCCTCATGCGCGTCGGCGGGGGGTCGGATTTTCTTCATGGCACGCCCCCGATCCCAG
>CALMEG010000103.1 GCA_937863185.1 uncultured Paracoccaceae bacterium | reverse complement strand
GCGGTTGCGCGGCCGTGCGGGCTTGTCCTCCGGCTGCGCGGGCGTGTCTTCCGGTGCGGCGCCATCACTCTGCCCGGCCGCCGGGGCGCCCTCTGCCTCGGGGGCGGGGCGGGCACGACGCTCGCGGCGCGGGGCGCGGGTCTCGGGCGTTTCGACCAGACCGGAGCCCTCGCCCTCGCCGGTATCGACGGCCGAGGGAAGCTCGGGCTGATCGTCGGAGGCCTCTGCCTCGCGGCGCGGACGCGGGTTGTGCTGGCCGTTCTGCGAATGGCCCTGCTGCCCGCCATTGCCGTTGCCATTGTGGTTCTGGCTACCCTGGCCACCACCCTGATTGTGCTGTTGCTGCCGGGCTTCCTGTTCGCGCGCCTGTTCACGCTGTGCTTCCCCCAGCATCCGGGTGTAATGCTCGGCGTGTTGCAGGAAGTTCTGCTCGGCCACGCGATCGTTCGACAGCTGCGCATCGCGCGCAAGCATCAGGTATTTGTCGATGATCTGCTGCGGTGTGCCGCGCACCTTGCCCTCGGGACCGGAACTGTCAAAGACCCGGTTGATGATATTGCCGATAGAGCGCTGGCGGTTCGACTTGGAACGCGAACGGGATTTCGATGATCTCATGTGCTTTCGTGTGTCTTGGCCCTTGCCGGGCCGTGCCTGTGCGGATCGCGCACCGGATAGGGCTGGGAAACAAGCCTGACCGGAACCTTCGACCCGCGATATGAAGCTGAGCCGCGCAGGGGGGAGGCATAACCATCCGCCGAACGCGTGGTTGACTAACCATGCAGGGCGCGTGCTGACAAGTAGGATTTCACGTTTTTCGTGCGAACTGGCGCATTTTTGCGGATCTTGCGGCCCAAAAGCGCCAGATCACCTTGGATTGCAGGCCGAAACCACGCGGTCCCTTCCATCAAGATCGGGATGAACCTGCACGTCTTCAAGCCCTGCATCGCGGAAAAATCCGCCCACGGCGGCGGCCTGCGTCGGCCCGATCTCGACCAGGATGCGCCCGCCGGGGGTCAGGAATTCCCGCGCGCCATCCGCGATCAGCCGGTAAGGGGCAAGGCCGTCGCCCCCCGGCGTGAGGGCGGTGCGGGGCTCCCACAGCTGCACTTCGGGGGCAAGGGTGCGCCATTCCGCCTCGGCGATATAGGGCGGGTTCGACACGATCAGGTCGAACCGCCCCGGAACCGCGGCAAACCAGTCCGAAAGATGGAATTCCGCGCGCGCCGCCAGATCCAGCCGCTGCGCATTGCCGCGCGCGACATCCAGCGCGGCGGGCGACAGATCGACGCCGATCCCCGTCGCGCCCGGCCGTTCGGCCAGGAGGCTGAGCAGGATGCCCCCGGTGCCGGTGCCCAGGTCGAGCACGCGCGCGAACGCCCCCTGCAGCGCCCGTCCCACCAGCGTTTCGGTTTCCGGGCGCGGGTCGAGCGTGTCGCGCGTGACGCGGAAGGCGCGGCCGTAGAAAAGCCGCTCTCCGGTGATCTGGCTGACCGGCTGGCGCGCGCAGCGCGCGGCGACCGCGGCCGCGAACCCGGCCTCTTGCGCGGCATTCAGCCCGTCATGCAGGTGCAGCGACAAGCGCTCCGCGGGCAGCCCCATCGCATGCGCCAGAAGGCGGCGGGCGTCGCGCGCGGCCCCCTCGACCCCGGCCTCCGTCAGCCGCGGGATCGCCCTGCGCAGCGCCTCGGCGCCGGTCATCCCTCCATCTCCGCCAGGCGGCTGGCCTGATCGTCGGCGATCAGCGCGTCGATGAAGCCGTTCAGATCGCCCGCCAGGACCTGCGGCAGCGCATAGACCGTCATGTTGATGCGGTGATCGGTGATCCGGCCCTGCGGGAAGTTGTAGGTGCGGATGCGTTCGGAGCGGTCGCCCGAACCGACCTGCGCCTTGCGGTCGGCGGCGCGTTCGGCATCGGCGCGATGGCGCTCGGCCTCATAAAGCCGCGCGCGCAGGACGGCCATGGCATTGGCGCGGTTCTGGTGCTGCGATTTCTCGGAGCTGGTCACGACGATGCCGGTGGGCAGGTGGGTGATGCGCACCGCCGAATCGGTGGTGTTGACATGCTGTCCGCCCGCGCCCGAGCTGCGCATCGTGTCGATGCGGATATCCGAGGCGGGGATGTCGATATCGACCTCCTCGGCCTCGGGCAGCACCGCGACCGTCGCGGCCGAGGTGTGGATGCGCCCGCCGGCCTCGGTCTCGGGGACGCGCTGGACGCGATGCACGCCGGATTCGTATTTGAGCCGGGCAAAGACGCCCTCGCCCTCGATCCGGGCGACGGCCTCCTTGATGCCGCCGAGTTCGGTTTCGCTGTGTTCCAGAAGCTGGAAGCGCCAGCCCATCTGTTCGGCGTAGCGCTGATACATGCGCAGAAGATCGGCGGCGAAAAGGGCCGCTTCCTCGCCCCCCGTGCCGGGGCGGATCTCGACGATGGCGGGGCGCGCATCGGCCGCGTCGCGCGGCAGAAGGGCCAGGCGCAGCTGCTGCTCCATCTCGGGGAGGCGCGCCTTGAGGCGGGGCAGTTCCTCTTCGGCAAGCACGCGCATCTCGGGGTCGTGCAGCCAGCCTTCGGCTTCGGCCAGATCGGCCTCGGCCTGGCGGTATCGGGCGATCTCGGCCACGACGGGCTTGAGCTCGGCATATTCGCGGCTGATCTGCGCAATCTCTGCCGGGGCGGCGCCCGTGGTCAGCTTCGCCTCGAGAAACTCGAAGCGGGCGCGGATCTGGTCAAGTTTCTCTTGCGGCAACATGGGTGGGGTTTGGCGCGAACGCGGCGCGCGGTCAAGGTGCTGCGATTTCGGGGCCGGTGGTTCGGGGTACGGGGGCGCTGCCCCCGGCTGCCCCCCCCCTGCTGGGCCGGGCAGCTCCCCCGGGGTATTTCCGCTCTGGTGAATGCAGGCAGGTTATCCGGCGGCGGGCTTGCGCCGGGACCAGCCATAAAGCGCGATCAGTTCGGTGGCGACATGGGCGCCCGCGATCGCGGTGGCGCCGGTCGTGTCATAGGGGGGCGAGACCTCGACCACGTCGCCGCCCACGAGGTCGATGCCCGCAAGGTCGCGCAGGATGGCCGCCGCCTGCCAGCTGGCCAGCCCGCCCCAGACCGGGGTTCCGGTGCCCGGCGCGAAGGCCGGATCGAGCGCGTCGATGTCGAAGGTGATGTAGCACGGGCGGGTGCCCACCACCTCGCGGATGCGGGCGACGGTGTCGGCCACGCCCGCCTGATGCACGAAGGGCGCATCGAGGATGGTCACCCCGAGCGTGTCGGGATTGTCGGTGCGGATCCCGACCGAGACGGTCGCGGCGGGATCGACCACACCGGTCTTGATGGCCTTGTAGAGGAAGGTGCCGTGGTCGATCCGGCTCATGTCGTCATCGGCCCAGGTATCGGAATGTGCGTCGAACTGGATCAGCGCCATGGGTCCGTAGGTCTCGGCATAGGCGCGCAGGATCGGCAAGGTAATGAAGTGATCGCCCCCCAGCGTGATCGCCCCTGCCCCCGCAGCCAAGATCCCGGCGATATGGGCGGTGACGCGGTCGGGAAAGCTGGCGGTATGGGCGTAGTCGAAAGCCAGGTCGCCGTAATCCACGATCGAGAGTTCCGAGAGCGGGTCGTAGCCCCAGCCATAGGGCGCATCGAAGGCCTGAAGGGTGCTGGCCTCGCGGATTGCGCGGGGACCGAAGCGGGTGCCGGGGCGGTGCGTTACGGCCTGGTCGAAGGGCACGCCCGTCACCGCCAGGTCAACCCCGGCCAGATCCTTGCTGTAGCGCCGCCGCAGGAAGCTTGTCGCACCCCCGAATGCGTTTTCATAGGCAAGGCCGCGCGGATCGGTGCGCGTAAAAGCGGTATCGACCTGATTTTTTGCGTCTTCCAGCGCCATCGCCGCCTCCGTTCTAACCAACTGGTGACTTGCGGCGCCGAAAAGGTCAAGCCGCAGCAGGACAACCTGTCGCAGGTAGGCCGGGGGCAAATCTGATCTAGATCAAGTTCGTTCACGGCCGCGTTACCTTAGAATGACTCTACCTTTCGGAGCTACGGAGGACTAAAGTCATGAAACGGTACATTGCCCCGATCGCCACGCTTGCCCTGGCGATCCCGGCCTATGCTGACGATGCGGCGCTGCGCGATTCTGCCAAGGAGCTTTTCGAAGCGATCCCGCTGCAGGCGCCGATGCTGGAAAACAACGTTATCACGCGCGATCGCGTGGATCTGGGGGCGAAGCTGTTCTTCGACCCGCGCATGTCCAAATCGGGTCTGTTCTCGTGCCAGTCGTGCCACAACGTGGGCATCGGCGGCGTGGACGGGCTTGAAACCTCGATCGGCCACGGCTGGCAGAAAGGTCCGCGCAACGCGCCGACGATGCTGAACGCCGTGTTCAACGTTGCCCAGTTCTGGGACGGGCGTGCGGCCGACCTTGCCGAACAGGCCAAAGGCCCGGTTCAGGCCGGGGTCGAGATGAACAACACGCCCGAGCAGGTCGTGGCGACGCGGAACTGGATGCCCGCCTATGTCGACGCGTTCAAGCCCTCGTTCCCCGGTGAAGCCGATCCGGTGACCTTCGACAACTTCGCGCTTGCCATCGAGGCCTTCGAGGCGACGCTGATCACGCCGAACTCCAAGTTCGACCAGTTCCTGATGGGGCAGGACGGCGCCATGAGCGAGCAGGAAAAACGCGGCCTGCAGGCATTCATGGATACCGGCTGCACCGCCTGCCACGCTGGGATCAACGTCGGCGGCGAGGGGTACTTCCCCTTCGGCCTGATCGAAAAGCCCGGTGCGGATGTTCTGCCCGAAGGCGACCGTGGCCGCTTTGCCGTGACCGAAACCGCGGATGACGAATACGTCTTCCGGGCCGCACCGCTGCGCAACGTGGCGATCACCGCGCCCTATTTCCACTCGGGCCGGGTCTGGGATCTGAAGGTTGCGGTGGACATCATGGCCGAATCGCAGCTTGGCGAGAAGCTGGAGGAAGGCACCATCGACGATATCGTCGCCTTCCTCGGCACGCTGACGGGCGAACAGCCCGAGGTGGTTCACCCCATCCTTCCGGTTCGCACCGCGACCACGCCGAAGCCCGAAGAAATGTAAGCGCCGCCGCGGTGGGTTCGGCCCGCCACGCGGCAACCACGCAAAGCAAAGGCGCAAGGGGATCCTTGCGCCTTTTTCCATTGCGGCCCCTGCCCCATCGCGTCCGTCAAACAAATTGCGCCGTGACCGCCCCGACCCCGCGCAACATGACCTTAGTCAAATTCACAGTCACCAAAATGCGCTAGTTTAGTCAGGCCGCCGCCGTCCGGAGAGTTCGATGAGACTGACGACACGCACCAATCTTGCCATGCGCACGTTGATGTTCTGCGCCATCAACAAGGACCGGATCGTGCGCAAGCACGAGATCGCGGTGTGTTGCAATGCCTCGGAAAACCACCTTGCACAGGTGGTCAACACGCTTGGGCAGCTTGGCTTTGTGGAGACCCATCGGGGGCGCGCGGGCGGGTTGAAACTTGCGCGGCCCATGGAGGAAATCTATGTGGGCGCCGTCCTGCGCGCCTTCGAGGCCGATGTCCCCTTCGCGGAATGTTTCGACGAACACGCCAATACCTGCCCGCTACGCGATGCCTGCCTGTTCCGCGACGCGCTGATTGCGGGGCTTGAGGCGTTCTACACCTCGATGGACCGGCTGACGCTGGCCGATATGGTGCGCGACAACTGCGCCCTGCGCGCCCTGCTGAGCCTGCCGGACGAAGAGGCGATACGGGTCTGCGGCTGACCCGAAAGCCTCACTCCGGGTCACATCCGCGCGAGCCGCGCGCCTTCCCGATCATAGTGCTTGACCCACGCGCGCCACGGGACTATCCGCGCCGCGATTTCGCCGTTTTCAACCCGTATCATACCGAAACGGGGGGCGGAGCAACGAGGTAGGCAGATGCAGTTCATGCAACAATCGGGCGGCACGCAGGACCAGCCCCAGCAGCATGGTCAGACGCAACAGGGCGCGCAGCAATCGCAGGGCGGCGCACAGCAGCAACAATCCGCGACCACGCCGCAACAGCAGCAGGGCGGCGCGGTTCAGTTCTCGGACTGGGCCTCGATCTGAGGCTTGCGCGGGCGGGCCGTCCGGGGAACACTCTGCACCCGCAGACCCCGGATTCCCAGGTGCCAAGCCCGCTGACCGACATTCCCAATATCGGCCCCGCCACCGCGGCGGGGTTCGAACAGGCCGGCATAACCGATGCCGAGACGCTGCGCGCCATGGGGGCGGATGCGGCCTATGGCGCCTTCCTCAGGGCCGGCGGCACGGCGCATTTCATCGGCTATTATGCGCTTGTGATGGGGCTTCAGGGCCGCCCTTGGAACGATTGCCGGGGCGCCGAAAAGCTTGCGCTGCGCCAGCGGTTCGACGCGCTCCGCGCCCAGGCACGCGCCGAAGGCGTGGACCCCGCCCGCGCGATCGAGGCGGTTCTGGACCAGATCGGGCTTGGCCTGCGGCGCGGCTGACCCGCCCGACGCGAACGCGAAAGGCCGCCCCTTTCGGGACGGCCCCTGAAATCCGCAGATCCCGTGGCGGGCTCAGCCGACCAGTTCGAGACCCGAGAAGAAGAACGCGATCTCGACCGCGGCGGTTTCCGGCGCGTCCGACCCGTGGACCGAGTTTTCACCGACCGACAGCGCGAATTCCTTGCGGATCGTGCCATCCGCCGCCTGCGCGGGGTTGGTCGCGCCCATCACTTCGCGGTTCCGGGCAATGGCGCCCTCGCCCTCCAGGACCTGCACGACGACCGGCTCGGAGGCCATGAACTCGCACAGCTCGCCATAGAAGGGGCGGTCCTTGTGAACTTCGTAGAACTTGCCGGCCTGTTCCATGCTCAGCTTGATGCGCTTTTGCGCCACGATGCGCAGGCCCGCTTCCTCGAACTTGGCATTGATCTTGCCGGTCAGGTTGCGGCGGGTCGCGTCGGGTTTGATGATGGAAAGCGTGCGTTCGATCGCCATGGCTGATGCCTCTTTGCTTGTTGGGATAAGACGGGGCGGACGCCCGGCCGAATTCTGCGCGCCTGCTAGCACGCGCCCGTGCCGTTGAAAAGCCCCGCCGCGCCGGGAACCCCGCCACGGCGCGCGAAACGGGCAGGCGCGGCAACGCGCCACATTCTTATTCCGATTATTTCAATCAAGAATAAGCGGGACAGAGACTCCAGACAGGAAACCCCCATGAAAGCCGCTGCATTCCTTGCCGCCCTGCCCCTCGCCCTGCCGCTGCCCGCCATGGCCGAGCCCGCGCCCCTGCCGCTCAGCTACCAGATCTTCGAGGCCGCGGTGCCGCATGTCGACATGGCGGTCTGCCCGGTCGACCTTGCGGCCGAGGGGCAGTTCTGCCGCATGGCGCTTCTGAACGACGAAATCCACGTCTTCGTCTTCTCGGAAGAGGGCGAGCAGCCGATGATCGCCTTCCACTCCTGGCCGGTCGACCTGATGGCGGGGCTGCTGGACTGAGCCGCGATTGACAAGGCCTGCGCGGTCGTTCATCCCGGCCGCATGCTCAAGATCTCGGACATCACCTATTCCGTCGAAGGTCGCCCCCTGTTCGAGGGCGCCTCGGCCACCATCCCCGATGGCCACAAGGTCGGCCTTGTGGGGCGCAACGGCGCCGGCAAGACGACGCTGTTCCGCCTGATCCGGGGCGACCTGGCGCTGGAAGGCGGAGAGATTTCGCTGCCCGCGCGCGCCCGCATCGGCGGTGTCGCACAAGAGGTGCCCGCGTCCGCGACCAGCCTGATCGACACGGTTCTGGCCGCCGATACCGAGCGCGCCGCCCTTCTGGCCGAGGCCGAGACCGCCACCGATCCGCATCGCATCGCCGAGGTCCAGACCCGGCTGGCCGATATCGACGCCTGGTCGGCCGAGGCGCGCGCCGCCGCGATCCTGCGCGGGCTTGGCTTCGACGCCGAGGCGCAGCGCCGCCCCTGTTCGGATTTCTCGGGCGGCTGGCGCATGCGCGTGGCGCTTGCCGGGGTGCTGTTCGCGCAGCCGGACCTTCTCTTGCTGGACGAGCCGACGAACTACCTGGACCTCGAGGGCGCGCTCTGGCTGGAAAGCTATCTGGCGAAATACCCCCATAGCGTCATCATCATCAGCCATGACCGCGGCCTTCTGAACCGCGCCGTGGGGGCGATCCTGCATCTGGAAGACCGCAAGCTGACGCTGTGGAACGGCCCCTATGACCAGTTCGTCCGCCAACGCGCCGCCGCGCGCGCCGTGCAGGCCGCCGAGGCCAAGAAGCAAGAGGCCCGACGCGCCCATCTGCAAAGCTTCGTCGACCGCTTCAAGGCCAAGGCCAGCAAGGCGGTGCAGGCGCAGGCGCGGGTGAAGATGCTGGAGAAGATGGAGCCGATCACCGCCCCCGAAGAAGCCGCAAAACAGGTCTTCACCTTCCCCGCGCCCGAGCAGCTTTCCCCTCCCATCATCTCGATGGAGGGGTGCGCGGTGGGCTATGGCGGCCCGCCCGTCCTGCGCCGGCTGTCGCTGCGTATCGACCAGGATGACCGGATCGCGCTTCTGGGTCGTAACGGTGAAGGAAAATCGACACTTTCCAAGCTGTTGGCAGGCAAACTTCAACCATCCGAGGGGCATGTCACGCGCTCGGGCAAGCTGCGCATCGGTTATTTCGCGCAGCATCAGGTCGACGAGCTGGATCTGGACGAGACCCCCTTGCAGCACATCCAGCGGCTGCGCCCGGCCGAGGCGCAGCCCCGCCTGCGCGCGCGTCTGGCGGGGTTCGGCCTTCTGGCCGATCAGGCCGAAACCCAGGTGCGCAAGCTGTCGGGCGGCCAGAAGGCGCGGCTGTCGCTGCTTCTGGCCACGCTCGATGCGCCCCATCTGCTGATCCTGGACGAGCCGACGAACCATCTCGACATCGAAAGCCGCGAGGCGCTGGTCGAGGCGCTGACCGCCTATTCCGGCGCGGTGATTCTGGTCAGCCACGACATGCACCTTCTGGGCCTTGTGGCGGACCGGCTGTGGCTGGTGAAGGGCGGCGCCGTCGCACCCTATTCCGGCGATCTGGAAGCCTATCGCGCCGAATTGCTGGCGGGCGACCCGGCGGAAAAGCCGCCCGCGAAGCCGAAGGACAAGCCCGCGCGCCCGTCGCGCGATGCGATCCTTGCGCTGCGCGCCGAGGCCCGCAAATGCGAAGAGCGCGTGAGCAAGCTGTCGGAAATGATTGAAAAGCTTGACGCTATTCTTGCCGATGCGACACTTTACGAACCCGGAAAGGCCGCCGAGGCGGAAAAATGGATGAAGAAGCACGCCGAGGCCCGCGACGGGCTGGCCCGCGCCGAGGCGCTTTGGCTGGAGGCGCTGGAAGCACTGGAGACCGCCGAGGCCGGGTAAGGCGGGCTGCGGCAAATTTTCCGATTTTTCCTGTCGGGTATTGACCGGGTGCGTGATGTCGGCTCTAAGCTCGCCCAAATTCCGAGCAAAGGAGTCAACTATGAACGCGCAAATCTTCCTCGGCCTCTCGACGGCCCTCATCGCCCTGCCGGCCCTTGCCGAAGAGGTGAACGTCTATTCCCACCGCCAGCCCGAACTGGTGCAACCGCTGTTTGACGCCTTCACCGCCGAGACCGGCATCGCGGTCAACGTGGCCTTCGTCGACAAGGGCATGGTCGAGCGCCTTCAGGCCGAGGGCGCACGCAGCCCCGCCGATCTGGTTATGACGGTGGACATCGCGCGCCTGTCGCAGGTGGTGGAAGCCGGCGTCACCCAGCCGGTCGAGGACGCCGCCCTCGATGCCGCGATTCCGGCCGAGTTCCGCGACCCGGCCAACCAGTGGTTCGGCCTGACCACCCGCGCGCGCATCATCTATGCTAGCAAGGAACGCGTCGCCGAGGGCGAAGTGACGACCTATGAGGATCTGGCCGACCCGAAATGGAAGGGCCGCATCTGCACCCGCCCCTTCACCAACGATTACAACGTGGCGCTGACCGCCGCCTACCTTGCCCATCACGGCGAAGAGGCCACGAAGACCTGGCTTGAAGGGGTGAAGGCCAACCTTGCCAAGAAGCCCGAGGGCAACGATCGCGGTCAGGTCAAGTCGATCTGGGCGGGCGAATGCGACATCAGCCTTGGCAACACCTATTACATGGGCCAGATGGTCGCCGACCCGGAACAGAAGGAATGGGCCGACAGCGTGCGCATCACCTTCCCGGTCTTCGAGGGCGGCGGCACGCATATGAACATCTCGGGCGTGGCGATGACCTCGGCGGCCCCGAACAAGGACGCCGCGCTGAAGCTGATGGAGTTCCTTGCCTCGGACGAGGCGCAGCAGATCTATGCCGAGACCAACCACGAATTCCCCGTAAAGGCGGGCGTGGCGCGCTCGGAGCTGGTGCAAAGCTGGGGCGAATTCACCCCCGATGCGCTTGGCCTGACCGATGTCGCCAAGCTACGCCCGGCCGCGCTGAAGTTGATCGAGGAAGTGAACTTCGACGGATAATCTATTGAAACCATAAAGAACCGCCCCAGGATCACGCCTCGGGGCGGTTTTTTCATGCGCGCCGTGCTTCGGTCACAAGCACGGCGCCCTCAAGCGCCGCAAGGCATTCGAGATCATCGCCATAGCGCGCGCGCAGCGCCTCGGCCTGGGCCGGGGTGAAGGCCGCAAGCGGCGCGGGTTGCGGCTGGGTTGCGTGAAACGCGGTCAGCCGGGCACGCTGCCGGGGGCCAAGGCGAATGCCCTGCCGGTAAAGCCGTTGCAGCATCGCAAGGGCGGTGTCGGGCACGGGCTCCACGGGCGGCAGGGGCGGCGCGGCCTGTGGGCACAGCGCCGCAACCGCCCTGGCCGGATCGAAGGGCATCGCCAGGATCACGATCCGGCGCGGCCCCAAGGCATCGCGCAGATCCCCCACCACATCGCACCAGCCCCGTGCCATCGTGACAAGCTCCGGCGCGAGCGTGTCAAAGCCGGGCACCGCACGCCGCCAGGCCTGCGCACGCCACAGTGCGGGAAAATGCGTCTCATAGGGCTCGATCAGCAGGGCCAGCGTACCCACCTGCATGTCCGGTGCTGCCAGAAAGGCGCGCGCCTGCGTCCCGGCTTCGGGATAAAAGCCCGACATGCCCGCGAAAAGGCGGCCGAGCGTGCCCTTCCCGAAGGGCCGCCCATCGCGGGCCGTGGCCGCGCACAGCCATTCCAGCCAGGGGCCGGAGGCCGGCGGCGCGATCAGAATATCCTGCCCTTCGCTGTCCGTCACGTTCCGCCCCGCCGCTGCGCCCTGCATGGCGGGCCCGTCACGCCCCGCCGCAGGATGATCAGCCTACAGCCGCAAGGCGCGCCCGGAAATGACGAAATTCCCGCCTGCCGCACCCTTCTGGACTTTCCCCATGCCGCGCGCCACTCTGCCCCCGCGAAGCAGGGGGAACGCCATGGCACAGCCGCGCAAGATCATCATCGACACCGATCCGGGGCAGGATGACGCGGTGGCGATCCTTCTGGCCCTTGCCAGCCCCGAGCTGGAGGTCCTGGGCCTCACCACGGTGGCCGGAAACGTGCCGCTGCCGCTGACCACGCGCAACGCCCGCGTGATCTGCGAACTGGCCGGGCGGCCCGGCACGCGCATCTTCGCCGGCTGCGACCGCCCGCTGGAACGCCCGCTGGTCACGGCGGAATATGTGCATGGCAATACCGGGCTTGACGGGATCGTGCTGCCCGATCCGCAGATGCCCGTGCAGGATCAGCACGCCGTCGATTTCATCATCGAGACCCTGCGCGACCTGCCCGCGGGCGCGGTCACGCTCTGCCCGCTGGGGCCGTTGACCAACATCGCCACGGCGTTCGCGCGCGCGCCCGACATCGTTGCCAAGGTGGCCGAGATCGTGCTGATGGGCGGCGCCTATTTCGAGGTCGGCAATGTCACCCCGGCGGCCGAATTCAACATTTACGTCGACCCGCAAGCCGCTGAAATCGTGTTCGGATCCGGCGCGCCCATCGTGGTGATGCCGCTTGATGTCACGCATAAGGTGCTGACCACGCGCGCCCGCGTCGAGGCGTTCCGCGCGCTTGGCACGCAGGTCGGCCATGCCGTCGCCAGCTGGACCGATTTCTTCGAGCGTTTCGACATGGCGAAATACGGCAGCCAGGGCGCGCCACTGCACGATCCCTGCGTGATCGCGTATCTGCTGAACCCCGCGCTGTTCGAGGGCCGCCACATCAATGTGGAGATCGAGACGCAAGGCGCGCTGACCCTTGGCATGACCGTCGCCGACTGGTGGCACGTCACCGACCGGCCGGCCAATGCGATGTTCATGGGCGCGGCCGATGCCGAGGGGTTCTATGCGCTACTGACCGAACGGCTTGCGCGGCTTTAGCCCCCGCCCCCTCGCATCCGCGCGGGGCCGCCCTATATCGCCAAGCGGAAGGTGCGCCATGACGATCCCGTTTGACAATTCCTATGCCCGCCTGCCCGAGCGCTTCTTCGCCCGGCAGGACCCGGTGCCGGTGCAGAAACCCGGCCTGATCGCGGTGAACCGCGATCTTGCGGCGCGGCTGGGGCTGGATGCCGACTGGCTGGCAGGCCCCGAAGGCGTGGCGGTTCTGGCCGGCAACGCGGTGCCCGCCGGGGCGGCGCCGCTGGCGCAGGCCTATGCCGGGCATCAGTTCGGCGGCTGGGTGCCCAGCCTCGGCGACGGCCGCGCGATCCTGCTGGGAGAGGTCGTTGCCCCCGATGGCGCGCGCTTCGATCTGCAACTGAAGGGCGCGGGGCAGACGCCCTTCTCGCGCCGGGGCGACGGGCGGGCCTGGATCGGCCCGGTGATCCGCGAATACATCGTCTCCGAGGCGATGGCGGCGCTTGGCCTGCCCACCACCCGCGCCCTTGCCGCCGTCACGACGGGCGAGCCCGTCCTGCGCGAGGCCTCGGCCCGGCCCGGCGCGGTTCTGGCGCGCGTCGCGGCAAGCCATATCCGGGTGGGCACGTTCCAGTATTTCGCCGCGCGGGGCGACGAAGAGGCGCTGGAGGCGCTGACGCGCCATGTGATCGCGCGCCACTATCCGCAGGCCGACGGCGCGCTTGGGCTGTTGCGCGCGGTGGTCGCGGCGCAGGCCCGGCTGATCGCGGGCTGGATGTCCTTCGGCTTCATCCATGGCGTGATGAACACCGACAACATGGCGATCTCGGGCGAGACGATCGACTATGGTCCCTGCGCTTTTCTGGACGAATACCACCCGCACAAGGTGTTTTCCTCGATCGACGCCTATGGCCGCTATGCCTTTGCCGCGCAGCCCCAGATCGCGGCGTGGAACCTGGCGCAACTGGCGACCTGCCTCTTGCCGCTGATGGGCGAGCGCGAGGCCGCCATCGAGGCCGCAACCGAGGCCGTGCACGGTTTCGCCCCGGTCTTTCAGGCCGAATGGCTGCGCCGCTTCGGCGCCAAGATCGGCCTTGCCGCCCCGACCGAGGCCGACCTGCCCCTGATCGAGGCCCTGCTGAGCCGCATGGCCACGCTGCGCGCCGATTTCACCCGCACCTTCCGCGGCCTCGGCACCGGACAGGCGCGCGCGGAATTCACCGAGCCCGAGGCCTTCGACCAATGGGCCGGACCCTGGCAGGCCCGCCTTGCGCAGGAAACCGATCCGCACGCCCTCATGGCCGCCGCCAACCCGGTCCGCATCCCCCGCAACCACCGGATCGAGGCGGCGATCACCGCGGCCGTCGCGGGCGATCTGGCGCCGTTCGAACGGCTGAACAGCGCGCTTGCCCGGCCCTTCGAGGATCTGCCCGGATTTGAAGACCTCGGCGACGCGCCCACCGAGGACGAGGTGGTCCGGCGCACCTTCTGCGGCACCTAGCGGCGGAACTTTCCGAAGAAGCGGCGGTTGCGGTCCACGAACTCCTCGAACAGGCGCGACATCACGCCGGGGCCGCGCCCGAGCAGGTAAAGCACCCCGGCAAGCGCACCGATACTGGCCCCCACGACATCGACGATCAGGTCATACATCGTGTCCACAAGGCCCGATTTCTGCATGTTGAGCCCGAAGATCTGGTCCATGCCGAACTCGAATATCTCCCATAGCGCGCCGATGGTGACGGCGAAGGAAAAGGCGATCAGGCCGATGGCCCAGGCCGGCGCGGCATAGCGGTCGCCCTCGAACAGGGTGAAGACGAAGAGAAACCCGACCAGCCCGAACCCGAGCGCCGAGCCCCCGTGCAGCACCACATCCCACCACCAGTAGCGGTTGTAGAAATCGAAGGCCTCGCCCAGGAAGATAGTGGCGAAGATGAAGACCGTGATGCCGACCAGAAAGGCGGTCGGCAGGCGAATTCCCGTGCGGCTGGACAGATACATCGGCACCAGCGTCAGCCACCATGTGATCATCGCAACGCCCGCCAGTGGCCATTGCCGTTCCCACAGCGCCACCACGAACTCAAAGGCCAGAACGGCCCAGATCACCTGAACCGCCACAGGTTGCAGCCGGCCACGGCGCCATTGTCGTCTGATCCACATGGAGTTTAGATAGGATGCACGATCACGGGGTGCAATCAGCGGTGCAAGCACACATATCAACGCCATGACAATTCGCGTCGCCTCATACAACGTGCACAAATGCATCGGTTCCGACGGACGCCATGATCCCCATCGCGCAATCATGGTCGTCAATGCGCTTTCGGCCGATATCGTCGCCCTCCAAGAGGTCGACCGCCGCATGGGCAGCCGCCCCGCCGCCCTGCCCAACCGCGTGATCGAGGAAGAGACCGATTTCGTCGTGCTCGATTTCGACCGCACCAGCCCAAGCAGCCTTGGCTGGCACGGTCAGACGGTGCTTGCCCGGCGCGGGATGCATATCTCGGCCGTGACACCGCTGACCCTGCCGGGGTTGGAGCCGCGTGGTGCGATCTCGCTTGAGATCAGCGAGGTCGGCCTGCCGCCCTTCCGGTTGATCGCCGCGCATCTTGGCCTGCGCCGCACAGACCGGCGCGCCCAGTTGCATCGCATCGGCGCAGAGATGGCCGCCGCCGCCCCGCGCCCCGCGCTTGCCATGGGCGATTTCAACGAATGGTCCCTGCGCCGCGGGTTCGAGCCGCTGCACGGCTTCACCGTGCACGCCCCCGGCCGCAGCTTTCCGGCCCGCGCGCCCATCGGCCATCTCGACCGTTTCGTTCTGGGGCCAGGGCTGCGCATCCTGCGCGCGGGCGTTCTGGATACCCCGCTGTCGCGCCGCGCCTCGGATCACCTGCCGGTCTGGGCCGATATTGGCGGGCTGCGGGACGCGCCCTCGGGCAGCGGTGGAATTGTGCGCGCACAATAGTCCGCTTTACCCGCGCCGCGCGCGGCGATAATCGGACCCGAGACGATCGCCCTTCCCCGCCCGAGAGCATG
Source organism: uncultured Paracoccaceae bacterium (assembly GCA_937863185.1). Taxonomy (GTDB): domain Bacteria; phylum Pseudomonadota; class Alphaproteobacteria; order Rhodobacterales; family Rhodobacteraceae; genus CALMEG01. Next base: position 10,238 of record CALMEG010000103.1, on the reverse strand, counting down.
ATGGAAAACCTGCGCGGCAGCCTTTTGATGATTGCGGCCATGGCCGGCTTTGCGCTTGAAGACATGTTCGTCAAGGCGCTCGCCCTGCGCCTGCCCGTGGGCGAGATCCTCGCACTTCTCGGGGCGGGTGGCGCGACGATCTTCGCCGCGATCGCTATCTACCGCCGCGACAGGCTTTTCTCGCGCGATCTGCTGGCCGGGCCTGTGGTGCTACGCAACCTGGGCGAATTGCTGGGCACCATCTGCTTTGTCAGCGCGGTGGCCTTCACGCCGCTGGCCGAGGCCTCGGCCATCCTTCAGGCCACGCCGCTGGCCGTCACGCTGGGGGCGGCGCTGTTTCTGGGCGAGAAGGTGGGCTGGCGGCGCTGGTCGGCCATCGCGGTGGGCTTCCTGGGCGTGCTGATCGTGATCCGCCCCGGCACCGAGGGCTTTTCGGGCCTGTCGCTTTTCGCCGTGGTGGCGGTTCTGGGGCTGGCCGCGCGCGACGTGGCCACCCGCCGGGTGCCGCGCTCGATCACCTCGATGCAGCTGGCGACCTATGGCTTCGGCGTCATCGTCCCCGCCGGGCTTGCCCTTGCCGCGGTCATGGACACACCGCTCGTCATGCCCACCCCGCCAGAGCTTGCGCAGCTTGCCGGCGCGCTGGTCTTCGGAACGCTTGGCTATTACGCGCTCATCGCGGCCATGCGCATCGGCGAGGTCTCCTTCATCACGCCGTTCCGATACACGCGGCTTCTTTTCGCGCTGATCATCGGCTGGCTGATCTTTTCCGAACCCGTGGACGGCGCCACGCTGCTCGGCGGCGCGGTGATCGTGGCCTCGGGTCTCTATACGCTGATGCGCGAGGCGCGCTTGCGGCGCTAACAGTGCCGCTTGCCCCGCCATGCCTCTTTTCGTTGCCCGGACCAGCGGTTATAGAGCGGCTGACCTTACAACGAGCCAGGGGGCCCCGCCATGAGCACGATCATCGACATCCACGCCCGCGAGATCCTCGACAGCCGGGGCAACCCGACCGTCGAGGTCGATGTCATCCTCGAGGACGGCACCATGGGCCGCGCCGCCGTGCCCTCGGGCGCCTCGACCGGCGTGCATGAAGCGGTCGAGAAACGCGACGGCGACAAGGCGCGCTACATGGGCAAGGGCGTGCTCGAGGCGGTGATGGCCGTCAATGGCGAACTGGCCGAGAACCTCGTGGGCGAGGACGTGACCGAGCAGGTCGAGATCGACCGCATGATGATCGAATTGGACGGCACCCCCAACAAGGCGCGCCTCGGCGCCAACGCGATCCTCGGCGTGTCGCTGGCCTGCGCCAAGGCCGCCGCCGATTTCTCGGCCCTGCCGCTTTACCGCTATGTCGGCGGCACCTCGGCCCGTGTCCTGCCGGTGCCGATGATGAACATCATCAATGGCGGCGAACATGCCGACAACCCGATCGACATCCAGGAATTCATGATCATGCCGGTTTCGGCCGGCAATATCCGCGACGCGGTGCGCATGGGGTCCGAAGTATTCCACACGCTGAAGAAGGAACTGTCGGCACAGGGCCTGTCGACCGGCCTTGGCGACGAGGGCGGCTTTGCGCCGAACCTCAGCTCGACCACCGCCGCGCTGGACCTGATCCTCGCCTCGATCGAGAAGGCCGGCTACAAGCCCGGCGAAGACATCCATCTCGCGCTCGATTGCGCCTCGACCGAGTATTACACGGGCGGCAAATACGAGATGAAGGGCGAAGGCCTGTCGCTTTCCTCCGAGGAAAACGCCGACTACCTTGCGAAACTCTGCGCCGCCTACCCGATCATCTCGATCGAGGACGGCATGTCCGAGGATGACTGGGAAGGCTGGAAGATCCTCACCGAAAAGCTCGGCGACAAGGTGCAACTGGTGGGCGACGACCTCTTCGTGACCAACCCCGCACGCCTGGCCGACGGGATCCGCAAGGGCGTTGCGAACTCGATGCTCGTGAAGGTGAACCAGATCGGCACGCTGACCGAAACGCTCCAGGCGGTCGAGATGGCGCACCGCGCGCGCTATACCAACGTCATGAGCCACCGTTCGGGCGAGACCGAGGACGCCACCATTGCCGACCTCGCCGTCGCCACCAATTGCGGCCAGATCAAGACTGGCAGCCTTGCCCGTTCGGACCGGCTTGCGAAATACAACCAGCTGATCCGCATCGAGGAAATGCTGGGCGAGACCGCCGAATATGCCGGCCGCTCGATCCTGAAGGGCTGAGCTTCAGCTTCGTCGAGATACCCCCACCACAGGCGCCCGCGCATGACGTGGAAGCCTCCGGCGGGGATATTTGCGCTCTGGTGAAGGTCAGGCGGGACTTCCGGCGCGGCTGATCTGGCCGCCTCCGACCTGGGCGGCGACGCCGGTCGTTGCGGGGCCCGATGTGGGCAGGCCGCGCGCGACGCGCACCGCAAGGCAGGCGAAGGCCTGCGTCTGGAGCATGTCGCCGTTCAGGCCGATATCCTCGACCGGCGCGACCGGGCAATCGAGCCTTTGGGCGAGGGCCACCATCATCGCCTCGTTCAGCCGCCCGCCGCCGCAGACATAGACCGACTGTGGGGGGATCGGGAAATGTTCGGCGCCGCGCGCGACGGCGGCGGCGGCGCAGGCGGTCAGGGTGGCCGCGGCATCGGCGTCCGGCATCCCCGCGACCCGGTCCAGAAGGCCGTGGAAATCGTTGCGGTCGAGCGATTTGGGCGGGATCTTCATGAAATAGGAATGTTCGAGGAAGCGCGCGACCACCTCGGGATCGGCCTTGCCCGACAGCGCAAGCGCGCCGCCCTCGTCGCGCGGGAGGCCAAGGCGCGCGGCCATCAGGTCATTGACCGGGGCATTGGCGGGGCCGGTGTCGAAGGCCAGCAGCGCGCCGGGGCTTTCGGGGCCGGGCAGGCGCGGGTCGATCCAGGTCAGGTTGCCGACGCCGCCCAGATTGAGCAGCGCGACCGGCGCCGCGAGCCCTGCCCATTTCGCGCAGGCGAAGTGGAAATAGGGTGCAAGCGGCGCCCCCTGCCCGCCCATCCGGACATCGGCCGAGCGGAAATCCCACACCACGGGGCGGCCGAGAATCTCGGCCAGGACCGCGCCGTCGCCGGCCTGATGCGTGCCGCGCCCGCGCGGCTCATGCGCGAGGGTCTGGCCGTGGAAGCCCACGATCGCGGCCTCGGGGAATTCCGACAGGATCTCGGCATGGGCGGTCTCGATCACCTCGGCGGCGGCGGCGACCTCGGGGGCGCCGGGCCAGCAGCCAAGGGCCGCGTGCAGCACCGCGCGTTCGGCATCGTCATAGGGGCGGTAGGCGTGGCGGCCGAACTCGACGATGCGCTGCCCGTCGGTCAGCAGAAGCGCGGCGTCCACCCCGTCGAGCGAGGTGCCCGACATCGCGCCGACCGACCAGACAGGCCCCGCACTCAACATGCCCTTCCCCTTCATCGCCTGCCCCGATATACGCATGTGCGTCGAAGAGGGACAAGCACCATGACCTACCAACCGAAATCGGACTTTCTGAACGTGATGATCGAGCGCGGCTTTCTGGCCGATTGCACCGACTATCAGGGGCTGGATAACGCTTTGGTCGCGGGAACGGTGCCGGCCTATATCGGCTATGACGCCACGGCGGCGTCGCTGCATGTGGGGCATCTTCTCAACATCATGATGCTGCGCTGGTTGCAGAAGACCGGGCACAAGCCGATCACCCTGATGGGCGGGGGCACCACCAAGGTGGGCGATCCATCCTTCCGCAGCGACGAGCGTCCGCTGCTGACGCCCGAGAAGATCGACGAGAACATCGCGGGCATGAAGCAGGTCTTCGCGCGCTACCTGCGCTATGGCACGGGGGCGGGCGATGCCATCATGCTCAACAATGCCGAATGGCTCGACGGGCTCAACTACCTGGAATTCCTGCGCGATATCGGGCGCCATTTCAGCGTGAACCGGATGCTGAGCTTTGAATCGGTCAAGTCGCGGCTGGACCGGGAGCAGAGCCTGAGCTTCCTTGAATTCAACTACATGATCCTTCAGGCCTATGACTTCCTGGAGCTGAACCGCCGCTACGGCTGCCTGTTGCAGATGGGGGGCTCGGACCAGTGGGGCAACATCGTCAACGGCATCGACCTGACGCGCCGGGTGATCGACCACGAGGTCTTTGGCCTCACCTCGCCGTTGCTGACCACCTCGGACGGGCGCAAGATGGGCAAGTCGGCGGGCGGCGCGGTCTGGCTGAACGGCGAGATGCTGAGCCCCTACGAGTTCTGGCAGTTCTGGCGCAACAGCACCGATGCAGATGTCGGGCGCTTCCTGAAGCTTTACACCGAATTGCCGGTGGCGGAATGCGAGCGTCTGGGCGCACTGCCGGGCGCCGAGATCAACGATGCCAAGATCATCCTGGCCAATGAGGTGACGACGCTTCTGCACGGCCCCGAGGCCGCCGCCGCCGCCGAGGCCACCGCGCGCGAGGTCTTCGAGAAGGGCGGCGTGGGCGAGGATCTGCCCACCCTGCACCTGGCTGCGGCCGAGGTGGCCGACGGGATCAGCCTTGCGCAGCTTGTCGTGCGCTCGGGCCTTGCGAAATCGGGCAAGGATGCCAAGCGGCTGATCGCCGAGGGGGCCGCGCGGGTAAATGACGAGATCGAGACCGATGCCGGGCGCATGTTCGGCGCGGGCGAGCTGGCCGAGCCGCTGAAACTGACCGCGGGCAAGAAGCGCCATGCGCTGGTGACGATCGGCTGAGCGCCTTGACGCCAGCATGAATAAGGCCCGGCCAATGCGGCCGGGCCTTTCCGTTTTCGGCTTTGGCGGCGCTCACTCGACCGTTGCGCTGACGATGTAATCGGGGTCCTCGACAAGGCCGTTGCGGCCGCTGTCGCCCTTCTTGATGGCGTCGATCAGCTCCAGCCCCTCGACGACATGGCCGACGATCGTGTATTGGCCGTCCAGATGGGGGGCAGCGTCGAACATGATGAAGAACTGGCTGTTGGCCGAGTTCGGATCCTGGCTGCGCGCCATGCCGACCATGCCGCGCTGGAACGACCGGTTCGAGAATTCGGCCGGAAGATCGGGGCGGTCCGAGCCGCCCATCCCCGCCAGCGACATATCGCCGCCGCGCTTGCCGAACTGCACATCGCCCGTCTGCGCCATGAACCCGTCGATCACACGGTGGAAGACCACCTCGTCATAGGCCCCGGCCTCTGCAAGCGCGGTCATCTGTTCGACATGTTTCGGGGCCACGTCGGGCAGCAGGTCGATGACCACCTGGCCGCTGAGCGACCCGCCCAGTTCCAGCACCAGATTGGGACCGGGCCCGTCGGCCACGCCCGACCCTTGGGCAAACGCAGCCCCCGGAAGGGTGGCCGCGACCGCCAGCGACAGAAGCAGCTTACGCATCGGCCGCCACCTTCACCGAGATCATGCGGTCGGGATTCGCCGGCGGCTCGCCGCGCGCGATGCGGTCCACATGCTCCATCCCCGAGATCACGCGGCCGTAAACCGTGTATTGCCCGTTGAGGAAGTGGTTATCCTTGAAATTGATGAAGAACTGCGAGTTCGCCGAATTAGGGTTCATCGAACGCGCCGCGCCAAGCGTGCCGCGGTCATGCGGAAGCTTGGAGAACTCGGCCGGAAGGTCGGGCAGATCCGACCCACCCGTGCCCGCACGGCCGGGATTGTAGTTGTTCTCCATGTTGGCATGGGCAACATCGCCGGTCTGGGCCATGAACCCCTCGATCACGCGGTGGAAGGCGACGTTGTCGTATTTGCCTGCGCGGGCAAGTTCCTTCATCCGTTCGCAATGCTTGGGGGCAACCTCGCTGAGAAGCTCGATGACGACGGGGCCGTCCTTGAGCTCGACGATGATCGTGTTTTCCGGATCCTTGATATCGGCCATCTCTGTCTCCTCTGGCTTTGGGCGGAACTTAGGGCGCGAGTTCGGGCAATGAAAGGGGAAAGCCGCGCTTGCCGTTGCCTTTCGCGCGCCTGCGGGGCAAGTTTGCGTGAGTATTAGGTATGGAGATTCCGTATGGCCTGGAAAACGCTTGATGACATCGACATGGACGGCAAGGTCGTGCTTGTGCGGGTCGATATCAACGTGCCGGTCGAAAACGGGCGCGTCACCGACGCCACCCGCATCGAAAAGATCGTGCCCACTGTGAAGGACATCATGGCCAAGGGCGGCAAACCCGTCCTTCTGGCCCATTTCGGGCGCCCCAAGGGCAAGGTCGTCCTCGAGATGAGCCTGCGCCCGCTGGTTCCCGCGCTGGAAAGCGCGCTTGGGGTGAAGGTCGCCTTCGCCGAGGATTGCATCGGCGGCCCGGCAAAGCGCGCGGTGGCGGCCCTGGGCCCGGACGAGGTGCTCTTGCTGGAAAACACCCGCTTCCATCCGGGCGAGGAAAAGAACGACGCCGAACTTGCGGCCTCTCTGGCGGCCCTGGGCGAGGTGTATGTGAACGACGCCTTCTCGGCCGCGCATCGCGCCCACAGCTCGACCGAGGCGATCGCGCATGTGCTGCCCGCGGCGGCGGGGCGGCTGATGGAGGCCGAGCTGAAGGCGCTGGAGGCCGCGCTCGGCCATCCCGAACGCCCGGTTGCGGCCGTTGTAGGCGGGGCGAAGGTTTCAACCAAGCTCGACCTTTTGGGCAACCTGGTCAGCAAGGTGAACAACCTGATCATCGGCGGCGGCATGGCCAATACCTTCCTTGTCGCCAAGGGGATCGACGTGGGCAAATCGCTGGCCGAGCATGACATGGCCGACACCGCGCGCGCGATCATGGCCAAGGCCGATGCTGAAGGCTGCCAGATCGTGCTGCCCGTCGATGTGGTCGTTGCGCGCGAATTCGCGGCCGGCGCGCCAAGCGAGGTGGTGCCTGCCGAGGCCTGCCCGCCCGATGCAATGATCCTCGATGCGGGGCCGGACTCGGTTGAAGCGATCGTGCGGGTCTTCGAGGCGTCGCGCACGCTGATCTGGAACGGCCCGCTTGGCGCGTTCGAGATTGCGCCCTTCGATGCGGCGACCAATGCCGCCGCGCGGAAGGCGGCCGAGCTGACCAAGGCCGGGCGTCTGGTTTCGGTCGCGGGGGGCGGCGATACCGTCGCGGCGCTGAACAAGGCGGGGGGCGCGGCATCCTTCAGCTACATCTCGACCGCGGGCGGCGCCTTCCTCGAGTGGATGGAGGGCAAGGAGCTGCCCGGCGTCGCGGCCCTGACACGCTGAGCGGCGACAGGCGGCCTTCGGGCCGCCTTTTCTTCAATGGGCCGTTAGCGCCACCAGAATTGCGCCTGAAACGTCAACAGGTTATCTGCATGCCAAGGGGCGAAGGCCCGCAGCCAATCCATTTCCGGGGGATCATCATGTCGAACGCGAAGCAAGCCGAACAGATGCGCAAAGGGGCCGGGTTCATCGCCGCGCTCGACCAGTCCGGTGGCTCCACGCCGAAGGCATTGCGGCTTTATGGCGTGCCCGAGACCGCCTATGCCTCGGAAGAGGAGATGTTCGACCTGATCCACGAGATGCGCGCCCGGATCATCAAATCCCCCGCCTTCACCGGCGACAAGGTGGTGGGCGCGATCCTGTTCGAACAGACCATGGACCGCAAGATCGACGGCACCCCCACCGCCACCTATCTGTGGGAAACCCGCGGCGTCGTGCCCTTCCTGAAGATCGACAAGGGCCTTGAGGCCGAGGCGAACGGCTGCCAGCTGATGAAGCCGATCCCCGGCCTAGACGCGCTTCTGGCGCGCGCGGCGGCGGCGGGCATTTTCGGCACCAAGGAACGCTCGGTCATCTCTGCGGCGAATGCCGAAGGGATCAGGGCCGTCGTGGCGCAGCAGTTCGAGCTGGGCGCGCAGGTTCTGGCGCACGGGCTCATCCCGATCATCGAGCCCGAGGTGACGATCTCGATCGCCGACAAGGCCGAGGCCGAGGCGATCCTGCGCGACGAGATCCTGGCCCGGCTGGACGCCCTGCCCGCCGACCGGCAGGTCATGCTGAAGCTGACCCTGCCGAGTGTTGCGAATTTCTACAAGCCGCTGGTCGACCATCCCCGCGTGATGAAGGTCGTGGCGCTGTCGGGCGGCTACAGCCGCGACGAGGCGAACGCGCTTCTGGCGCAGAACACCGGCATCATCGCCTCGTTCAGCCGTGCCCTGACCGAGGGGTTGAGCGCAGGGCAGAGCGATGCGGAATTCGACGCGCTTCTGGGCGCGGCGATCACCTCGATCCACGCGGCCTCGGTGGCGGGCTAGGCGCGAAACGCACCTCCTGTGACGAAAGCGGGGGCCCATGCGGCCCCCGTTGCCGTTTGGACTCAGCCGCGCGTAATCGCGGAATTATTAGCGAAACAGGGGGTTGCGGGGATTCCCTTTGCGAATCGGCTATGGCATGATTCGTCCGACGCCCGGCAAGAGGCGCAGCACGAGGCAGAACATGAGCAACAAGCGACCCACCGTCGGGCCCTTGATTTTCTTCACCGTTGCAGGTGCGATGGCGATCTATTTCACCTTTGCCGCCGTGCAGGGATCTTACGGCGTGTTCCGCCGCGTGCAGATCGAAGCCGAAATCGACGAACTGACCGCCGAGCGCAAAGCACTTCGCGGAAGGGGTGCCCCGAAGGCCCACCTGACAAAGCGCTTTTCCGACGGCTATCTTGACCTCGACCTTCTGGACGAACGCGCGCGCGATGTGCTGGGAACGATCCGCGCCGATGAGATCGTGATCCGCTGATTGCATCGCGGCCGCCCTTGCGTTATGGAATGGTTTAACGTTGAACTATTCCGCGTAGTGGGGAGGCTGCCCGATGGCGACACGAAAGAACCCCGAGACCAAGGCCACGAAACGCGCCAATGTCTCGAAAGACGATCTTCTGAAATATTACCGCGAGATGCTGCTGATCCGCCGCTTCGAAGAGAAGGCGGGCCAGCTTTACGGCATGGGGCTGATCGGCGGGTTCTGTCACCTCTATATCGGGCAGGAAGCCGTGGTCGTGGGCCTTGAGGCCGCGGCAGAAGACGGCGACAAGCGCATCACCTCCTACCGGGACCACGGGCATATGCTGGCCTGCGGCATGGACCCCAAGGGCGTTATGGCCGAACTGACCGGGCGCGAGGGCGGACTGTCCAAGGGCAAGGGCGGCTCCATGCACATGTTCTCCAAGGAAAAGCACTTCTACGGCGGGCATGGCATCGTGGGCGCGCAGGTGCCGCTTGGTGCGGGTCTGGCCTTTGCCGATCAATACAAGGGGAACGGCCGCGTCACCTTCACCTATTTCGGTGACGGCGCGGCGAACCAGGGCCAGGTCTACGAGACGTTCAACATGGCCGCGCTGTGGAAGCTTCCGGTGGTTTTCGTGATCGAGAACAACCAGTATGCCATGGGCACGGCGCAGAAACGCTCGACCTCCACGCCCGAGATCCACACCCGAGGCCAGGCCTTCGGCATCCCCGGCGAATCCGTCGACGGCATGGATGTTCTGGCGGTGAAAGAGGCGGGCGAACGCGCCACGGCCCACTGCCGCGCAGGCGACGGCCCCTATATCCTTGAGGTCATGACCTATCGCTACCGCGGGCATTCGATGTCGGACCCGGCAAAATACCGCTCGCGCGAGGAAGTGCAGAAGATGCGCGAAGAGCGCGACGCGATCGAGCATGTGCGCGAACTGCTGCTTCAGGGCGGACACGCGGGCGATGACGATCTCAAGGCGATCGACAAGGAAATCAAGGCGATCGTGAACGAAGCCGCCGAATATTCCAAGGAAAGCCCCGAGCCGGACGTCTCGGAGCTTTGGACCGACATCTACGCGTAAGGGAGATAGCAGAATGGCAACCGAAATCCTGATGCCCGCCCTTTCGCCCACGATGGAGGAAGGCACCCTTGCCAAGTGGCTGGTGAAAGAGGGCGAAACCGTCACCTCGGGCCAGATCCTGGCCGAGATCGAGACCGACAAGGCGACGATGGAGTTCGAGGCGGTCGACGAAGGTATCGTCGGCAAGATCCTCGTGGCCGAAGGCACCGCAGGGGTGAAGGTCAACACCCCCATCGCGGTGCTGGTCGAGGAAGGCGAAAGCGCGGATGCCGTGCCCGCGGCCAAGCCCGCGGCAGAGGCCCCTGCCCCCGCGGCGCCCGCCGCAGCCCCCGTCGCGGCCGCCCCCGCCGCACCCAAGGGCGACAACAGCCCGGACTGGCCCGAGGGCACGGCGATGAAATCCATGACCGTGCGCGAAGCCCTGCGGGAGGCCATGGC
>CALMEG010000102.1 GCA_937863185.1 uncultured Paracoccaceae bacterium | reverse complement strand
CATTGAGCTACAGGCCCCAAGATCGGCTTCTGCCTAGCAGATTGGTGCGGCGGGTCAAGAATATGCGCGCGGGGGCGGCCATATCCGTTGCCCCCGTGCGGGCATTGCGCTAAGGCCGGGCTGCGGAAATTCTGGCGGAGTATGCGGCGATGACCACGGGCAAGAACGGGCTGACCTATGCCGATGCGGGCGTCGATATTGACGCGGGCAATGCCCTTGTCGAACGGATCAAGCCGGCGGCGAAACGCACGGCGCGGTCGGGCACCATGTCGGGCCTTGGCGGGTTCGGCGCGCTGTTCGACCTCAAGGCGGCGGGCTACAAGGACCCGATCCTGGTCGGCGCGACCGACGGGGTGGGCACCAAGCTGCGCATCGCCATCGACACCGGCAATGTCGACACGATCGGTATCGACCTTGTGGCGATGTGCGTGAACGACCTGGTCTGCCAGGGCGCGGAGCCCCTGTTTTTCCTGGATTATTTTGCCACGGGCAAGCTTGATGTCGATCAGGCGACGCGGATCATCGAGGGTATCGCCGAGGGCTGCGCCCAATCGGGTTGCGCGCTGATCGGCGGCGAGACGGCCGAGATGCCCGGCATGTATCACAAGGGCGATTTCGATCTTGCGGGCTTTGCCGTGGGCGCGATGGAGCGCGGTGCAGACCTGCCCTCGGGCGTGCAGGCGGGCGATGTCCTGCTTGGGCTTGGCTCCAGCGGCGTGCATTCCAACGGCTACAGCTTCGTGCGCAAGGTGGTCGAGCTTTCGGGCCTTGACTGGGATGCGGCCTCGCCCTTCTCGGAGGGCAGCCTTGGCGCGGCGCTGCTGGCGCCCACGCGGCTTTATGTCCGCCAGACGCTTGCGGCGGTGCGTGCGGGCGGTGTGCATGCGCTTGCCCATATTACCGGCGGCGGGCTGACCGAGAACCTGCCCCGCGTCCTGCCCGAGGGGCTTGGCGCCGCGATCGACCTGTCGGCATGGACCCTGCCGCCGGTCTTCCGCTGGCTGGCCGGGACCGCGCGGATGGAAGAGGCCGAACTGCTCAAGACCTTCAACTGCGGCATCGGCATGATCTGCGTCGTGGCCGCCGACCGGGCCGGGGTGTTGAAGGCGCTGCTGGAGGAGGAGGGTGAAACCGTCACCGTGATCGGCACCGTCACCGAGGGTCAGGGCGTGGCCTATACCGGCGGGCTTTTGTGAAACGCGTTGCGATCCTGATTTCGGGCGGCGGCTCGAACATGCTGCGCCTGGTCGAAAGCATGACGGGGGATCATCCGGCGCGTCCGGTCCTGGTGGCCTCGAACGATGCGGGCGCGGCGGGGCTGGCAAGGGCCGCAGAGCTTGGCGTGCCGACCGCCGCCATCGACCATCGCCCCTTCGGCAAGGACCGCGCCGCTTTCGAGGCCGAGTTGCTTGAACCGATCCTTGCGGCCCGGCCCGACATCCTGTGCCTTGCGGGTTTCATGCGCGTCCTGACCCCGGCCTTCGTCGCGCGGTTCGCGGGGCGGATGCTGAACATCCACCCCTCGCTCTTGCCGAGATATCCCGGCCTGCACACGCATCAGCGCGCGCTTGACGCGGGCGATACCGAGGCCGGTTGCACCGTGCATGAGGTGACGCCCGTTCTGGACGATGGCCCGATCCTTGGACAGGCGCGGGTGCCGGTGCTGCCGGGCGACGATGCCGATACGCTGGCCGCGCGGGTTCTGGCCGCCGAGCACCGGCTTTACCCGGCCGTTTTGCGCCGCTTTGCGGGCGGGGACCGCGCGCCCCTGTATATGTAAGCGCCGCCGCTGGTCTATCGGCGCTTTTCATCTGCGGGCGGCTGTCCTAAAGAAAACATGACTGCGGGATGACCCCGCGCGACATGAAAGCCCCCGATGCAGACCCTTACCACGACCGAAGCCCTTGCCGAATTCTGCGCCAAGGCAAAAACCCAGCCCTATGTCACCGTCGATACCGAATTCCTGCGCGAGCGCACCTATTGGTCGAAGCTGTGCCTTGTGCAGATGGCCTTGCCCGGCTCTGACGGCGAGGCGGTGCTGGTCGATCCGCTGGCGCCCGATCTTTCGCTGGAACCGATCTACGACCTCTTTCGCCATGAGGATACGGTAAAGGTCTTTCACGCCGCGCGGCAGGATCTGGAGATCTTCTTTACCGAGGCCGGCGTCTTTCCCGTGCCGCTGTTTGACACGCAGGTCGCCGCGATGGTCTGCGGTTTCGGCGAACAGGTGGGCTATGAAACGCTGGTCAAGAAGATCGCGCGCCAGTCGCTTGACAAGACCTCGCGGTTCACCGACTGGTCGCGCCGGCCACTGACGGAGGCGCAAAAGACCTATGCCATCGCCGGTGTCACCCATCTGCGCGTGATCTACGAATTCCTGTCGAAAGAGCTGCGGAAATCGGGCCGGGAAGCCTGGGTCGAAGAGGAAGAGGCGATCCTGCTTAATCCCGAAACCTATATCACCCGCCCCGAAGAGGCCTGGCAGCGGGTCAAGACGCGCACCAGTTCGGGCCGCTTCCTGGCCGTCGTGCGCGAACTGGCCCGCTTCCGCGAGGGGTTTGCGCAGAACAAGAACATCCCGCGCTCGCGTATCTTCAAGGATGATGCGCTGCTGGAGCTGGCCTCGACCAAGCCCACCACGCCCGAAGAGCTGTCGAAATCCCGGCTCTTGCTGCGCGAGGCCCGGCGGGGCGAGATTGCCGAGGGGATCATGACCGCCGTGAAGGCCGCACTTGCCCTCAAGCCCGAGGATTTTCCGCAAGTGGACCAGGACGGGCCGCAGCTTCAGGTGAACACCGCTTTGGCGGATCTGTTGCGCGTGCTGCTCAAGGCCAAGTCGGAAGAGGCCGGGGTGGCCGCCAAGCTGATCGCCAACTCCTCGGATCTGGACCGGATCGCGGCGGGGCGGCGCGATGTGGCGGCGCTGACGGGCTGGCGCAAGGAGGTCTTCGGCAACGATGCGCTGCGTCTTGCACGGGGCGAGATCGCGCTGACCGCCGCGGGCGGCGCTGTCCGGGTGGTCGTGCCCGGCTGACAGGGCCGGGCGCTGCCCCTGATGGCGCTTAGCGGCTGACCGTGCGGGAATTGCCCGCGCCCGTCACCACGATGCGCTGCACGCCCGCAAGGCGCTGGTTCGAGATATACTTGCCCACCGTCACCTCGCGCGACTCGGGCGTCAGGACGCGGCGCGCAACGGGCGTGCCGGGAACGGGCTCGGCCACGACGAAGCGATAGGTCAGCACGCCATCCTCGGGGAAGCCGTCATTCTCGGCCACGAGTTCGGCATCCCACCAGCCCTGTGTGGGCGGCAGGCCCGCCGCCGAAAGGATCGCACCGCCATGGGCGGGCTGCACCTCGAAGCGGGTCACCTGTTCCACCAGCACGCGATTGTCGCCGATGGCCGTGTCATATCCGCCCGCAGGCGCGAGCGTCGCTGCCGTCTCCGTCGAGCGGCCGAACCAGTTGAACGGGTTGAGGCGGCTTTCCCGAACGCTGCCACAGCCGGCAAGCGTAAGCGACAGGGCGAGCGTGGCGAGAACGGGCGTCTTCATGGGGCCTCCGGGCGAACCTACGGGTTCTGGGTAGCCGATCGGAAGGCTTTTGAAAAGCCGCTACTGGACCTTGCGCCGGGGCGGCGCTAGGCAGGGGAGAAAGCCCCGGGGGGAACAGAGCATGGCCAGCACCGCTTTCGAGGATATCGCCGAGACGTTCGAGTTTCTGGACGACTGGGAAGAGCGCTATCGCCATGTGATCGAGCTGGGCAAGGCCATGCCCCCGCTGGACGAGGCCTTCCGCGTGCCCGCCACCAAGGTCGAGGGCTGTGCAAGCCAGGTCTGGCTTTTGCCGCGGATCGAGGGCACGGGCCCTGGGGCGCGGTTCGATTTCCAGGGCGAGAGCGATGCGATGATCGTGCGCGGCCTGATCGCGGTGCTGCATGCGCTTTACGCGGGGCTGAGCGCGCGCGAGGTCGGGCAGGTCGACGCGGCGGCCGAGCTTGCGCGGCTGGGGCTGAACGATCACCTTTCGGCACAACGCTCGAACGGGTTGCGCGCGATGGTCGAGCGGATCCGCCTGCTGGCGGCCGAGGCGGCCGAGGCGGCGGCGGGCTGAGGCGGACCCCCGCGCCCTTTCACAGGGGCGCGGAGGGCAGGGGCGTCAGGCCTGAACGGCGGTCACGATGATCTCGACCTTGTAGTCGGGCGTGGCAAGCTTTGCCTCGCCCGTGGCGCGGGCCGGGCAGTGGCCCTGCGGCACCCAGGCGTCCCAGACGGCATTCATCTCGGCGAAATCGGCCATGTCGGCCATCCAGATCTGGGCCGAGACGATCCGCGTCTTGTCCGAGCCTGCCTCGGCCAGAAGCCGGTCGATGCCCGCAAGGATGGTGCGGGTCTGCTCGGTGACGCTGGTGCCGGCTTCGCCAACCTGGCCGGCCAGCCAGATCATGCCGTTGCAGATCACCGCCTGGCTCATGCGCGGGCCGCATTCGATACGTTTGATGTCGGCCATCGGGGCCTCTCCTTCCTGTCACCGAAAACTGCGCCCGTGATAGCCGGTCCGGCGGGGCGTGGCCAGAGTGCTGCGGAAGGATCGGGGGGGGATGGAGCGGGTGAAGGGAATCGAACCCTCGTATGCAGCTTGGGAAGCTGCCGTTC
>CALMEG010000101.1 GCA_937863185.1 uncultured Paracoccaceae bacterium | reverse complement strand
AGACCCGCCTGCGGCCCGGCCAGGGCGAGGACCGCGGAACTGCCCAGTCGGCCGTGCAGCACCACACCGGCACCGGCAAGCGCGCGCGCCACCGCCAGCGTCAGCATGTCGGGATCGCCCGGCCCGGCCCCCGCAAAGGTGACATGGCCGGCATGCAACGCGGTCTTTCGGTCGTCTGTGGTCATTGCACACCTCGGATTTGCTTGCTGTAATATAGGAAATTTTCCCCTGTTTTGCCTATACGCCCTTGCAGATAAGGAACTTTGTTCCGTAGGGTGCGCCTGACAAAACAGGCTTCCCGATAATCGGAGAAAACGCGAATGGCAGTTCGTTTGGACGAGATGGACAGGAAAATCCTCTCTCAGTTGCAGGAGGACGCAAGCCAGTCTCTGGACGAGATCGCCCGGAAGGTCGGCTCCTCCAAGACGCCGGTCTGGAACCGGATTCGCAAGATGAAGGATATGGGCGTGATTGGGCGGCAGACCGTCCTGCTCGACGCCGAGGCGCTCGGGCTCGAGGCCTGTTTCTTCGTCCTGATCCGCACCTCCGAACACGAATCCGACTGGCAGCGCAAGTTCCTCGCCACCCTGCGCGCGCGCCCCGAAGTGCTCGAGGCGCACCGGCTCGCGGGCGATATCGACTATATCCTGAAGGTCCGGGTCAAGAACGCGCGCGCCTATGATCAATTCTACCAGGCGCTGATCGGCGAGGTGAAGATCCACAGCTTCACCGCACTCCTGTCGATGGAGGAGATCAAAACCCCCCCCCTCCTGCCGCTCTGAGGCCGGCAGGGTGACAGCTTCCTTCCCGCGCGCCCCAAAACGCGATGCGCGCTTCTTCAGGGCAGAAATATCCCGCAGGGTGAATGGCCGCAGGCCAGAGGGGGCGCGCAGCCCCCTGCGCCCCCGGACGGGCAACCGGAGGTAAGATGAAACCCAAAAGCATCAATCTCGCGCTTCAGGGCGGGGGCGCGCATGGCGCCTTCACCTGGGGCGTGCTCGACCGGCTTCTCGACGAGGACTGGCTCGAGATCGCCGCGATCTCAGGCACCTCGGCGGGGGCGCTGAACGGGGCCGCGCTGAAATCGGGTCTGGTGCGCGACGGGCGGCAGGGCGCGCGGGACGATCTCGACTGGCTCTGGTCGCAGGTCTCCGAGGTGCACGATCTGCGGCTCACCCGCTGGATCGGGGCGCTGTTCCCGGTGCCCGAGATCGTGAACCGCTGGATGGAGGCCTTCACCCCCGTTGCGATGGCCGATGCCTTCGGGCGCATCGTCTCGCCCTATGACAGCGGGCCGTTCTACGTCAATCCGCTGGCCCGCATCGTCGAGCGGTTCCACTATGACGAGGTCTGCGCCGAGGCCGGGCCGCGGCTGTTCGTCTCGGCGACGAATGTGCGCACCGGCAAGATCCGCGTCTTTTCGGGCGCCGAGATTTCCTGCGATGCGATCCTCGCCTCGGCCTGCCTGCCCAACGTCTTTCGCGCCGTCGAGATCGAAGATCCCGCAACCGGCCGCACCGAGGCCTTCTGGGATGGCGGCTTCACCGGCAACCCCGCGCTGTTTCCGCTGTTCGAAGCCGACCTGCCGCGCGACATCGTGGTGGTGAACATCAATCCCCTGATGCGCGACGGGATTCCCAAGACCCCCGCCGAGATCGAGGGCCGCATCAACGAGATCAACTTCAACGCTTCGCTGCTGCGCGAATTGCGCGCGATCAGCTTCGTGCGCCGCCTGATCGCCGATGGCAGCGTGATCGAGGGGCGGATGAAGGATGTCCTGATGCATCTGGTGGCCGATGACGCGGTGATGACCTCGCTGCGCGCCGACAGCAAGATCGCGCCGGGGCAAGGCACGCTGTCGCGCCTGAAGGCGGCGGGGCAGGCGGCGGCGGACCGCTTTCTCGACGCCCATGCCGACGATCTGGGTCAGCGCGCCTCGGTCGACCTGGTGGCGATGTTTTCCTGAGCGGGCCGGGCGCCCGGCGCCGCCTTGGGGCTGGGATAGACCAGCCCGGCCGAGATGATCAGCTTGGCCGCATCCTCGACGCTCATGTCCAGATAGGTCAGCTGCGAACGCGGCACGAACAGCAAAAAGCCCGAAGTCGGGTTCGGAGTGGTGGGTAGAAAGACCGAGATCAGCGGATCGTCCGGCTCTGCCCGGCGCGCGATCTCGCCCTTGGCGGTGGAAGAGACGAAGGCGATCGCCTTCAGGCCCGGCCGGGGATATTCGATCAGGCAGGCACGGTCGAACTTGGCCTCGCTCTGGCTCAGCACCGTTTCGGCGATCTGCTTGAGCCCGTTATAGACCGTGCGCACGATGGGCATCCGGTCGACGATATGCTCGCCCCACCGCAGAAGCGACCGCCCGATCAGCCCCTTGGCAAGCCAGCCCACGATGGCCGTGAAGATCAGGAAGATGATGACGCCGACACCGCGCAGGTTGATGCCGATATATTGCTCGGGCTGCCAGCGTTCGGGCACCAGCGGCAGCACCCAGCCGTCGATCCAGCCCGTCACCGTCCAGATCAGCCAGACCGTCAGCCCGATCGGCGCGATCACCACAAGCCCGGTCAGAAACGAGGCGCGCACG
The DNA here is from genome assembly GCA_937863185.1 of uncultured Paracoccaceae bacterium. Taxonomy (GTDB): domain Bacteria; phylum Pseudomonadota; class Alphaproteobacteria; order Rhodobacterales; family Rhodobacteraceae; genus CALMEG01. Next base: position 2,065 of record CALMEG010000101.1, on the reverse strand, counting down.
CCGTGAAAGAGGCCGCGTCTGCGCGGGGCGCGGGGGGATTGCGAAACCTCGTCGTCGTGCTCGGTCATGTCGTGATGCGCCTGAAAGACCCCGCCAGCCGGGGCCTTTGATATTTAGGGGCTTTCGCGGGGCGCGACAACAAGCCTGCTGCGGCAATCAGCTTCCGCGCGACAGTTCCGTGGCAATATCCGCGGCAAGGCGGGCATTGTTCAGCACCAGCGCGATATTGGCCTCGAGCGAGCGGCCCGCGGTCAGCTCATAGATCCGTTGCAGCAAGAAGGGCGTGACCGATTTCGCGGCGATGCCCTGTGCCTGCGCCTCCTCCAGGGCCTGTTCGATCACGGGCAGGATCTCTTCGCGGGGGATTTCGGCATCCGTGGGGATCGGGTTCGCAATCAGTTGCCCGCCGGGCAGGCCAAGGCGCACGCGCATCCGGTGCGCGGCGGCGATCACCGCGGCACTGTCGGCCTGCAAGGGCGCGCCAAGGCCCGAATCGCGCGACCAGAAGGCCGGAAAGGCCGCCTGGCGATAGGCGATGACCGGCACCCCAAGCGTTTCAAGCACTTCGAGCGTTTTGGGCAGATCGAGGATCGCCTTGGCGCCCGCGGCAACCACCGTGACCGGCGTCGCGGCCAGTTCGTGCAGGTCGGCCGAGACATCGAAGGACAGTTCCGCGCCGCGATGGACCCCGCCGATCCCGCCCGTGGCAAAGACCCCGATGCCCGCCAGATGCGCGCAGATCATCGTCGCGGCGACAGTGGTCGCGCCGGTGGCCCCGGTGGCCAGGCAGGCGGCCAGATCGGCACGCGACAGCTTCATGACGTCCTTCGCCTGGGCAAGTTGCACCAGCCCGTCCTGTGTCAGGCCGATATGGATGCGCCCGCCCATCACCGCGATGGTTGCCGGGGTGGCGCCCGCGGCGCGGACCTCTGCCTCGACCCTTTGGGCGGTCTCGAGGTTTTGCGGCCAGGGCATGCCATGGGTGATGATGGTGGATTCCAGCGCCACGACCGGCCCGCCGTCATCAAGGGCGGCGCGCACGTCGGGGGCATAGCTGAGGGGGGTGTTCATCATGCGGTCATCTCTCCGGAAACGTAGCGGGCGGCGGCCTGAAGCGCGGTTTCAAGCGCCTCGGACCGCGAGGCGCCCCGGCTTTCGGCCACGATATGGGCGGCCATGAAGGTATCGCCCGCGCCGGTGACGCGGGTCACCATGACTGGCGGCGGGGGGGCGCCAATGACCCCCCCGTCCGCGCCTACCCCCGTTGCGTGCGCGCCGTGGGCTCCAAGAACCCGGCCCGCGCCGCGCGCAAGCAGCCCCTCGGCGGCGGCCCCGGCGGTGGCGAAGGGCTGCTGACACAGGATCGCGGCCTCTTCGAGGTTGAGGTAAAGCACCGCGCGGCCCGCGCCAAGGAAGGGCGACAGGCGGTCGGCCTTGCCGGGGCTGGCAGGGGCCACGCGCAGATCGGCCGCAGCGAAAAGGGGCGAGCCCGCGATCCCGGCCAGAAGCGCCTCGGTCAGGTTGCCGTCAAGCGCCACGGGCCCGGGCCAGGGCGCCTCGGCCGTGCCCAGCCGTCCATCGGCCAGCGGGCGCAGGATCTTGTCGCCCGCGCTTTCCAGCGAATGGGCATCGGCAATGGCCGCGATCAGGCCGTTCGCGCCCTCGATTGCCATGTAGCGATCCGTCGGCAGATCGTCCGAGCGGTAGGCAAGCGCGCAATCCACACCCAGCACCCCGGCCGCGCGGATCAGCTCTTCGCCCTGGCTGTCGCGCCCGATCGCGCTGAGAACCGCCGGGCGCAGCCCGAAGCGGGCCAGCGTCATGGCGATGTTCATCGCAACGCCGCCCGGCAGGCGCGTGATGCGGCCCGGCACGTCGGCGCCCTGCCGCATGTGGACGGGCGCGCGGCCGATGATGTCCCACAACACCGAGCCGATGCACAGGATATCGGGCAGGCCGCCCGGCGCGGACCGGCCCATCCTAGGCCCCCGGTCCGCGCAGCGCGTAGCGGTCGGCCTCGGCGAAAACGTCGATGGCCCGGTTGCCGGCCGTCACGCGGACCGCA
>CALMEG010000100.1 GCA_937863185.1 uncultured Paracoccaceae bacterium | reverse complement strand
CATCATGTCGGGCGCGAGCGTGGCGGGCGCGGGCATCGGCCCCCCCCCGCGCGCATCACCAAAGGGCATACTCTCTAAACGCCAGAACCGCCCCACCAAACCACAGCACCACGATCGCCCCCAGAACGCACAGCACCGGCAGGACATGCCTCATCGCATCCCCCTTTCACCAGAGCAGAAATATCCTCGGGGGGCACGCCTGCCGACCCCGGCAGGGGGGCGGCAGGCGCGGGGGGCAGACAGCCCCCCGTCCCGGCCTCCTCGCGCGCGCGGCATCTCATTCGTCATAGGCATGCCCCGCCCTCAATCCCTCGCGCACACGGTGCGCAATCGCCAGGAACTCGGCGGAATCGCGAATATCCAGCGGGCGCTCGCGCGGCAGCGTGCTTTCGATCACATCCGTGATCCGCCCGGGCCGCGGGCTCATCACCACGATGCGGGTGGACAGATAGACCGCCTCGGGGATCGAATGGGTCACGAAGCCGATGGTCTTGCCCGTCGCGGCCCACAGCTTCAGCAACTCCTCGTTCAGCCGATCCCGCACGATCTCGTCCAGCGCCCCGAACGGCTCGTCCATCAAAAGGATGTCCGCATCGAATGCCAGCGCCCGCGCGATCGAGGCGCGCTGCTGCATCCCGCCCGAAAGCTGCCAGGGGAACTTCCTGCCGAACCCGTCCAGATCGACAAGCGACAGGACCCGCGCCACGCGCGCCTCCTGCTCCGCGCGCCCATAACCCACGATCTCAAGCGGCAGCTTCACATTGCCCGCGATCGTGCGCCACGGATAAAGCCCCGCCGCCTGGAACACATAGCCATAGGAACGCGCCTTGCGCGCCTCTTCCGCACTCATGCCATTGACCCGAAGGCGGCCCTCGGTCGGCGTCTCCAGCGCCGCGATGCAGCGCAGGAAGGTGGTCTTGCCACAGCCCGAGGGCCCGATGAAGGAAACGAACTCACCCTTGCCGATCGTCAGGTTGACATCCTTGAGCGCATGAACCGGCCCGTCGCCGGTCTGGAACGTCAAGCCGAGGTTCTGCGCCTCGATCACCTCCTGTTGCATCATGCTCTTCGCACCTTGCCCCCGTCGCCCCCCATGTCTCGCACCGCAAATCCGGCCCGCATTCTACACCCCGCTCGCCGGAATGCCCGAACGCTGCACCGGGCGCGGCGCGGTCAGCTCCTTCCAGGCCGAAAGCGCGCGGCTGACCGGCGCTCCGGGCGGGCGGGCGACAAATTGTCCATGTCCCTCGCGGGTGTCGACCTTGCCCTCGGTGACCGCCACCTGGCCCCGCGTCAGCGTATAGCGCGGCAACCCCGTCACGACCTTGCCCTCGAAAACGTTGTAGTCAATCGCGGATTGCTGGGCCGCGGCGGTGATCGTCTTGCTCGCCTTCGGGTCCCAGACCACGATATCGGCATCCGCACCCACCAAGATCGCCCCCTTCCGGGGATAGATATTAAGGATCTTTGCGATATTGGTCGAGGTGACGGCCACGAACTCGTTCATCGTGATCCGCCCCGTCGCAACCCCGTGGGTCCACAGCATCGGCATGCGATCCTCAAGCCCGCCGGTGCCGTTCGGGATCTTGGTGAAATCGCCCACGCCGTAACGCTTCTGCGCGGTGCTGAAGGCACAGTGATCGGTGGCCACCACCGACAGCGATCCCGCCGAAAGCCCCGCCCAAAGGCTGTCCTGATGGCGCCTGTCGCGGAAGGGCGGGCTCATCACGCGCCGCGCGGCATGGTCCCAGTCGGGATTGAAATACTCGCTCTCGTCCAGCGTCAGATGCTGGATCAGCGGCTCGCCCCAGACCCGCTTGCCCTGCTGGCGCGCCCGCCGGATCGCCTCGTGGCTCTCCTCGCAGCTGGTATGAACCACATAAAGCGGAACGCCCGCCATGTCGGCAATCATGATGGCGCGGTTCGTGGCCTCGCCCTCCACCTGCGCGGGGCGCGAATAGGCATGCGCCTCGGGGCCGGTATTGCCCTCGGCCAGAAGCCGCGCCGACAGCTCGGCCACCACATCGCCATTCTCGGCATGAACCAGCGGCACCGCACCCAGTTCCGCACAACGCCGGAACGAGGCGAACAGCTCGTCGTCATTGACCATCAGCGCGCCCTTGTAGGCCATGAAATGCTTGAAGGTGTTGATCCCCCTGTCCACCACCTTCGGCATCTCGTCAAAGACCTGCTCGCCCCACCATGTCACCGCCATGTGGAAGGAATAGTCGCAATTCGCGCGCGTGGACTTGTTGTCCCACATCTTCAGCGCATCCATCAGCCCCTGGCCGGGGCTGGGAAGCGCGAAATCCACCACCATCGTCGTGCCGCCCGCCAGGGCCGCACGGGTGCCGCTCTCGAAATCGTCACTGGAATAGGTGCCCATGAACGGCATCTCAAGATGGGTATGCGGATCGATCCCGCCCGGCATCACATAACAGCCCGAGGCATCAAGCTCGACATCCCCCTGCAGCCCCTTGCCGATCTCCACGATCCGGCCGTCCTCGATCAGCACATCCGCCTCATAGCTCAGATCCGCCGTCACAATCGTTCCGTTCCTGATGACCGTCGTCATGCCGCCCTCATCCTTTTCTGCGCCCATCCGGCTTCATCTTCGTCCAAATATCCTGCGGGGGTCCGGGGGTGCAAAACCCCCGGCCACACCGCCCTCAGCCCACGACCTGCGCGGTTTCCAGAACCGCGTGCAACAAGACGTCCGTGCCCGCCGCCGCCCATTCCGGGCTGATCTCCTCGGCCTCGTTATGGCTCAACCCGTCGACGCAGGGGCACATGATCATCACCGTCGGCGCCACACGGTTGACCCAGCACGCATCATGCCCCGCCCCCGAGACGATATCCATATGCGCATATCCCAGCCGCCCGGCGGCCGCGCGCACCACCCCGACAAGGCCGGGATCGAAGGTGACCGGATCGAAATGCCCCACCGGCTCGATCGAGATCCCCAGCCCCAGCCCTTCCGCGATCGCGGGCGCCTCGGCCTCCAGCCGCGCGCGCATCCCATCAAGCTTGGCCTGGTCGGGGCTGCGGAAATCTATGGTGAACACCGCCTTGCCCGGGATCACGTTGCGCGAGTTGGGATAGACATTGGCCTGCCCCACCGCGCCCACGGCATCGGGCTGGTTGTCCATCGCGATGCGGTGCACCAGCTCGATGATCCGCGCCATGCCCAGCCCCGCATTGACGCGCATGCCCATCGGGGTCGATCCGGTATGCGCCTCCTTGCCGGTCAGCGTAACCTCAAGCCACCACAGGCCCTGGCCATGCGTCACCACGCCGATATCGCGGCCCTCGGCCTCCAGGATCGGGCCCTGTTCGATATGCAGCTCGAACATCGCATGCATCTTGCGGCGGCCCACCTCTTCCTCGCCGATCCAGCCGATCCGCGCCAGTTCGTCCCCGAAGCGCTTGCCCTCGGCATCGGTCCGCGCATAGGCCCAGTCCTGCGTATGCATGCCCGCAAACACCCCCGAGGCAAGCATCGCCGGGGCAAAGCGCGTCCCCTCTTCGTTGGTCCAGTTCGTCACCACGACCGGGTGTTTCGTCCGGATCCCGAGGTCGTTCATCGTGCGCACGCATTCCAGCGCGCCCAGAACCCCCAGAACCCCGTCATACTTGCCCCCCGTCGGCTGCGTATCGAGATGCGAGCCCATATAGACCGGCAGCGCCTCGGGGTCCTCGCCCGCGCGCGTGGCGAACATCGTGCCCATCTGGTCGACGCCAAGCGTCATCCCCGCCGCCTCGCACCATTTGCGAAACAGCGCGCGTCCTTCGGCATCGGCATCGGTCAGGGTCTGCCGGTTGTTGCCCCCCGCCACACCCGGCCCGATCCGGGCCATCTCCATCAGGCTGTCCCAAAGGCGCGTGGAATCGATACGGAGGTTTTCCCCGGGTGCTGGCATATGGCTACTCCCTGTCGGATGCGGGGCTTCTGCCCTCTTGCGCGACGAATCTTTTCTGACCATCCGGTCAGGATCAGGAGGGCATGGTTCCGCGCGTGGGTCAACGGTTTTTCCGCCCGTTTCCGCAGAACCGCACCGGCGCGGCCAACGGGGTGCCGCCGGCATCCGCAACCCGCGGCGGCTGCCTATTCGCCGGTCACTCTCGCGCCGTCTTCCAGATGCGCCGGCCCCGCGCCCTCAAGGGCCGCGCCCGCTGCACCGCTGTCCGAACAGACATAAACCGCGCCCCCCACCGCAACCGCGGTAATGGCAAGCGCCGAAAGCGTGGCAGGTGCCGAAAGCGTGCCCGCCGCACTCGCCCCCCAGGCCGAAAGCTGCGCCCCGATGGCCGGGGCCGACCCCTGCACCAGCACCGCCCCCGAGGGATCGCGCATCACCGCCAGCCCCAGATCGCGCAGCCCCGCCCCGGTTTCGGAGGCCAGATGCAGCGCCGCCGCCTTCGAGCCGTTCACCCGTTCACAAAAGCTGCGCGAGGGCTTGCGGCAGCCAAGCCAGGCGTCGCGCGGCCCCTGCGCATAACCGATATAGGTCTTTGCCTTGCGATCCCATTGCAGGCAGAAGGGCGCCCGCGCGGCATCGTCCATCTCGGGCGTCATGGCGCGCAGCGTCACCAGCCCCGGACAACTGATCGCCCCATGCGCCCCCATCAGCCTGTCGCGCATCGAGCGGCTGGCCTTCAGCGCGGCATTCTCCGGGTCATAGACGAAATGCAGGTCCTCGCCCCGGATCGAGGTGTCGCAGGCGACAAGCCCGGCTCGCGCGCTTCCGGCAAGGGTCAGCGCGACCAGTGTCAGGAAGGTTCGAAGCATGCTCGGCGCCCCATCTTGCTTCAGGGCAGGCTAGCAAAAGCCGCCCCGCCGGGGAAATGACGCTTTGGCGAGGGGCGCGCGGGCCAGCCGCGCGCGCTTTGCCCGGCACGCCTTATTCCAGCGTGTCGAGCACCTCTTTCAGCGTTCCGATCAGCTCGTCGATCTGCTCCTTCGAGATGATCAGCGGCGGCGACATGGCGATGATGTCGCCCGTCGTGCGGATCAGGATGCCCTTCTCATAGGCCTTGAGGAAGGCCGCGAAGGCGCGCTTCGTCGGCTCGCCCGCGATGGGTTCAAGTTCGACCGCGCCGATCAGCCCCTCGTTGCGGATGTCGATGACATGGCGCGTGCCCCTGAGCGAATGCAGCGCGTCCTGCCAATAGGGGGCAAGCTCGGCGCAGCGCTCGAACAGGCCCTCTTCCTTGTAGGTCTCGAGCGTGGCGATCCCGGCGGCCGAGGCGATCGGGTTGCCGGAATAGGTATAGCCGTGGAACAGCTCGATCATATGCTCGGGCCCGGTCATGAAGGCGTCGTGCACGGCGGCGGTGGTCATCACCGCGCCCATCGGGATGACGCCGTTGGTCAGCCCCTTGGCGGTGGTGATCAGGTCGGGCTGCACGCCGTAATGCTGCGCGGCAAAGGCCGATCCCAGCCGCCCGAACCCGGTGATCACCTCGTCGAAGATCAGCAGGATCCCGTGCTTCGCCGTGATCTCGCGCAGCTTCTGCAAATAGCCCTTGGGCGGCAGCAGAACCCCGGTCGAGCCCGCCATCGGCTCCACGATCACGGCGGCGATGGTCTCCGCGCCATGCAGCGCCACGATCCGCTCCAGATCCTCGGCCAGATGCGCGCCGTGTTCGGGTTGTCCTTTGGAAAAGGCGTTCTGGCCGGGCAGATGGGTATGGGGCAGATGGTCCACGCCCCCCAGCATCGTGCCATAGACCTTGCGGTTGGCCACGATTCCGCCAACCGAGATGCCACCGAAGTTCACGCCGTGATAGCCACGCTCGCGCCCGATCAGGCGGGTGCGCGCGCCCTCACCCCGCGCACGATGGTAGGCGATGGCAATTTTCAGCGCCGTTTCAACACTTTCCGAGCCGGAGTTGGTATAGAACACATGCTCCATGCCCGGCGGCGCGATGTCGATGATGCGGTTGGCCAGCTCGAACGCAATCGGGTGGCCCATCTGGAAGGCGGGGGCATAGTCCAGCTCGGCCGCCTGCTTCTGGATCGCCTCGGTGATTTTCGGCCGGCAATGGGCCGCATTGGAGAACCACAAGCCCGCCGTGCCGTCCAGCACCTGCCGCGCGTCAGCGGTCGTATAGTGCATATCCCTGGCTGCCACGAACATGCGCGGATTTTTCTTGAACTGCCGGTTTGCGGTGAACGGCATCCAGAATGCATTGAGATCATTGGGCGACTTGCGATCGAGCGCCATTGAGACTTCTCCCCGGAAAGGCACCCGGTCGTGCACCGGGGCTGGTTTTCTTTGACCACGCGGTCAGGTTCACGCTAGCACAGAGCAAGGGCCAGTCAATAACGCGACTGCGCGATTGCGGCCCGCCGGTCATGAGGGGATGGCCGGAACCACCGGCAGGGCATGCAGGCGGAGGATCAGGTGAACGACGAAGGCCGGGCCACGCGCCCGCAGACACGCATTCAGCAGCGCAACACCACGGCGATTCTCGAGGCCGCGCTCGAGGTCTTTTCCGCGCAGGGGTTCCGGGGGGCCACGCTGGACCAGATCGCCGCGGCGGCCGGGCTGTCGAAGCCCAACCTGCTTTACTATTTCCCGTCGAAGGAGGCGATCCATCTGGAGCTGCTGCGCGGGCTGATGGATGACTGGCTTGCGCCGTTGCACGCGCTCGACCCGGCCGGAGAACCGCGCGACGAGATCATGGGCTATATGCGCCGCAAGCTGGAGATGAGCCGCGAGATGCCGCGCGAAAGCCGCCTTTTCGCCAATGAGGTCCTGCGCGGCGCGCCGCACATGATGCCCGCCATCGAGACCGGCCTGAAAAGCCTTGTCGATGAAAAGGCGGCGGTGATCCGGGGCTGGTCCGAGGCCGGGCGGATCGCGCCGGTCGATCCCTATCACCTGATCTTCTCGATCTGGGCGCTGACACAGCACTACGCCGATTTCGAGGCCCAGGTGCGCGCCGTCCTGGGCCCCGGCCACGATCCCTATTCCGAGGCGGGGGCCTTTCTGGACCTGCTGTTCACGCGGCTTCTGGCGACCGGCTGAGCACGGGCGTTAACGGTTGCTTTACCCGGCGGGCGCAGACTGCCCGGTGGGGAAAACGAGTCATGGGGACAGCAATGGACCGGATATCGGGGCTTTTGCCCCAGATCGGGTGGTCGCCGCTTTCCGAAGCGCCGCCGCCCGCGAAAGCACCTGCCAGCACCGTCGAACCGCCGCATGGCGCCGCCCGCGCCGGGGGCGGGGCGGATGCCGGGGTCGACACGCATTCCGGACAGCCGCGCGCGCCGTTGCGCCCGCCGGCCCATGCCGGCGGCGGGCAGGGCAATGAGGCGGCACCCGCGCCCGACGCGGATCAGCCGACTGGCCCCGCCCCGACATTCGAGCTGACCTATCTGGAGGCGCAGGCGCTGCGCCGCCGGGCCGACCCCCTTGGCGCGGCCGAGCGGCCCGAGAACCCGTCCGGGGCAGCGGGCGAGACACGGGCAGCCACCCGCCCGCCTGCCCCGGACCCTTCCCCGGCCCAGGGGGAGGACAACCCGGGCCGGGGAAATCGCGCAGACGCGCCGCCCGCCTGGCCCCGGCTTGAAGATACGCCGCCGGGAAAGCTTGACCTGACGCGCTGAGAACGGCGGCTATTCCGCCGCCCTGGCCATCGGGTTGTTCGGATGCGTCGTCCAGTTGGCATAGCTTCCGACCTTCTCGCCGGTGCGCGGGTCGATCGCGCCCTGCGGCAGGGTCTTCATGCTGATGCAATTCTCGACCGGGCAGACATCGACGCACAGGTTGCAGGCCACGCATTCCTCGTCCTTGACGGTGAAGACGCGATCCTCGGACATGGCGATCGCCTGATGGCTGGTATCCTCGCAGACCACATGGCAGCGGCCGCATTTGATGCAGTCTTCCTGGCTGATCACCGCCTTGGTGACGTAGTTGAGGTTGAGATACTGCCAGTCGGTCACATTGGGCACCGCGCGGCCCACAAGCTCCGAGGTCGCGGCGAAGCCCTTCTCGTCCATGTATTGCGACAGGCCCGAGATCATTTCCTGCACGACCTTGAAACCATAGGTCATCGCGGCGGTGCAGACCTGCACATTGCCCGCGCCAAGGGCCATGAATTCGGCCGCGTCGCGCCATGTCGTCACCCCCCCGATCCCCGAAATCGGAAGCCCCCGCGTCTGTTCGCTGCGCGCGATCTCGGCCACCATGTTCAGGGCGATGGGCTTGACCGCCGGGCCGCAATAGCCGCCATGCGCGCCCTTGCCGTCGATCGTGGGCTCGGGCGCGAACAGGTCCAGATCGACCGAGGTGATCGAGTTGATGGTGTTGATCAGACTGACCGCATCGGCGCCACCGCGCATCGCGGCCTCGGCCGGTTTGCGGATATCGGTGATGTTGGGCGTCAGCTTGACGATGCAGGGCATGCGCGAGTGCTGCTTTACCCACCGCGTCACCATCTCGATATATTCCGGCACCTGCCCCACGGCGGCGCCCATGCCGCGCTCGCTCATGCCATGCGGGCAGCCGAAATTCAGCTCGACCCCGTCAGCGCCGGTATCCTCGACATGGGCGAGGATCGCCTTCCAGCTTTCCTCGTCGCAGGGCACCATGAGGCTGACGACAAGCGCGCGGTCGGGCCAGGCGCGCTTGACCTGCTTGATCTCGCGCAGGTTCACCTCAAGGGGGCGGTCGGTGATCAGCTCGATATTGTTCAGCCCCAGCAGGCGTCGGTCCGCCCCGTGCACGACACCGTAGCGCGGCCCGTTGACATTGACGACGGGCGGCCCCTCGGACCCGAGCGTCTTCCACACCACGCCGCCCCAGCCCGCCTCGAAGGCGCGCGTGACGTTATAGGCCTTGTCCGTGGGCGGGGCCGAGGCCAGCCAGAACGGATTGGGCGATTTGATACCGATGAAGTCGGAACGCAGGTCAGCCATGTCTCAGCCCCCCAGCAGGAATTGGTGAATATCAAGCGCGGCATCGCGCCCCTCGGCCACGGCGGTGACGGTCAGATCCTCGCCGCCGACGGCGCAGTCGCCGCCCGCCCAGACGCCGGGCACCGTGGTCCGGCCGGCGCCGTCGACCCAGATCTTGCCGCCCGCAACCTTCACCGCGGCGGGCGTATCGCCAAGCGTCTGGCCGATCGCCTTGAAGCATTGATCGGCCTTCAGGCGGAAGGTTTCCGAAATTTTCTCAAGGCCTTTCGGGCCGTTCTTCGTGTAAGCGAACTCGATTTCGCGCAGCGCGCCGTTGCCGTGGATCGCCACCGGCATCGCATTGGGAATGATGCGCACGCCCACGCCAAGGGCATGCTCCTGCTCGTGCAGCGAAGCGGGCATCTCGGCGCGGGAACGGCGATAGACGATGGCCACGTTCTCGGCCCCCAGCAGCCTGGCCTGCACCGCCGCATCGACGGCGGTCATGCCGCCCCCGATCACCACGACATCGCGCCCGACAGGCAGGGCCGAAAGATCGCCGGCCTGGCGCAGCTCGGCGATGAAATCGGTGGCGGGGGTGACGTTCTCCATATCCTCCCCCGCAAGGCGCAGCGCATTCACACCCGACAACCCCATGCCCAGGAACACCGCGTCATGGCGGGCCTGAAGATCGTCAAGCGTGCCATCGCCCGCACGGCCAAGCTGCCAGTTCTCGATCAGTTCGATCCCGCCGATCTGCAACAGCCAGTCGACCTCGGCCGCGGCAAAGCCTCCGGTCGTCTTGTAGGCCGCGATGCCGTATTCGTTCAGCCCGCCGGGCTTTGGCCGGGCCTCGTAGATCACCACGTCATGGCCCAGCATCGACAGCCGGTGCGCGCAGGCCAGCCCCGCAGGCCCCGCGCCCACCACCCCGACCGTCTTTCCGGTCGCAGGCGCGCGGGTGAAGGGATGGGCGTTGCGCGCCATCATCCGGTCCGTCGCATAGCGCTGAAGCGCGCCGATCTCGACCGGCTTGCCCTCGGCGGTCTGGCGCACGCAATCGCCCTCGCACAGGGTTTCGGTCGGGCAGACCCGCGCGCACATGCCGCCCAGGATGTTCTGCGAAAAGATCGTCAGCGCCGCCGCCTCGGGCGTACCGGTTGCGATCTGGCGGATGAACAGCGGAATGTCGATCGAGGTCGGACAGGCCGTCACACAGGGCGCATCATGGCAGAAATAACACCTGTCGGCGGCAACGCTGGCCTCATGCCGGTCCAGCGGCGGCGCGACATCGGCAAAGTTCTTCCCGTAGGAATCGGCGTCTAGACGCCCCGGCACAACGCCGGGGCTGAGCTGGCTGTTGGTCACGGGTGACCTCCCTGGCTTGCTTGTTATCGTTCCACGCTGCCACAGCGTGAAATTTTATCAAGTGGTAAAATGCATGCCGCCTCCGGGAATCATCGCGCCCTGCCCGGGTCGCTTCGCGCTTTCATCCCCCGTTTCGCTCGCGTATAAACGCCAGGGAAGAATGACACCGCCCGCGCCGGACGGGCGGGACAAGACCCGAACAACGGATCCTTTGAGGACGGCATGACCAAACAACCCCATGAAAACGACGTGGCCTTCATCCAGGCACTCGCCGAACTTCTGAACAAGAACGACCTGACCGAGCTTTCGGTCATGCGCGAATATGGCGAAGATGACAGCCTCGAGGTGCGCGTCGTGAAACAGGCGCCTGTCGTGCAGGCGGCAGCGGCCCCCGTGACCTATGCCGCCCCGGCCGCAGCGCCCGCCCCCGCGGCCGCCCCGGCCCCCGCGGCTGCGGAAAGCGCGCCCTCGGATCCGGCAAGCCATCCCGGCGCGGTGCCCTCGCCCATGGTCGGCACGGTCTATCTTTCGCCCGAACCCGGCGCGGATGCCTTCGTTCAGGTGGGCAGCGCGGTGAAGGAAGGCCAGACGCTGCTGATCGTCGAGGCGATGAAGACGATGAACCATATTCCCGCGCCGAAATCGGGCACGGTGAAACGGATCCTGGTCGAGGACGGCACCCCCGTCGAGTTCGGCACCCCCCTGATGATCGTCGAGTGAGGGCGCGCGGATGTTCGACAAGATCCTGATCGCCAACCGGGGCGAGATCGCGCTGCGCGTG
>CALMEG010000099.1 GCA_937863185.1 uncultured Paracoccaceae bacterium | reverse complement strand
CTGCCCTCGACCGCGGCATCCAGCATGTTGGGGATGCGCAGGCCGGGCTCGGGGTCGATCTCGACACCCCAGAGCGCCTCGAAGACCTCGCGCACGTCGTCGTTCTTCACATGGCGATAGCCGGGCAGTTCATGCGGGAACGAGCCCATGTCGCAACTGCCCTGCACGTTGTTCTGGCCGCGCAGCGGGTTCACGCCCACGCCGGGGCGGCCGATATTGCCGGTCAGCATGGCAAGGTTGGCGATCCCGATCACGGTGGTCGAGCCCTGTGAATGCTCGGTCACGCCAAGCCCGTAATAGATCGCGCCATTGCCGCCCGTCGCGTAAAGCCGCGCGGCGGCGCGCAGCTCGGCGGCCGGCACGCCGGTCAGATCCTCGATCGCCTCGGGGGCGTGGCGCGGATCGGCGACAAATTCGGCGTAATCCTGGAATTCGTCCCAGTCGCAGCGCTCGCGGATGAAGGCCTCGTCGAACAGGTCCTCGGTCACGATCACATGGGCAAGCGCGGTGACCACGGCCACGTTGGTGCCCGGACGCAGCGGCAAATGATGCGCCGCCCGGATATGGGGCGATTTCACCAGGTCGATGCGGCGCGGGTCGATCACGATCAGCCGCGCGCCCTGGCGCAGCCGCTTTTTCAGGCGGCTGGCGAAGACCGGGTGCCCGTCGGTCGGGTTGGCCCCGATGATGACGACGACATCGCTTTGTTCGACCGAGTCGAAATCCTGCGTGCCCGCGCTGGTGCCGAAGGTCTGGCCCAGCCCGTAACCGGTGGGCGAATGGCAGACCCGCGCGCAGGTGTCGGTGTTGTTGTTGCGAAAGACCGCGCGCGTCAGCTTCTGGACAAGATAGGTTTCCTCGTTCGTGCAGCGCGACGAGGTGATGACCCCCACCGACTGCCGCCCGTGGCGGGCCTGGATGTCCTTGAGCCGCCCCGCCGCGAAGGCAAGCGCCTCTTCCCAACTGGTTTCGCGCCACGGATCGGTGATGCGTTCGCGGATCATCGGCTTGAGGATGCGGTCACGGTGCTGCGCATAGCCCCAGGCGAACCGGCCCTTGACGCAGGAATGGCCGCGATTGGCCTTGCCGTCCTTCCAGGGCACCATGCGCACCAACTCGTCCCCGCGCATCTCGGCGCGGAAGCTGCACCCCACGCCGCAATAGGCGCAGGTGGTGACCACGGAACGATCGGGTGTGCCGATCTCGATCACAGATTTCTCTTGCAGGGTCGCCGTCGGGCAGGCCTGCACGCAGGCCCCGCAGCTCACGCAGTCCGAGCTGAGGAAATCGTCGCCTGCCATGCCGGCCTTGACGCGACTGTCGAAGCCCCGCCCCTCGATCGTCAGCGCGAAGGTGCCCTGCACCTCTTCGCAGGCGCGCACGCAGCGCGAACAGACGATGCATTTCGCCGGGTCATAGGTGAAATAGGGGTTGCTTTCATCCTTGGGGATATAGGCCGGGTTGGCCCCGCCGGCGGCTTCGCGCGGGCGGAAATGCGTCTCGATCGCCTCATAGCGCACATCGCGCAGGCCCACGGCCCCGGCCATGTCCTGCAATTCGCAATCGCCATTGGCCGCGCAGGTCAGGCAATCCAGCGGGTGGTCCGAGATGTAAAGCTCCATCACGCCGCGGCGCAGATCCTTGAGCTTCGATGTCTGGGTATGCACCACCAGCCCCGGCGCGACCGGCGTGGTGCACGAGGCGGGCGTGCCCGCCCGACCCTCGATCTCGACAAGGCACAGGCGGCACGATCCGAACGCCTCAAGGCTGTCGGTGGCGCACAGCTTGGGCACGGGGATGCCCGCCTCGGCGGCGGCGCGCATGATCGAGGTGCCCTCGGGAACGGTCACGTCGAAACCGTCGATCGTCAGCGTGACCATCTGGTCGGCGCGCACGGCAGGCGTGCCCATGTCACGCTCGGACGGCCAGGGAATGATGAGGTCTTTCATTCGGCTGCCTCCTTTGAGGTGGCGAAATCATCGGGAAAATGGGTCAGCGCGGACATCACCGGATAGGGGGTGAAACCGCCAAGCGCGCAAAGCGAGCCCGCCTTCATCGTGGCGCAAAGATCCTGCAAGAGCGGCGTGGCCGCCGCGTCTCCGCGCGCGATGCGGTCGATCGTTTCCACGCCGCGCACCGCGCCGATCCGGCAGGGCGTGCACTTGCCGCAGGATTCGATGGCGCAGAACTCCATGGCGAAACGGGCAAGCGCCAGCATGTCGGCGCTGTCATCATGCACCACAAGGCCGGCATGGCCCACCAGCCCGCCCTGCCCGGCGAATTCCTCGTAGCAGAAGGGCAGGTCGAAATCGCCCACCGGGTGATAGGCGCCCAGGGGACCGCCCACCTGCACCGCCTTGACCGGCCGCCCCGTCGCGGTGCCGCCGCCGATCTCGTTCACGATCTCGCCAAGGGTGATGCCGAAGCCCGTCTCGAACAGGCCGCCATGCCTGACGTTCCCCGCGATCTGCAACGGGATCGTCCCGCGCGAGCGGTTGACGCCGATTTCGGCATAGGCGGCCGCGCCATGGGCCATGATCCACGGCACCGCGGCAAGGCTGAGCACGTTGTTGACCACGGTGGGCCGGCCCATGAACCCCTCAAGCGCGGGCAGCGGCGGCTTGGCGCGCACCACGCCGCGCTTGCCTTCAAGCGAGTTGAGAAGCGAGGTTTCCTCGCCGCAGACATAGGCGCCCGCGCCCACGCGCAGCTCAAGGTCGAAGGCGCGGCCGGAGCCCAGCACCGACGGACCCAGAAGCCCCGCCTGCCCGGCGCGGCGCAGCGCCTCGGACAGCACCGCGATGGCATCGGGATATTCCGAGCGCATGTAGACAAGGCCCTTGTCGGCGCCCACGGCCAGCCCCGCGATCACCATCCCCTCGATCAGCACGAAGGGATCGCCCTCCATCAGCATGCGGTCGGCAAAGGTGCCGCTGTCGCCCTCATCGGCGTTGCACACGATGTATTTGCGCGCGGCAGTCGCCCCGGCGACGGTCTTCCACTTGATGCCGGTGGGAAAGCCCGCGCCGCCCCGTCCGCGCAGGCCCGATGCGGTGACCTCCTCGACGATCGCCTCGGGCGTCATGGCAAGCGCCTTGCGCAGGCCCGCAAGGCCGCCATGCGCCGCATATTCATCCAAATCGAGCGGATCGCTCAGCCCGACCCGCGCGAAGGTCAGCCGCGTCTGGCGCCGCATCCAGGGCAGATCCTCGGTCGGGCCAAGCGCCTTGGGATGGGCGGCCAGATCGTCGAACAGCGCGGGCACATCGGCGGGTTGCATCGGGCCGAAGGCCAGGCGCACGCCATCGGCCACCACCTCGGCCAGCGGCTCCAGCCAGATCATCCCGCGCGAGCCGTTGCGCACAAGGGTCAGCGCGACACCCCGGCGCGCGGCCTCTTCGCGGATCGCATCGGCCACGTCCTCGGCCCCGAGGGCCTTTGCGGCGGCATCCATGGGAAGATAGATCTTCATGCCCCGACCTCCGCAAGGATGCGCTCCAGCCGCGCGGCATCCACCGCGCCCACGACCTTGCCGTCGACCAGCGCCGCGGGCCCGCAGGCGCACAGGCCCAGGCAGAAGACCGGCTCCAGCGTCACGGCGCCGTCGCGGGTGGTTTCGTGCCAGTCCACCCCAAGGCGCGCGCGGGCCTGATCGGCAAGCGCATCGCCGCCCATCGACTTGCAGGCCTCGGCCCGGCAGATCTTGAGGACATGGCGCCCGGCGGGCGCGGCGCGGAAATCATGGTAGAAGGACATCACGCCATGCGCCTCGGCGCGGCTGATGTTCAGCCCCTCGGCAATCAGCGGAAGCGCCTCTGCGGGAACATGCCCGAATTCGGCCTGCACGGCATGCAGGACCGGCAAGAGCGGCCCTTCGACCGCAGCATGATCCGCCAGGATTTTCGCAATCCGGTCGCGCAACGACTCTGTCTCGATTTCCGCCATGAAACCTCCTCCGATCTGGCGGCGATCATAGGGGCACATCATCGGCGATCAATTTCGCCGATCCGTCACTTGATAGAGTTTATCAATCAAACCGCGCCAAGGCGAATATCATTTGCGCGAGGCCGCACGCCGCGCCCTCAGGCGGTGCGGCGGTTGTGGCGGATCCAGAGGACAAGCGGCCAGCCGCCGCGACGCCCGCCCCCGCAACCCCCCACCCCCACTTCGGGAAGCACCCCCCGCCCCGCGGAAACCACACCC
>CALMEG010000098.1 GCA_937863185.1 uncultured Paracoccaceae bacterium | reverse complement strand
CGCGCGCAGGTTTTCCACATAGGGGTTGATCACCCGGTCGAAGGTCTGGCTGTCGTTGAGGAACTCGACGCGCAGCGTCTCGCCGCGCTCGTTGCGGCGCAGCCCGTCATTGCCCACGATCCAGCCCGCATCATCCAGAAGGGCCGCGGCCTTGCGCAGGTTGCCCCGGTCCAGCTGGCGCACCCCCGAAACCGGCGGCTCCACGGCGGGGGCCGGCAAGGCGTCCGCGGGCAGATCGGCGGCCAGCGGTTCCAGCAGCGCCACCTCTTCGGGCGAGGGCACCCCCTCGGCGGCCAGTTCCGAATTGTCCCAGAACGAACGGGTGCGGTCATAGATGCCATAGAACAGCGTCTCGTTCGACCATTCGAAATTGAACATCAGCCCGATCGCCTCGCGCACGCGGATGTCCTGGAACCGTTCGCGGCGCAGGTTGATCGAAAAGGCCTGCCCGGTGCCGATCGCGCCCGAGGGCAGTTCGCGCTTGACCACCTGCCCCGCCTTCAGCGCCGGGAAATCATATCCCGTCGCCCAGATGATCGAGGAGGCTTCGTTGCGAAATGTATAGGCGCCGGCCTTGAACCCCTCGAACGCGGCCTGATAATCACCGAAATATTCAATCCGGATGCGGTCGAAATTGTTGCGGCCGCGATTGATCGGCAGATCCTGCCCCCAGTAATCGGGATTGCGCTTCCAGATCACCCGCGCGCCGTTTTCGGCCCTGTCCAGTAGGTAGGGCCCCGACCCGAGGAACGGGATGTTGGAACTTTCCTCAAGGTCGCGGTTGTTGCGTTCGAAATCCGCGCGGGAAAAGACCGGCAGGCCGCCCACGGCCTGAATAATGTCGCGGCGCGGATAGCCCGGCACGAAGGTGAAGCGGATGCGCCGTTCGTCCAGCACTTCGGCCGATTGCACCTGCTGCGACAGCACCGCGCGGAACGAGGACAGGCCCTTGTCACGGAAGGTCTCGTAGGAAAACAGCACGTCATCCGCGTGCATCGGGCTGCCGTCGGAAAACCGGATGCCCTCGCGCAGCGTGAAGATTACCCAGTCTCGGCTTGGCGGATAGTCCAGCGTCTCGGCCAGAAGCCCGTAGGCCGCGCCGATCTCATCCGCTGTCGAGACCAGCAGCGATTCAAGCATCCCCGAGGATAGCGCCGCCGCCCGTCCCTTGAGCGTGAAGGGATTGAGGCTGTCGAAGCCGCCCGGCGCCCATTCGGAAATCTCGCCGCCCTTCGGGGCATCGGGGTTGACGTAATCGAGATGCTCGAAATCGGCCGGGTATTTCAGATCGCCGAAGGTCGAGATGCCATGCGAGACAATGGTTTCCTCGGACCGCGCGGGGGCGACAAGCCCCACCCAAAGCGCCAGCGCCAGCACCGTGACGGCAACCAGTGCCTGCCCGATCGCCCCGTCCTGCGCGCGCGTCTGCGCGGCCATTGCCTTCGCCATCCGGCCTCTCCCTTTTGTCATGCACCCGTTCGGGTTGCTGCTGGCTTCCATTGGTAAAGGTCCGCGGGCGCGGGGTTCAAGTTGCGATTGCGTGAGAGCCGCCGAAAAACAAAAAAGCCGCGCCCCCGGGGGCGCGGCCTGAAATTCGCCGATCGCGATGCGATCAGTTCGAGATGCTTTGCAGATAAGCCAGCAGGTCCACGCGGTCCTGCTCTTTCGGAAGGCCGGCGAAGGCCATCTTGGTATCGGCAACCACGGCCTTGGGCTTGATCAGGAACTCGTTCAGCGCCTCAAGCGTCCAGTCGCCGCCATGCGCGACCATGCCGTTGGAATAGGCAAAGCCGTCGACCGAGGCGACCGGGCGGCCCACGACGCCGTCCAGATGCGGGCCGGTGGCGTTCGCGCCATCGACCTTGTGGCAGGCCTTGCACTTGCCGAAGACCTTCTCGCCCGCGGCCGCATCGCCCGAATCGAGCGCGAGCGCGGCAACTTCCTCTTGTTCCTCGGCCGCACCGTCCTCTTCGCCGCTGTCCAGAAGATCACCCGGCGTCGCCGTCATGCCGGCATGCGCCTCGGCTTCGCCATGGGCATCGCCGCCGATCGAGTAAAGCGCACTGGCCGCCCAGTTGCCGAGAAGGAAGAACAGAAGCGCGCCAAGCACCGCCCCCGCTGCCTTCGTGATAGTCATCGTGTTGAACATGGCTCTTCCCTGATGTGGCTGTTCAGTTGTGCGCATCTACCCGTTTCACGCCCCGCTTTTCAAGGCATGTTTCTGCACGATCCACTCAAATCGCGGCGATGCGGCGCATTTTCCGCGCCCGGGCGCCCCGCATCGCCCGTGCGCGGCGTGGCGCGAATGCCGCGCCGGTGCGCCCGGATCGCCGCGCCGGGGTTTCGCATCTTCCCCCCGCCGGGCTTCCGGGTATAGCTATGCCCGGCACCGGACCATGGCCCCCACCACCGGCACAGGGAACAGCACGAAGGAAGGATATCGGCATGAGCGCTCGGACCAACGGCAAGATCGCCTTTCAG
>CALMEG010000097.1 GCA_937863185.1 uncultured Paracoccaceae bacterium | reverse complement strand
TCGTCGGGCCAGTGCAGGTTGCCCTGCACGATCATCGGCGCGGCGGGGCGCGGGTCGTTCTTCCGCGCCTCGGGCAGAAAGCCCAGATCCACCAGAATGCGCCGCCCCTCGCCCGTCTCGAAGGCCGAGATCACCTGATAGCCGGCGCCCACACCCTTCTGCCCCGACAGGACCAGGACATCCTCGCCCGTGCTGGCCCCGGCCAGGATGACGGGGGTGTATTTCAGCGGGGCCGTCGGCGTGCCCCTTGGCGAAAGCTCCTGCGTGGGGCCACCGATCTGGGCGGTGATTTCGGCCAGCATCGCCTCTTTCCAGTCCAGCCGCCGCAACTGCCAGAACCCGAGGCTGAGAAGGATCGCCACCCCGACAAGGCCAAGCAGAAGCGGAAAGATGTAACGGCGCATGCGGGTCCTCGTAACGAAAAGCGCGGGGGTCGCCCCCCGCGCAAGCGCATTGCGATGGCTGGAGGCGCTTAGGCGCTGCCCCAGATATAGATCGAAGCGAAGAGGAACAGCCAGACCACATCGACGAAGTGCCAATACCAGGCCGCCGCCTCGAAGCCGACATGCTGCTCGGGCGTGAAATGCCCCTTCAGGACGCGAATCAGGCAGACCAGCAGGAAGATCGTGCCGACGATGACGTGGAAGCCGTGGAAGCCCGTCGCCATGAAGAAGTTGGCGCCATAGATGTTTCCGGCGAAGCCGAAGGCGGCGTGGCTGTATTCATAGGCCTGAAGCGCGGTGAAGCAGGCGCCCAGAATGACCGTCAGGATCAGCCCGTTGATGACATCCCGGCGGTTGTTCTCGTGCACCAGCGCGTGGTGCGCCCAGGTCAGCGTGACGCCCGACAGCAACAGGATCAGCGTGTTGATCAGCGGCAGGTGCCAAGGGTCGAAAGTCTCGATCCCCGCAGGCGGCCAGACCCCGTCGATCAGGGGCGAACCCTCGGTCATCGGATACATGGCGTGCTTGAAGAAGCTCCAGAACCAGGCCGAGAAGAACATCACCTCGGACATGATGAACAGGATGAAGCCGTAGCGCAAGCCGATGCGGACCACCGGGGTATGATCGCCGGTCTGCCCCTCGTGCACGACATCGGACCACCAGCCGAACATGCAGTAAAGCACCAGCGCCAGACCGATGAAGAAGATCCAGGGCGTCACATCGCCCATCCACATGACCGCGCCGAACAGCATGACAAAAGCCCCCAGCGCGCTGAGCAGCGGCCAGATCGAGGGCGGGAGGATGTGATAATCGTGGTTTTTCGCGTGCGCCATTTCGGTTTCCTGTTGGGCCTCAGTTGACGGTCGCCTTCACAGCGGGCGCCAGAGCCGCCTGCTGTTCGGGCAATTCGGTTTCATAGAAGGTATAGGACAGCGTGATGTAGCGGATGCCGCCGGCATCGCGGTCCTTGACCAGTTCGGGGTCGACATAGAAGGACACGGGCATCTCGACCCGCTCGCCGGGTTGCAACACCTGCTCGGTGAAGCAGAAGCACTGGATCTTGTCGAAGTAATAGCCCGCGATATCGGGGGCCACGTTGTAGCTTGCGGTTCCGGCGACGACGCGATCCGAGGGGTTGTAGGCCTCGTAGAAGGCAAGCCCGGTTTCGCCGATGCGCAGCGTCATCTCGCGCTGCATCGGCTTGAACTGCCAGGGCATGTCCTTGGCCACGTTGGCATCGAAGCGCACGGTCACCATTTCGTCCAGGATCACGTCGGACCCGGCCTCGGCGACATTCGTGGTGCCGCCATATCCGGTGACGCGGCAGAACCAGTCGTAGAACGGCACCGCCGCCCAGGCGAGGGCCCCCATCACCACCACAAGGCCCAGAAGGCGGAACGCGACGCGATTGTTGGATTGCGCGCTCATTGCGACGCCTCTTGCGCGATCGGTGCGCCCGGCGCGATCACGGGGGCCGCAGGGCGGTTCACCGGCTCGGTCGCGGGGGTCAGCGATACGCGGGGCTGGTGGTCGAACGCCTCCATCGAATGGCCGCTCTGGACCTTGACGATGGTCAGCCCGAAAACCAGCACGGCAAAGGCCACAAGGACAAGCCCAAGGCCCAGGTTGCGGCCGAAACGGCGGTGATGCAGGTCGCTGTCGCGCGTGATCGCCATCCTACCAGCCCCCAAGACCAAAGGCCCGCAGCGCCGATTCAGCCAGCAGCGCCGTGAAATGGGCGAAAAGGTAAAGCAGCGAGAACCGGAACAGGGCCTTCTCGGCACGGTATCCGTCTGCCTCGGCCGCCGCCTCGTCACGGGCGCGGATACGCCATGCGCCGCGGATGAACAGCGCGTTCAGCACCAGCGAAGCGGCCAGATAGACCGGCCCGCCGATCGCGGTGAAGGCCGTGCCCACCGCCACGGGCGCCAGGATCAGCGTGTAGGCGAAGATATGGCTGCGCGTCACCTTGCGGCCATGCGTCACCGTCAGCATCGGCACGCCGGCCTTGGAGTAATCCTCTTTCATGAACAACGCGAGCGACCAGAAATGCGGCGGCGTCCACAGGAAGATGATGAGGAACATCGCCACCGATTCGACGCTGATCCCGCCCGTCGCCACGGCCCAGCCGATCATCGGGGGAAAGGCCCCCGCCGCCCCGCCGATCACGATGTTCTGCGGGGTCGAGCGTTTCAGCCAGACCGTATAGACCACGGCGTAGAAAAAGATCGTGAAGGCCAGGAAAAGGCCTGCGAACACATTCGCCGCAAGCGCCAGCATCAGGCACGAGATCCCCGCAAGGGCAAGGCCGAAGCCAAGCGCCTCGCCTTCGGTGATACGGCCCGCCGGGATCGGGCGGCCCTGCGTGCGGCGCATCACGCGGTCGATATCGGCGTCATACCACATGTTCAGCGCGCCCGAGGCCCCGCCGCCAAGCGCGATGAAGAGAACCGCCGAGAAGGTGACGAAGGGATGCACCGGAACGGGCGCGACCAGCAGGCCGACGAGCGCGGTGAAGACCACAAGCGACATCACGCGCGGCTTCAACAGCGCGACATAATCGCCGAACTGCGCCTCGCCTCCGCGGTCGAGAAGTCCAATATCGCTCATGCCGCCCTCCCTTCGGGCAACGCAGGGCGCACCGTCCAGGGTGCGCCGCGCGCCATCACTTCGACGCGACCTTGACGGACGGCGTATCCCCCTCGACCGCCGCGAAATCGTTCTTTGCGCGGGCCAGCCAGTCGGCATAGACCTCTTCCGAGACGACCTTGACGACGATCGGCATATAGGCATGCGCCTGGCCGCAAAGCTCAGAGCACTGGCCGAAATAGACGCCTTCCTTGTCGGCGTTGAACCACAGCTGCGCGATGCGGCCCGGCACGCCGTCCTGCTTCACGGCGAAGGCGGGGATCGTCCAGGAATGGATCACGTCGGCCGCGGTGACCTGCACCACGATGGTCTTGTTGACGGGCACCACCACAGCATTGTCGGCCGCAAGAAGATATTCGTCCTCGGCATAGCCATGCGCGGCCAGATCCTCTTTCGGAAGCAGAAGCGCGTCAAAGGCAACGCCTTCGTCGGGATATTCGTAGCCCCAATACCACTGGTAGCCGGTCGCCTTGATGGTGATGTCGGCCTGCGGGATTTCCTGCTGCTTCCACAGCGTGGGCAGCGAAAACGCCCCGATGACGATCAGGATCATGATCGGGATCAGGGTCCAGGCGATCTCGAGCGGGGTGTTGTGAGTGAAACGGGCCGGGGTCGGGTTCACGCGGCGGTTGAAACGCAGGATCGCAAAGATCAGCAGGCCGACGACGAAGATGGTGATCGCGGTGATGATGTAAAGCACCATACCGTCCAGCCATTGCTGGTCATGGGCCAGCTCGCTTGCGGCCGGCTGGAAGTTGACGCCCTTGTCATGCGGCTTGCCGATCACCGGCAGCCCCGTGATCATGTCCTGGGCATGGACCGCCCCGGAAAGAATGGTCGAGGTGATTGCGGCCGCAAGGCCGTAGCGAATGGTCGCAAAACGCATAGTATTTTCCCGTTCCCTTACGCGGCTCTCCCTGCCGCTGCACCGGGCCTAGCGCGTCCCTTCGCCCTGCCCGGTTGTATGCGCCCATTTTAAAATCATATTAGTAGCCGAGCGACAAGCAAAAGCTGCGGCGTCTCGCCGCTTTTGATCCAGATCAATGACATAAGGAACTCTCGCATGACTGCCGAACGTTTCGCCCCCTTCGAGACGATGCTGGATCAGGACGGCGCGCTGCGCATCCTGCGCGATGCGACCGATGGCGCCGAGGATGGCGAGCTGTTCCTGGAACGGCGCCGCTCGGAGGCGCTGGTCTTCGACGACGGCCGGGTGAAGACGGCCAGCTACGACGCCTCGGAAGGGCTGGGGCTGCGCGCGGTGAAGGGCGAGGTCGCGGGCTATGCCCATTCGACCGAGATTTCCGAGGCCGCGCTGCGCCGCGCGGCCGAAACCGCGCGCCTTGCGGTGGGCGATGGCGGGGGCGTTCTGGCGCCGCCGCCCGCCGGGACCAACCGTCATCTTTATGGCGATGCCGATCCGATGGCGGATGCGCCTTTCGCGGGAAAGCTCGATATCCTGCGCGAGATCGACGCCTATGCCCGCGCGCTTGATCCGCGGGTGGTTCAGGTTTCGGCCTCGATGGCGGCCAGCCTGCAAGAGGTGTTCATCCTGCGCCCCGAAGGCGGGCTGGTCTCGGACATCCGGCCGATGGCGCGGCTCAATGTCTCGGTGATCGTGGAAGAGAACGGCCGGCGCGAATCGGGCGGGCATGGCGGCGGCGGGCGGCACGGCCTTGCCGGGCTGCTGGACCCCGCGCATTGGAAGGGCGTCACGCAGGAGGCGCTGCGAATCGCGCTGGTGAACCTGCGCGCCGAGCCCGCGCCCGCAGGCCGGATGGATGTGGTTCTGGGGCCGGGCTGGCCGGGCGTGCTGCTGCACGAGGCGGTGGGCCACGGGCTCGAGGGGGATTTCAACCGCAAGAAAACCTCGGCCTTCGCGGGGCTGATGGGCCAGCAGGTGGCCGCGCGCGGCGTCACCGTTCTGGACGATGGCACGATCCCCGACCGGCGCGGCTCGATCTCGGTCGATGACGAGGGCACGCCCTCGGGGCGCAACGTGCTGATCGAGGACGGCATCCTTGTCGGCTTCATGCAGGATCGCCAGAACGCGCACCTGATGGGCGTGGCCCCCACCGGAAACGGGCGGCGCGAAAGCTATGCCCATATCCCGATGCCGCGCATGACCAACACCTACATGCTGGGCGGCGATGCCGATCCGGGCGCGATTCTGGCGGATCTGAAGGACGGGATCTATGCGGTCGGCTTCGGCGGCGGTCAGGTGGACATCACCAACGGCAAGTTCGTCTTTTCCTGCACCGAGGCCTATCGGGTGAGAAACGGCGTCGTGGGCGCCCCGGTCAAGGGCGCCACGCTGATCGGCGACGGCCCCACCGCCATGCGCCAGATCCGCGCGATCGGCAACGACATGGCGCTTGATCCGGGCATCGGGAATTGCGGCAAGGCCGGGCAATGGGTGCCCGTGGGCGTGGGGCAGCCCACGCTGATGATCGGCGGGCTGACGGTGGGCGGATCTGCCGCCTGACAGGGCGGGATTCGATCGGATTTTGGGAAAACTTTTCGGAAGCGGGGAAATCTAAACCTCTTGTTAACGATGCGGGCGCTAGAGAGGACGGGCGACTGAGGCGGAGGACCGGATGAAAGCAGACCTGTTTTCTTACCCAATCCCCGACACCCCACACACCCCGGAAGAAGACGACCTGTCGGTTCTTCGCCTCATTCGCTCGCGCCGGGTGGGGCCGGCCACCTATCACCGCCTGATCGGAGAATACGGATCGGCGCGCGCCGCGCTTGCGGCGCTGCCCGAAATCGCGCGGGCCTCTGGCGTCAGGGACTACACCCCCTGCCCCGAAGGCGTGGCGATGGCCGAGATGAAGGCCGCGCGGCGGGCGGGCGCGCGGCTTCTGCGCTTTGGAACGCCGGCCTATCCGGCGGCCCTGGCCGGGATTTCGGATGCGCCGCCCCTTTTGTGGACGCTTGGCGATCCGGGCCTTGCGGCGCGGCCGATGATCGCGCTTGTGGGGGCGCGCAATGCCTCGTCGCTTGGGCTGCGCATGGCGCGGCGGTTGGCGCAGGGGATGGCCGGGGGGGGGGGTCGGGGGGGTTTGGGGGGTTGGGGGGGGGAGGGTTCGTGGTGGTTTCGGGGCTTGCGCGCGGGATCGACACGGCGGCCCACAAGGCCGCCCTTGAAGGCGGCACGATCGCGGCCCTGGCCGGGGGGGTCGATGTGATCTACCCGTCCGAAAATGCGGGGCTTGCCGCCGATATCGCGCAAGGCGGGCTGCTCTTGTCGGAACAACCCATGGGCTGCCAGCCGCAGGCCCGGCATTTTCCGTTGCGCAACCGGCTGATCGCGGGGCTTGCCCGCGCCGTCGTTGTGGTCGAGGCCGCGGCGGGCTCGGGCAGCCTGATCACGGCCCGCATCGCCCTTGATCAGGGGCGCGAGGTGTTGTCCGTGCCGGGCCATCCGCTGGAGGCGCGGGCCGCGGGCTGCAACGCGCTGATCCGCGACGGCGCCGAGGTGGTGCGCGGCATCGACGACATCCTGACCGCGCTTGGCACAGAGGGCATCGCAGCGCCGGAACGCCCCCGGCGCCAGCCCGCCGCCCCACGCGCAGCGCAGCCCGCGGCCGCGCCGCCCGCCCCCGCCCTTCCCCCCGACGCGCTGCGCACAGGGATTCTCGACCGTCTGGGTCCAAGCCCCGTGGCCGAGGATCAGTTGATCCGCGATCTTCGCACCACGCCCGCGCGGCTGGCCCCGGTGCTGCTGGCACTGGAATTCGACGGCATCGTGCAGCGCCAGCCGGGGGGCATGATCGCGCTTGCGGTCGG
>CALMEG010000096.1 GCA_937863185.1 uncultured Paracoccaceae bacterium | reverse complement strand
GCGGCTTTCGCGGTCCATCTTGTTGCAGAAGGTCAGGATCGGCAGGTCGCGCAGCCGGCACACCTCGAACAGCTTGCGCGTCTGGCTTTCCACGCCTTTCGCGCCGTCGATCACCATGATCGCGGCATCCACGGCGGTCAGTGTGCGATAGGTATCCTCGGAAAAGTCCGAGTGGCCGGGCGTGTCGACCAGGTTGTAGCGGAACTGCCGGTATTCGAAGGACATCGCCGAGGCCGAGACCGAGATCCCGCGATCCTGCTCCATCTTCATGAAGTCCGAACGCGTGCGCCGCGCCTCGCCCTTGGCACGCACCTGGCCGGCCATCTGGATCGCGCCGCCGAACAGAAGGAACTTTTCGGTCAGCGTGGTTTTCCCGGCGTCGGGATGCGAGATGATCGCAAAGGTCCGGCGGCGGGCGATTTCGGGCGGGAGGGGCGGGCGATTGGTCATGGCGCGCGGTTTAGCCTGCGCCCGCGCGCCGCGCAATGCGCGACTTCGGCGGACCTAGTCCGTGTCGCGGCGGCGAAACAGCGCTTCGCGCCCGATCCGTGCAAGCGTCTCGCGCCCCGCCTCGGTCCCGGAATGTTGCAGATGGCGCAGATTGGGCAGGCGCGCGCGGATTTCGGTGCCAAGCTCGTCGGGCAGAAGGTTCAGCGTGGTGTCGGTGACCATCAGGCTCTCGCAGGGGATACCCTCGGCATAGATGATCTCGTGCCGGTCGAAGACGAGGGCGTGATAGTCGACAAAGCCGCCTTCGCGGCGCCAGACGTGATCGTTGTCGACCAGGTGGCGGGCCTGCACCAGCAGTTCCGGGCTTTCGCCGATCTGTCGGCTGCCACGGCGATAAAGGAAGATGCGGTGGTGCGGGCTGACCACGAGGTTGCCGACATTGCCAAGCGTCCCGGCCGAGATCACGACGGGCGCGAAACGGCCAAGGGCGCGCAGGCGCGCGCGCGCCACCACGCGCAGCGGCTGCGGGCCGTTGTCGCGCGTCAGGATCATCTGGCCGGGGACAAGCGATTCGATGGGCTGCTGTCCCTGGCCCGCGACGGCGATCATCGTGCCGGTGCCGAAGGCCACGCAGATCAGGTCGGCCAGCCGCGCCTCTCCGGGGTCTTCGTGCGATTCCAGAAGCGCGTATTCGGTGCGTGGGACCATGGGCGACAGGGGCAGGGCATAAAGCGCACCGCCCGCCTCGTGCCGGATCATCAGCACGTCGAGCGTGTCGCCCTCGGGGCCCATCAGCACATGGCGCGCGACAAGCGAAACCCGGTCGCCCGGTTGGCCGATGCCGGATTGGGACGCGATGGTCTGCGTGCTGCCTTGCCCGGCCAGCACAAGGCGCCGAAGCCGGGCGTCGCGGGCAAGCTGGTAGATGTCGCCCGGCGCGCAGAGATCGGCCAGATCCAGGGGGTCGGGGCCAAGTGGGTAGATGCCGCCGGGCGCGCAGAGACCGCCCAGATCCGGGGGGCCGCCCAGGTTGCCCCGGGTGCTGCCCCGGATCGCGCCCGCCTCGAAGACATGCACGGGCCTGTCCGGCGGAAGCATCGTCCTGGCTTGCATCGTGCGGCTGTCCTTTCTACCCGCGCCGGCGTTTGTTGCCGGATGCGCAAGGCTACTCCGGGCCGGGTAAAGCAACAAAGTCAACAAAGCGTCAAGCATTGCGGCCTTCCGTTGCCCAATGCGGGGTGCTAGGCAAAAGGGGAACGCCACAGGTGGAGGAACGGGCATGGATCTGGGGATCAAGGGCAAGCGCGCAATTGTCTGTGCGGGCTCGAAAGGGTTGGGCCGGGGCTGCGCCGAGGCGCTTGCCGCAGCCGGGGTCGATCTGGTGCTGAACGCGCGTGGGGCCGACGCGCTTGCGGCAACCGCGCGCGACATCGGTGCGACATACGGCGTGAAGGTCGTGCCCGTGGCCGCCGACATCACCACGGAAGAAGGGCGCGCGGCGGTGCTGGGTGCGGCAGGTGCGGTCGACATTCTTGTGACCAATGCCGGCGGACCACCGCCGGGCCTCTGGTCCGACTGGTCGCGCGAGGATTTCATCAAGGCGCTGGATGCCAACATGCTGACCCCGATCGCGCTGATGCAGGCCTGCCTGCCGCAAATGATGCAGGCCGGATGGGGACGGGTGGTCAACATCACCTCGCAATCCGTGCGCGCACCGATCGCGACGCTGGGGCTTTCCAATTCGGCCCGCACGGGGCTGACCGGCTTTGTCGCGGGAACCGCGCGTCAGGTTGCGGCGAAGGGCGTCACGATCAACAACCTTCTGCCGGGGCTGCATGCGACGGATCGCGCCGTCTCGCTTGATAGCGGCGTGGCGAAGGCCGAAGGCATCACGCCCGAAGAGGCGGCCGCCCGGCGTGCCGCCACGATCCCGGTGGGGCGCTATGGCACCTCGGAAGAGTTCGGGGCGATGTGCGCCTTTCTGTGCTCGGTCCATGCGGGATATATTGTCGGGCAGAACATCCTTCTGGATGGCGGGGCGACCAATCTGACGATGTAGGGGGCTGTGCGCTTGCACCGGTTCTGCGTGGCTGCTATCCCGGCCGAAACCCTGAGAGTTTTGATCGGAAAGTCACTGTGAGCCAGTCCCCTCAACCAAGCCCGCCGCGCCCCGAGGCGCCGCGCCTTGAGGTGCAGGGCCTTGAGCGCCGCTTTGGTGGCATGTCGGTGGTGGACGATGTGTCCTTCACCATTCCGGCGGGGCAGGTGACCTGCCTTCTGGGGCCGTCGGGCTGCGGAAAGTCGACCACGCTGCGTATCATTGCGGGGGTCGACATGCAGGATGCCGGCCGCATCTATGTCGATGGAAATCTTGTCTGCGACACGGTATTCCGTGTCCCGCCCGAGCGGCGCTCGATCGGGCTGATGTTTCAGGATTTCGCGCTGTTTCCGCATCTGTCGGTGGCCGATAACGTCGCCTTCGGACTGAAAGGGTCGCGCGAGGTCAAGCGCGCGCGCGTGGCCGAATTGCTGGAGCGGGTGCACCTGTCCAGGCATATCGACAGCTTTCCGCATGCGCTTTCCGGGGGCGAGCAGCAGCGGGTGGCGCTTGCGCGCGCCCTTGCACCTCGCCCGCGCATCCTTTTGATGGACGAGCCCTTCTCGGGCCTGGACGAGCGGCTGCGCGACGGTATTCGCGACGAAACGCTCGCCCTGCTGAAGGAAGAGGGCACGGCGGTGCTTCTGGTCACGCATGAGCCGCATGAGGCGATGCGGATGGCCGATCAGATCCTGCTGATGCGCGGCGGGCGGATCGTGCAGCGCGGTGCGCCCTACAACCTTTACAACGCCCCGGCCGACCGCGCCGCACCCCCCTTCTTTCCCGATGTCAACGTGCGGAAAAGCACGGTGACCGGTGCGCTGACCGCCACGCCGTTCGGCGATTTCCTGATGCCCGGCCACCCCGACGGGACTCGCGTCGACATCGTCATCCGTCCGCAGCATCTCAAGATCGATTTCGACCGTAACGGTCGTGGCCCCAATCCTACGCCGCAGGATGGCACCCCGGCGCGTGGGGTGGTCGAGCGGGCACGCTTCATGGGCCGCGAAAGCCTGGTTGAGTTTCGCATGGATTTCGACGGTTCGATCCTGCGCGTCACGGTGCCGAACGTGTTTCTGCCCAAACCTGGTACGCCGATGTGGCTGATGATCCGGCGCGACCGCTGCTTTGTCTTCGCCGACCGGGCCTAGCTTTCGCTGCGCGCGGCATGGCCGCCTCGGCGCACCCGCAGCCGGGGCGCACGGCCGCGCAGCTCGGCCATGATGCGGCGGCGCTGTTCAGGACTCATGAGCGACCAGTTGGCGATCTCTTCGACCGTGCGGAAGCAGCCCACGCAGATCTTCTCGACCGGGTGCACCGCGCAAAGCTTGACGCAGGGGCTGTCGATCTCGGCACGTTTCCAGACCTGATCACCGTTGTCGTTCATGGCGTCCTCAGATAGCCCAGCCGGTCGAGGGCTCCTTGCAGGATAAACCCCGCGGCGACATGGTCGATCACCTCGGCGCGACGTTTTCGGGACATATCCGCCTCCAGCATGGCGCGTTCGGCGGCCACGGTCGACAGCCGCTCGTCCCAGAAGGCGATGGGAAGCGGGGTCAGCCTTTCCAGGTTCCGCGCGAAGGCGCGGGTGGACTGACAGCGCGGCCCCTCGGAGCCGTCCATGTTCATCGGCAGGCCAAGCACCAGCCCTGTCAGCCCGCGCTCCTGCATAAGGGCCAGCAACTCCTGCGCATCGGCGGTGAACTTGCTGCGCCGGATGGTGCGCAGCGGGGTTGCCACGCTGCGCATCGAATCCGACACCGCAACGCCAATCGTTTTGGTGCCCAGATCCAGCCCGCCGACCGCGCCGAAAGCGGGCAGGGCGGCGGCGAATTCCTCGATCGTGGCGCAGATCAAGGCGCGATCCCGGCCGCTTCGGCCGCGGCGGTCACGGCGGCAATCGCCTCGGGCTGGTCGGCAAGGTTCTCGCGCGCTGCCGCAAGCGCGGCCTGCGCGCCGGGCGCGTCGCCCAGCATCGCCAGCGACGAGATCAGCCGCGACCATTCCTCGGCGCTTCCGCCCTCGGCCAGCAGCCGGTCGTTCAGCCCGTCGACCATGCCGCGGATCATCTCCTGCCGCTCCTCGGGGGTCATGGCGGCGGCCGCGTCGACCTGATCGGCGGTCGGGCCGGGCGCCTGTCCTCCCGCGGGAACTGTCCCGTCATTCGCCGCGGCGATCGTCGCCAGATCCTCGTCACGCCCGGCAAAGACACCTTGCGCCTCGGCGAAGACGGCATCGGCGCGGTCGTTCTCGCCCAGGATTCGTAACGATGCGATCAGGCGGGCCCAGTCAGAGGCGGTGCCGCCCTCGTTGGCCAGCTTCTGGTTCAGTTGTTCGACCATTCCCCGGATCATCTCATTGCGCTCTTCGGGCGACATCGCGGCCGCGGCCGCCATATCCGCAGCGTACGGCCCCGAGGCGCCGACCGGCGGCGGGGTATAGTTCGGTTCGCCCGCAATCCATGCAAGCTGCTGGATATTCGCGCGGATCGGCGCGATCCACGGCGCGCTTTCGGGCCCTTCGCGCAACAGCTCGGACCAGATGCGGAACGCACGGTCGCCCCGCCCGTTCTGTGCCATCATCAACCCGACATAATAGCGCGCGAGCTGCTCGCCTTGATCCAGCTCCAGCGCCTTGCCAAGGGCGGCCTCGGCCTCGGGCGTCACAAGCCCGCCCGCGGCGACGATCATCAGCTCGCCCAGTTCTGCGTAATCTGCCGCCGTGACGGCGTCGCCCTTCAGCGCGATCATCCGGCGCTGCGCTTCCCATCCGGCCCGGAAGTTGCCGATATTGGCCTCGTTGCGGGCCAGAAGCGCCAGTCCCTCAAGGTCGTTCGGGCGGTCCTGCACGGCCTTGCGCAGCCGCTCCATCAACTCGGCGAAACGGGCGTCAGGCGCGGGCGCGGGGCCACGCTCGGCCTCGGCGACCTTTTCCGCCTCGTCCTGCGAGGGGCGCGCCTGGTAGATCTCTTCCGAGATGGCGATGCGTTCGGACAGCGGCTGATCGGGATATCCCGCCGCGCCAAGCCGCTGATAAAGCGCGAAGGCCCCACCCAGAATCGCCAGCCCGAGCGCCGCGATGGCCAGCGTCGCGCCCACCGGCGCGCGGCGCGCGGCGTCCGCGCCCTGCGCGGCACGGTCGGCCTCGAGCACCCGGCGCGAAATCTCGACCTTGAGGCGCGCGGCCTCATCCGCGCCCAGGACGCCCCGCGCCTGATCGCGTTCGACATCACGCAACTGGTCGCGGTAAACGCGCAGATCGTAGGCGGCGGCGGGTTCCTCTCCGGCATGGCCGCGCCACAGCGCAAGCCCCAGCAAAAGGCCGATCAAGGCCACCAGGGCGGCGGTGATTGTCCAGAACAGCATGGCGTCTCCTTGTCCTTGGCCCCCATTTAGGCCTTCCACGCCCCCGGCAAAAGCCCCAAGCGACGCCCTGACACGCCATGTCGCAGGCTCATGTCGCTTTTTTCCCTCAAGCGCCGCTTGGAGGTCGCTTTTCCGCGGCCTCCGGGTCCATCAAAAAGGACAAAGGCAGGGAACGTCCGGAACGGATTCGGCACCCCGCCCCGGATCTGGCAAAAGGGGGCCGCACCCATGGGCATGAGACGCTATTCCGCTTTCGCCGTCGCACGCGAGGCGCTTCGTTTCCATCAGGGTTGGGAACGGGCCTGGGCTTCGCCCGCGCCGAAGAAACGCTACGATGTCGTCATCGTCGGGGCCGGGGGGCATGGCCTCGCCACCGCCTATTACCTGGGCAAGAATTTCGGCATCACCAATGTCGCGATCATCGAGAAGGGCTGGCTTGGCGGCGGCAATACCGGCCGCAACACGACCATCATCCGCTCGAACTACCTGCAGGACCCCTCGGCCGCGATCTACGAGAAAGCCCGCGCGCTTTACGAAGATCTCAGCCAGGACCTGAACTACAACGTCATGTTCTCGCCACGCGGCCTGCTGATGCTGGGCCAGACCGAACACGAGGTGCGCGGCTACAAGCGAACGGTCTACGCCAACAACCTGCAAGGCGTCGAAACCGAATGGATCGGCCCCGAACGGGTCAAGGAACTGGTGCCGATCATCAATATCGACGGGCCGCGCTACCCGGTCCTGGGCGCGCTCTACCAGGCGCGTGGCGGCACCGCGCGCCATGACGCGGTGGCCTGGGGCTATGCGCGCGCCTGCTCGGCTATGGGCATGGACATCATCCAGCAATGCGAGGTGACGGGCATCCGCACTGCGGGCGGCCAGGTCCAGGGCGTCGACACCACCAAGGGCGTGATCGATTGTGGCAAGCTTGCCATCGTCGTCGCTGGCCATTCCTCGGTGCTGGCCGAAATGGCCGGCTTCCGCCTGCCGATCGAGTCGCTGGCGCTTCAGGCCCTCGTCTCCGAACCGATCAAGCCCTGCATGGATGTCGTGGTGATGGCCAACACCGTGCACGGCTACATGTCCCAGTCCGACAAGGGAGAGATGGTGATCGGCGGCGGCACCGACGGGTTCAACAACTACACGCAGCGCGGGTCCTGGCACCATGTCGAGGAAACCGTCCGCGCCCTGATCGAGACCTTCCCGATGATCTCGCGGCTCAAGATGCTGCGCCAGTGGGGCGGCATCGTCGACATGACGGGCGACCGCTCGCCGATCCTGTCGGCCACGCCCGTGGGCAACATCTTCGTCAACTGCGGTTGGGGAACCGGCGGCTTCAAGTCCATCCCCGGATCGGGCTGGGCCATGGCCGAACTGGTGGCCAAGGGCAGCCCCGGCCCCCTCGCGGCGGAATTCGGCCTCGATCGCTTCCGCGAAGGCCGCTTCATCGACGAATCCGTGGCTGCCGGGGGGGCGCCCTGATGCCCGCCCTTTCCCCTGCGTCCAAATATCCCGCGGGGGTCCGGGGGCGCGAAGCCCCCGGCGCCCGCCAAGCAAAGGCCCGCTGAGATGCTGACACTGACCTGTCCCTGTTGCGGTATGACCGTCGAGGAAACCGAGCTCGCGCCGGGCGGCGAGGCGCATCTGAAACGCTTCGGCCCCGGATCCTCGGATGCAGAATTCGAAGGCTACCTGTTCGCCCGCAAGAACCCCAGGGGCGTGCATTTCGAACGCTGGCGCCACGCCTATGGCTGCGGCAAGTGGTTTCTGGCCGCGCGCTGCACTGCCACGCTCGAGGTCTTCGGCACCTATCCCGCGCAGACCACCGAACCCCCTGCATCCATCGTCGCGGCCATCAAGGCCCGCCGCCCCGACTGGGAGGGCCTGAAATGAGCACCCGTCTCGCCACCGGCGGTCGCCTGATCGACCGCACCAAACCGCTCGGCTTCCGCTTCAACGGCAAGCGCCTGAAGGGCTTTGCCGGCGATACGCTCGCCTCCGCGCTTCTGGGGGCGGACCAGATGCTTGTCGGCCGGTCCTTCAAGTATCACCGCCCGCGCGGCATCATCGCAAGCGGCGTCGAGGAACCCAACGCCCTCGTGGGGCTGGGCACCGGGGCGCGCTTCGAGCCCGACCAGCGCACCACCACGACCGAGCTTTTCGACGGCGCCGAGACCTCCAGCCAGAACCACTGGCCCAGCCTCGAGACCGATATCGGCGTGCTCAACAACTGGGCCTATCGCTTCCTTCCCGCAGGGTTCTACTACAAGACCTTCATGTTCCCGCGCGCGGCGTGGAAACATGTGTTCGAGCCGATCGTGCGGCAGTCTGCGGGCCTGGGCAAGGTGCCCACGGAACGCGATGCCGACCGCTATGAACATGCCTATGCCTTCTGTGACCTGCTGGTCGTGGGCGGCGGCGTGGCGGGGCTTTCCGCAGCACTCGAGGCCGGTCGCGCTGGCAAGCGCGTGATCGTCTGGGAACAAACTGCCCATTGGGGCGGGCGCAGCCCGGTCGATGGCGGCCAGATCGACGGCATGGCGCCCGAGGACTGGGTGGCCGGCGTGCTGGAGCAACTGGCGGCGATGCCCAATGGCAGCCTTCGCGCCCGCTGCATGGCGGCAGGGCTTTACGATCACGGCTATGTGCTGGGCTATGAAAGCGTGGGCGACGCGACGCCCGGCGACGGCCGCCCGCGCCACCGCCTCTGGCGGGTGCGTGCGGGGCAGATCGTCACCGCGACCGGCGCGATCGAACGCCCGCTGGCCTTCGCGGGCAATGACGTGCCCGGCGTGATGCTCGCCTCGGCGGTGCGCGATTATGTGGTCAACTGGGCCGTCAGCCCCGGCGACCGCACCGTGATCGTCACGAATAACGACGATGCCTATCGCACGGCGCTTGTCCTGCTGGATGCGGGGCTGGTCGTGCCTGCGGTCCTCGATGCGCGCGAGACCCCGACGGGCGAGCTGATCGAGGCGGTCCGCGCCCGCGGCGTGCGTGTCCTTGCCGGGCGCGGTGTCGCCAAGGTCAAGGGCGGCAAGCGGGTGCAGGGCGTTCAGGTCTGCGCACAGGCGGGCGAGGGCGCGGTCCTTGAAGAGATCGGCTGCGATTGCGTGGCCATGTCCGGCGGCTGGTCGCCGGTCGTGCATCTGTGGTCGCATTGCGGCGGCAAGCTGCTTTGGGACGAGGCGAATGCCTGCTTCCGCCCCGATCCGTCGCGCCCGCCGACCGGCGCCGATGGCGCCGCGATGGTGCGCGCGGTCGGCGCGGCGAATGGCGCGCTGCGCCTGCCCGAGGCTCTGGCCGATGCGGGTGGCCCGCCAGCTGTTGCCGCCGCCGAAGGCCCGATGGCCCCGGTCTGGGTGATGCCGCAAGGTGCGCCGCCCGCGCTGCGCTTCAAGGCCTTCCTCGACTATCAGAACGACGTGAAGGTCTCGGACGTGCAGCTGGCCGCGCGCGAGGGCTATGAATCGGTCGAGCATACCAAGCGCTACACCACGCTCGGCATGGCCACCGATCAGGGCAAGCTGAGCAATATCAACGGGCTGGCGATCCTGTCGGACGCCCTGGGCCAGGCAATCCCGGTGACCGGCACCACCACCTTCCGCCCGCCCTATACCCCGATCAGCTTCGGCGCGATCGCGGGCGAGGCGCGCGGCGAGATCTTCCAGCCGCTGCGCCGCACGCCGATGCACGAATGGCACGAGGCCAATGGCGCCCATTGGGAGCCGGTGGGCCTGTGGCGCCGCCCCTATTCCTACCCGCGCGCGGGCGAGGGGCTGCGCGATGCGGTCAACCGCGAGATTTCGAACACCCGCAACAGCCTCGGGATGCTCGACGCCTCGACGCTGGGCAAGATCGTGGTGAAGGGGCCCGATGCGGGGAAATTCCTCGACATGCTCTACACCAACATGATGAGCACGCTGCCGGTGGGCAAATGCCGCTACGGGCTGATGTGCAACGAGAACGGCTTCCTGATGGATGACGGCGTGGTCGTGCGCCTGTCCGAGGACAGCTGGCTGTGCCACACCACCTCGGGCGGGGCCGATCGCATCCATGGCTGGATGGAAGACTGGCTGCAATGCGAATGGTGGGACTGGAAGGTCTATACCGCCAACCTGACCGAGCAGTTCGCGCAGGTGGCCATCGTCGGCCCGAACGCGCGCAAGCTGCTGGAAAAGCTGGGCGGGATGGATGTCTCGAAAGAGGCACTGCCCTTCATGACCTGGGCCGAGGGCGAGCTGGGCGGGTTCCGCGCGCGGATCTTCCGCATCTCCTTCTCGGGTGAGCTGAGCTACGAGATCGCTGTCCCCGCCTCGGAGGGCATGGCGTTCTGGAAGGCCTGCCTTGCGGCGGGCGAAGAGTTCGGCGCGATGCCCTACGGAACCGAGGCGCTGCATGTGATGCGTGCCGAGAAGGGCTTCATCATGATCGGCGACGAGTCCGACGGCACGGTGATCCCGCAGGATCTTGGCCTTGGCTGGGCGATCTCGAAGAAGAAAGAGGATTACCTGGGCAAGCGCGCGCAGCAGCGTTCCTTCATGGACAATCCCGACCGCTGGCAACTGGTGGGGCTGGAAACCTTGGACGGATCGGTCCTGCCCGACGGCGTCTATGCGGTGGCCGAGGGGCATAACCCCAACGGGCAGCGCAACGTGCAGGGGCGCGTGACCTCGACCTATTTCTCGCCCACGCTGGGCAAGGGCATCGCCATGGGGCTGGTGCATCGCGGACCCGACAGGATGGGCGAGGTGCTCGATTTCCCGGCCGATGCGGGAAAGGTGTTCCGGGCGCGCATCGTCGATCCGGTATTCTACGACAAGGATGGGGAGAAGCAGAATGTCTGATGCTGTCAGCGCCCTTGAGGGCCGCACCAGTCAGGGCTTTGCAACGGTGCAGGAAGCCGGGCTTCAGGGCATGGTCTCGCTGCGCTGCGACCTTGCGTCGAAAGCCCTGGCCAAGGCCCTGAAAGAGCTTGGCCTTTCGCTTCCCGCGCAGCGCCGCGTGGTGGCCGCCTCCGGGCGGTCCGCGCTCTGGATGTCGCCCGACGAGCTTTTGATCCTTGTGCCCTATGCCGAGGCCGCGGCCACTGTCGCGGCGTTGGAAAAGGCGCTTGTCAAGGAACATGCGCTGGTGGTCGACGTCTCGGACGCGCGCGCCATGTTCCGCGTCATCGGCGAGAAGGCCGAGCAGGTGCTGACGAAGCTTTGCCCCGTCGATTTCGACGCGCTTGCCGCCGACGAGGTACGCCGTACGCGTGCCGCCCAGGTTGCGGCCGCGCTCTGGCGATCGGATAAGGATACGTTCTCGGTGGTCTGCTTCCGTTCGGTGGCGGGCTACGTCATGGGGGCGCTTGAACATTCGGCGCGTCCAGGCAGCGAACTGGTTGCACCGGCCTGAATTTCGGCCGGGCTCTGCCCTTGACCTCGGGAACCCATGGCCTTCTATAGGCGTTGGAACAGGAACTCTTCCGCAGAAGGAACCGAACGATGGCTTTTGAACTTCCCGATCTTCCCTACGCCCATGACGCCCTTGCCGGTCTTGGCATGTCCAAGGAAACGCTGGAATATCACCACGACCTGCACCACAAGGCCTATGTCGACAACGGCAACAAGCTGATCGCCGGGACCGAGTGGGAAGGCAAGTCCCTTGAGGATATCGTGCGCGGCACCTATCAGGCCGGCGCTGTGGCGCAGAACGGCATCTTCAACAACGCCTCGCAGCACTGGAATCACGCGCAGTTCTGGGAAATGATGGGCCCGGGCGGTAAGAAGATGCCCGGCGCGCTGGAAAAGGCGATCACCGAAAGCTTCGGCTCGGTCGACAAGTTCAAGGAAGATTTCGCCGCCGCGGGTGCCGGGCAGTTCGGCTCGGGCTGGTGCTGGCTGGTCAAGGACAAGGATGGCAGCCTCAAGGTCACCAAGACCGAAAATGGCGTGAACCCGCTGTGCTTTGGGCAGACCGCGCTTCTGGGCTGCGATGTGTGGGAACATTCCTACTACATCGACTTCCGCAATAAGCGCCCGGCCTACCTGACCAACTTCCTCGAAAAGCTGGTGAACTGGGAAAACGTGGCCTCGCGCCTCTGACCCGTTTCGCGTCGGTGTATCTTTGCAGGGCCCGCCGGATATTCCGGCGGGCCTTTTGAAATCGGGGCGGTGCGATCCTATCTCGGATAGGATCGTGCAACCGAAAGAGGAGGGACGGAGATGTTGCTTGCCAAGGGAACCTGGGTTGTCGTGGCCGATGGCGAAAAGGCTCTGCTGCTGGAGAATACCGGCGGCGCGGCGGCGCCCCGCCTGTCGCTGATCGCCCGCGACGAGGCCGACGAGGTGGTAACGGCGTCTGACCGTCCGGGCCGCATGGCCGATGATGGCCCCGGACAGCGCTCGGCGCTGGAGC
The DNA here is from genome assembly GCA_937863185.1 of uncultured Paracoccaceae bacterium. Taxonomy (GTDB): domain Bacteria; phylum Pseudomonadota; class Alphaproteobacteria; order Rhodobacterales; family Rhodobacteraceae; genus CALMEG01. The sequence goes on along the minus strand of CALMEG010000096.1, from coordinate 3,281 downwards.
AGCCCGATTACGCACGCCTGACGGCCGAGCGGTTCGCTGCGGATCTTGTGCAAACCCTGGCGCGCCGTGCCCGCGCGGGGCGGTTCCAGAAGCTGGTCTTGTGCGCCCCGCCGCAGGTTCTGGGCGCGTTGCGCGACGAGATGGACGATACCCTGCGCGCCTGTGTCGTGGCCGAGATCGACAAGACCCTGACGCGGCATCCCGTGGCAAAGATCGCCACCATCGTCGCGGAGGAAATCGACGCGCTTTAGGCCGCGCGGCCCCCGCCCCGGCGGGGTGCACCCGAAGGCGCTTTCCTTTTGCCCGGCACTCGGCCAAGAAGGGGCGTGAGGGGCCGGGGAAGGCGAAATGACCGAGGCGGCAAAAGGACTTGTGGCGATGGTCTCGGCCTGCGTGGTCTGGGGGCTGTCGTCAATCTATTACAAGGCGCTGTCGGATGTGCCGCCGCTTGAGGTGCTGTGCCACCGCACGCTGTGGTCCTTTGTGCTGTTCGGGCTGATCCTTGCCGCGCAGGGGCGGCTCAGCGCGCTTGCCGCGGCTTTTGGCGGGCGCAACGGGCTGGTACTGGCCTTCTCGGCGGCGGTGGTTTCGGTCAACTGGTTCGTCTTCATCTGGGCGGTGCAGTCGGGCCGCGCGACCGAGGCCTCGCTGGGGTATTACGTCTTTCCGCTGGTCGCGGTCGTGATCGGGATGCTGGCCTTCGGCGAAAGGCTGGGCCGGTTGCAGGCGATGGCCGTGGCATTGGCGGCGGTTGCGGTGGGGGTGCTGTTCTGGGGGCTGGGGGCCAAGGTCGGCATCGTGCTGGCCCTTGCCTTCAGCTTCGGGCTTTACGGGCTGGCGAAGAAATACCTTCCCGTCGGGCCGGTCGTGTCGGTCACGGCCGAGGTGGCAATCCTGACGCCGCTTGCGCTGGTCTGCCTTGCGGGGCTGCATGCCGGATGGTGGGGGCCGCAGGGACGGGTGGGGCATTTCGGCCGGGATGCCGCGACAACGGCGATGCTGGTCTTTTGGGGGGTGCTGACCGCCGGGCCGCTGATCCTGTTTTCCTATGCGGCGCGGCGCGTGCGGCTGGCGACGGTGGGGCTGGTGCAATACCTCAACCCGACATTGCAGCTTGTCTGCGCCGTGCTGCTTTTCGCCGAACCGCTGACCCGCTGGCATGTCGCGGCGCTTGGGCTGATCTGGCCCGCGCTGGTGCTTTATTCCTATGCCAGCCTGCGTCAGCCGAAGGCGGTGGAAAGCGCGCTTTCCAGCGCACTGACATCGGGCACGACCACCAGGTAATCGCGCAGGCTGGCATCGGCGAAGCCCTCGGCGATGACGTGATCGACAAGGCCCAGAAGAAGATCCCAGTAACCGTCTATGTTCAAAAGAAAAATCGGCTTTTCGTGCAGCCCGATCTGGCGCCAGGTCAGCACTTCGAACAGCTCGTCCAGCGATCCCGCCCCGCCGGGCAGCACCACGATCGCGTCCGAGTTCATATACATGACCTTCTTACGCTCGTGCATGTTCTCGGTGACGATGAAGGTCGACAGGTCGCGCTTGCCGACTTCGCGCTGGAACAGGTGGATCGGGATCACGCCGAAGGTGTCGCCGCCCGCGCCTTGGGCCGCGCGCGCGACCTCGCCCATCAGGCCCACATCGCCCGCCCCATAGACCAGCCGCCAGTCACGCGCGGCCAGCATGGCGCCAGTCGCGCGCGCGGCCTCGGCATATGGGGGACGCGCCCCGCTGCGCGAGCCACAATAGACACAGACGGAGTTCTGGTGGCGGCTCATGGTTCCTCGCTGCTGTGAAAGGGCGTTCTTGAGCGGTGATAGCGGGCTTGCTAAGCTTGCTCAAGCAGCGGGGCGGAAAGACCCCGCCCGAAGGGGCCCGCGGGTGGCCCGGACTGGGGTTGGATATGGACGGCGGCAAGACGGACGAAGGGGCTGCGGCGCGGCCCTTCAGCGGTGCGGCGATCGGCGGGCTGGTAGCGGCGGGGGCGGCGATCATGGCGCTGCTGGCATGGTTCGCGCTGGATCGGGAGAACCCGGTTGCGCCGGACCCGGCGGATGAGGCGGCAGCCCCGCCCAGGGCGCTTGGCGCGCCCGAGATGGCGGCGCCCCAGGCAACCGGCAGCGCCGCGCCCGCCTCGGGTCGGGACGGCGCGCCTATGCCCCCGGCCTTCGACATGTTCCGCGCCACCCCCGACGGCGCGGTGACGGTGGCCGGGCAGGCCGCGCCCGGCGCCACGGTCGAGGTCTTGCTGGACGGCCAGCCCGTAGCCTCTGCGGTGGCGGGGGCGGGCGGCGCCTTCGCGCTTGTCTTCGATGCGCCTCCGGCCGATGCGCCCCGCGCGATGACGCTGCGGACGACCGATGCCGACGGCAGAGCGGTCGAGTCCGACCAGACCCTTGTGATGCGGCCCACGGGAACCGCCGGGGCGGAAACGGCTGGTGCCGAAAGCGCCGATGCCGCCGAGGTCGCCCTGGCCGATCCGGCTCTTGCCGCCCAGCAAAACCCGCCCGGCGCCGGGCAGGCGCCCACGCCGGACACGCAGGCCGCAGCCCCGGGTATTGCCGCCGGCGCGGGCGGTGTTGCGGCTCCGCCGCCGGTACTTCTGGCCGATGCCACCGGCGCGCGGCTTCTCGATCCCGGCTCGACGGCCTCGCCCCAGGATCCGATGCGGATCGACACGATCGCCTATGACAGCGGCGCCGAGGTTGCCGTCAGCGGGCGCGGCGGCGTGCCGGGCGGCGCGGTGCGGGCCTATATCGACAACCGTGAGGTGGGTTCTGCCGCCGCCGAAGAGGATGGGCAATGGCGGCTTGTGCTGCGCGATGTCGCGCCGGGCACCTATACGCTGCGGGTTGACGCGCTGGATCCGGACGGAAAGGTCGCGCGCCGCGCTGAAACGCCCTTCCTGCGCGAAACGCCGCAGGCCCTTCTGGCCGCGCAGGCGCCCGCCGCCGATGCCGCCCCCGGCGCTGCCGGCACGCGGGCCGAGATCCTGACGGTTCAGCCTGGCAACACGCTGTGGGCCATCGCGCGCGAGACCTATGGCGATGGGCTGCTGTATGTGCGCGTCTTCGAGGCGAACCGCGATCAGATCCGCGATCCGGATCTGATCTATCCCGGCCAAGTCTTCGCGCTTCCCGAATAGGGCTGGAACTCTGCATCCTGCGTGATTAGGTTCGCCGAACCGGATCGTTCGTTTTGGCGGGTGCGGGGGGTCCTCCCCCTCGAGGTTCGGCTGAATTTTTCGAAACCGGACGGCGGGCGGGGCAAGCCGGATGCCC
>CALMEG010000095.1 GCA_937863185.1 uncultured Paracoccaceae bacterium | reverse complement strand
CGGGCGATCCACGTCGTCGCCATAGGCGGTCGAACGGAAGAGGGTCTGTTCACGCTCTTCCCAATCCTCGGGCAGCTTGCCCTTCGGCGGCTCAAGAACGCCCTCGTAGATCAGGCCCTTGTCGCGCAGTGTCTGGATCGCGGCCTCGATCTTGCCGGTGCCGTAAAGTGCCTTTTCCGAGGAATAGACATCCATCCTGACGCCCAGGCTGGCCAGATCCTCGCGGATCATGGCCATCATCGCCTCGGTGGCGAATTCGCGCAGCTCGGCCAGCCAGACCTCTTCGCCCTTGTCCAGAAGGCTTGCCCCGTATTTCGCCTTCAGGGCCTCGCCCACGGGGATAAGGTAATCGCCCGGATAAAGCCCTTCGCGGATCTCGGGCTCCAGCCCGTTCGCCTCGCGGTAACGCTCATAGGCCGAACGCGCAAGCACATCGACCTGCGCGCCGCCATCGTTGATGTAATATTCGCGCGTGACATCGTAGCCCGCGAAATCCAGCAGGCTGGCAAGCGCATCCCCGAAGACCGCGCCGCGGGTATGGCCCACATGCATCGGCCCGGTGGGGTTGGCCGACACGAATTCGACATTGACCTTCGTGCCGCGCCCCATGGCCGATCGGCCGAAATCGCGCCCCTGCGCAAGCGCCGCGCGGCACAGGTCAGCCCAGACCACCGGATCGAGGCGCAGGTTCAGAAAGCCCGGCCCCGCCACCTCGGCCTGCGTGATGCGCGGATCGGCGGCCAGATGCAGCGCCAGGGCCTCGGCGATGGCGCGCGGCGGCTTGCCCGCGGGCTTGGCCAGCACCATCGCGGCATTCGTCGCCATATCGCCATGGGCCGCGTCGCGCGGCGGCTCGACCGCGACATTGGTCATGTCGAGCCCGCGCGGCAGATCGCCCGCGCTCACCATGGCATCAAGGGCTGCAATCACCGTCTGGCGGATATCGGCAAAGAGGTTCATCGGTCCATCCTATCGTTGCCCTTCCCCTGCCAGAGCCCGCGCGCGGCGTCAATGCTCGGGCGTGCCCGCTTCCGTGGCGGGCGGCGCGGCATCCGGCGCGGCCCCCTCGGGCGCGGCCTCGGAGGCGATCGCGCCGGGCGGCAGAAGCGACAGGATCCGCGTGCCCGGCCCCACCTTCATCTCGTCCGTGGCCTTGACGAAACGCGGCTCTCCCTTGTCCGAAACCCGCACGAGCGCGATCGCATCGGGGCGTTTCGCGCGCCAGTCCTCTTGCGTGAACTCGGCCGTGAGGCGGGTCGAGCGGAAGCGCCAGCCCTCGGCGATCAGGGTCTCGAAGGTCTCCAGCGTGCGCCCGCCCCCGAATGAGCGCCCGCCAAGCTGGGTGGGAAGGGCATGACGCGGGCGGTCCTCTTTCTGGCGCGCGATCTGCCAGACCGCATCGCGCCCCACCTCGGGGCCCAGATCGGTGGCCACCAGCGTGTTGTAGGCATCGTTATCCGTTGCCACGAGAACCGTGCCATACTGGATCAGCTCGACCGTATCCTCTGCTGCCTCGCCCAGAATGTCGCCATAGAAGGTGCGCAGCCCCGCCGCGCGCGGCCGGATCAGATGGGCATGGTTCGGATCGGTCAGCAGGACCGGCACCTCGGCCTTCACCAGCGCCTCGCCCAGGGCCGTGGTGAAGCGCGAGCCCCCCACGATCAGAACGCCCGGCACCTCGGCCCCGGCAAGGCCAAGCGCGCGCGCAACGGGGGCCAGCGTGAAGCCGTGCAACACCACGGTCACCAGAACCAGCACGAAGGCCAGCGGGCCGATCAGCGCGCCATCCGCCACCCCCGCCTCGGCCAGCCGCTGCCCGAAAAGGCCCGCCACCGCCACAAGCACCACCCCGCGCGGCCCGGTAAAGGCGATCAGCAGCCGTTCGGCCCGCGGGATCGAAGTGCCGAT
>CALMEG010000094.1 GCA_937863185.1 uncultured Paracoccaceae bacterium | reverse complement strand
TGCTCCATATGCTCGGGGTCGATATTGGTCACGATGGCGATGGTCGCGGGCAGGCGGTTGAAGCTGCCGTCGCTTTCGTCGGCCTCGGCGCGGCGCACTACGGGAAGGCCACGGGGGGGCGCCTCTTCCAGCTCGGGGTTGCCCTTCTTGATCGCGGTCGAGACGACGACCACCGCCGCATCGCCCAGGTTTTCGGCGCGCTGCCCTTCGAAGAAGGTGGCGCCAAGGCCGACGAGACGCTCGGTGATCTTCGAGGCCTTCGCGTCCGAGCCCTGCACCGTGAACCCCTGCGTCATCAGCACCTCGGCAATGCCGGACATGCCGATCCCGCCGATGCCCACGAAATGGATGGGGCCCAGTTCACCTGGCAGTTTCGTCGCGGCAGCACTCATGCGTTTTTCTTTCCTGCAAGCATCTCGACCAGTTCGACAAGCCGCGCGGCGGCATCGGGAATGCCGTAGCCAAGCGCGGAGTGGGCCATCTGCACGGCTGCGTCGGGATTGTCCAGCACCAGAGCCACCTGTTGCGCGAGGGACTCGGCGTTCAGCCGCGCCTCGGGGATCAGGATCGCGGCCCCCGCCTCGACCAGGCCACGCGCATTGGCGGTCTGGTGATCGCCCGTCGCGGCAGCATAGGGGATCAGGATCGCGGGCCGCCCGATCACCGAGATATCGGCCACCGACGAGGCCCCCGAGCGCGAAATCACCAGCTGCGCCTCGGACAGGCGGCGCGGCACATCGCGGAAGAACGGCGCGACTTCGGCCGAGATCCCGGCGCCTTCATAGGCGGCCACAACACGCGCCTGATCCTCTTCGCGGGCCTGATGGGCAACGCGCAGATTGCGGCGCAGCGCTTCGGGCAGGTGCGCAAGCGCGCCCGGCACCACATCGGACAGGATCCGCGCGCCCTGGCTGCCGCCGATGACCAGAAGGCTCATCGGATAGTCGCCCGGCGGGATATAGGGGGCGCCCTGCCGCTCGGCCACGGCCGCGCGCACCGGGTTGCCGGTATGCACGCCCTCGACGCCGGCGGGAAGATCGGTGGGCCAGGTGCCGCAGGCAAAGGCATCGACGCGGCGGGCAAACAGCCGGTTCACCTTGCCCATCACGCCGTTTTGTTCATGGATCGCGCGCGGCACGCGCAACAGCACCGCCGCCGACAGCGCCGGAATCGTCGGATAGCCGCCAAAGCCCACCACCGCTGCGGGCCGGTCCGCGATGCCCGCGGCAACCGCCTTCAGGACGCCCCCCGCGATGCGAAACGGCACCGCCAGCCGCGCCAGAACGCCGCCCCGCGCGAATGTGGCCGAGGCGACCTGCTCGATCTGCACGACATGGGGAAACCCGCCCGCATAGCGCGCGCCCCGCGCATCGGTGGACAGCTTGACCCGCCAGCCGCGGCGCACCATCGCCTCGGCCAGGGCCTGGGCGGGGAACATATGCCCGCCGGTGCCCCCGGCGGCGATCAGCAGAAGCGGCGCGCGCGGATTGGCCATCCTACCGCCCCCCGCGCGTCAGGATGTCCGAGATCTGGCCCTGCGGACGGCTGCGCGTCAGCGCCAGCAGGATCCCCATCGCCAACCCGCTTGCGATCACCGACGAGCCGCCATAGCTGACGAAGGGCAGCGTCATCCCCTTGGCGGGCAAGAGGCGCACGGCCACGCCCATGTTGATCAGCGCCTGCACGCCGAAGGCACAGGCCATGCCCGCCCCCGCCAGCCGGGTGAAGGGATCGCGCTCGCGCATCAGGCGCACCAGCGAGCGCACCACGATGGTCGCGTAAAGCGCCAGGATGCACAGCACGAGGATCAGGCCGTATTCCTCGGCCGCGACGGCGATGATGAAATCTGTATGCGCATCGGGCAGCGACCATTTCACCGTGCCCTCGCCCACGCCGACGCCGAAGAAG
>CALMEG010000093.1 GCA_937863185.1 uncultured Paracoccaceae bacterium | reverse complement strand
AACCGCGCCCTCGAGGTGTTTCCCGAACGGACCGCGCTGATCTACGGCAAGACCCGGCGCAGCTATCTCGACTATCACGCGCGGGTCAGCCGCATGGCCTCGGCGCTTGCCGCGCGGGGCGTGGCGCCGGGCGATGTGGTGGCGACGCTGCTGCCCAACACCGCCCCCCAGCTTGAGGCGCATTTCGGGGTGCCGGCCTGCGGGGCCGTGCTGAATACGATCAATGTGCGGCTCGATAGCGACACGGTGGCCTATATCTTCGAACATGGCGGCGCCAAGGTGGTGCTGTGCGACACGGCCTTCCTGAAGCTGGCGGAAGAGGCGATCAAGGCCATGCACGGCCCCGCCCCGCAGATCATCGAGGTAGCCGACCCCGAGGCCGGCATCGCCGCCACCGGGCATTACCTGGAGTATGAGGAACTGCTGGCCGAGGGCGATCCGATGTTCGCATGGATCATGCCCGAGGACGAATGGGAAAGCATCGCGCTCAATTACACCTCGGGCACGACGGGGCGGCCGAAGGGCGTGGTCTATCACCACCGCGGCGCCTATCTGGCCACGATGGGCAACCTGATCTCGTGGCGGATGCAGCTTTACCCGGTCTATCTGACCATCGTGCCGCTGTTTCACTGCAATGGCTGGACGCATGGCTGGATGGTGCCGCTTCTGGGCGGCACGGTGGTGTGCTGCCGCGACGTGACCGCCAAGGCGGTCTATGACGCCATCGCCGATCACAGGGTCACACATTTCGGCGGCGCGCCCATCGTTCTGAACACCATCGTCAATGCAAAGGAAGCCGACCGGCGCGACTTCGACCATATCGTCGAGGTCTTCACCGCCGGCGCCCCGCCCCCGGCCGCCACGCTGGCCGCGATCGAGCCACTCGGCTTCAACGTCACGCAGGTCTATGGCCTGACCGAGGTTTACGGCCCGGCCACCGAATGCACCTGGAAAGCAGCCTGGGACGATACCCACGGCAATGAGCGGGCCGAGCTGAAGGCGCGCACCGGCGTCCTGATGCCGATGATGGAACAGATCACCGTGCACGATCAAGGCAAGGAGGTCGCCCGCGACGCCGCCCATCTGGGCGAGATCGCCATGCGTGGCAATGCCACGATGAAGGGCTATTACAAGAACCCGCAAGCCACGCGCGAGGCCTTCGAGGGCGGCTTCTTCCGTTCCGGCGACATCGCCTTCATGCATCCCGACGGCTATATCAAGATCACCGACCGCGCCAAGGACATCATCATCTCGGGCGGCGAGAATGTCTCGTCCGTCGAGGTCGAGGGCGTGATCGCGGCGCATCCGGCGGTGTCGCTCTGTTCGGTGGTGGCGAAACCGGACGAGAAATGGGGCGAGGTGCCCTGCGCCTTCGTCGAACTGAAAGAGGGTGCCACCGCCGACGAAGCCGAGATCATCGCCTTCGCGCGCGAACGGCTGGCCGGGTTCAAGACGCCCAAGCGCGTGATCTTCGCGGATCTTCCGAAAACCTCGACCGGCAAGATCCAGAAATTCGAGCTGCGCGCGGTGGCCAAGCTGCTGTGATCGGGGTGCGGCGGCGCCCGCCCGCCGCCGCGGCCCGCCCGGCGATTGACCCTGCGCCGCCATCGGCTATCCTGCGCGAAATGACAAAGATACAGGCCCGCGCATGACCGCGCTTTCCGAATTCCAAAGGCTCGAAAGCCCCGGCCTGTGGCGCGAAACGCCACAGGCGCAGCGGCGCGAAGTCATCGTGCAGTTCGGCGATGCGACCCTGGTCATCCTTGACGACAAGTCGAACAGCGCGCTTGCGCATTGGTCGCTGCCCGCGGTGGCGCGGCGCAATCCCGGCAAGCGCCCGGCGATCTATGCCCCCTCGGACGAGCCCGGCGAGGAGCTGGAGCTGAATGACGACACGATGATCGCGGCCATCGAGAAGGTCCACGCCATCATCGAGGCGCGCCGCCCCCATCCCGGCCGGTTGCGCGGCGCGCTTCTGGGCGGGGTTTCGGTGCTGCTGGCGGCGGTGGCGATCTTCTGGCTGCCCGGCGCGATCGTGACCCATGCCGCCGCGGTGGCCCCCGCCCCGAAGCGCCTTGAGATCGGACGGCAGGTCCTGGCCGAGCTGACGACCCTGACCGGCGCGCCCTGTCAAAGCCCGGCGGGCGAGCGCGCCCTTGCGGATCTGACCAAACGGCTGTCCGGGTCCGGCGAAATCGTCGTGCTGCCCAATGCGCTGAACGGCGCGCTGCACCTGCCCGGCGGGATCACCGCGATCGGACGCCCGCTGGTCGAGGGCTTCGACAGCCCCGATGTCGCGGCGGGCCATATCCTGGCCGCAGAGCCGCGCGGCCCCGAAAACGATCCGCTTCTGGCGGTGCTGGAATGGGCCGGGCTGGGGCCGAGCTTTCGCCTTCTGACCACCGGAAGCCTGTCCGACAAGGCCCTGCGCGGCTATGGCAAACATCTGCTGGACCAATCGCGCCAGCGGCCCGATGACGAAACCCTTCTGGCCGCCTTCGCGCGCGCCGGGGTCAGTTCAGCCCCCTATGCCTATGCGCTCGACCCGTCGGGGGAAACGGTTCTGGGCCTGATTGAGGCCGATCCCGTGCCGGGCAAATCGCCCGACCCGCTTCTGGAGGATTCGCAGTGGATCGCGCTGCAATCCATCTGCGACGGGGGCTGAGCCCCTTCCCGGAACCTCAGCGCATGAACGCGTCACGATAGCCTGCGCGGCGCACCGCGCCCAATGCGGCGGCCTGTTCGGCCCCACTGGCGAAGGGACCGGCATAGATCACCTGAATCGGACCGCCACGCCCCGCAACGCGCGACACCGCCCCCGGAAGGTTCAGCGCCCGCAGGACCTGCCGGGTCTTGTCGGCATTGGAGGGCACCGCGAAGGCCCCGACCTGCACCAGCCCCTGCCCCGTGACCGCACGGCCGGCATGGGCAGGCTTCGCCGCGACGATCGGATCCTTGCGCATCCGCTGGGGCACGTCATCGGTCCAGACACGGCGCATCTGGGCATCGCCCGCCGCCGTGCGCGGCCCGCGGCTCGGGTTCAGCCGGTCATCGCGGAACGCGCGCTCATACCCGCGGGGTGTGGCTTGGGCGGTGCGCAGCACGGCCTGCCCGGTCGCGGCAGGCACCGGCCCCACCACACGCAGCCCCGGCACGCCCGCGCGATTCAGCGCGGTCACCGGATTGGCAACCGGGGGGCCGCAACGCAGGAACTGGCGGCCATCGGAAAAGACGAAGCGCTGCGCGATGCGGGGCGCATTGGGGCAATTCGTGCGCCGTCCGTCCTCGTTCCGGATGGAAACGATGGTGACCGGTGCCACCGGCCGGGCAACGGCGACTGGCTTGCGCGGCCCCGGGGCGGCCTTGGACGGCGCGGCTTTCGCCTTGCGCGCGGCGCGCCCGATACGCGGCGGATCGTTGTTCAGCGCGATGGTCGGCATCGGACCGCCCGCAGCGTGGGACCGGAAATTCCCCGCTAGCGGCTGCGAGGGTGGCGCGGGCGCAGGGTCCGCAGGCGGCACGGCGGTCTCGGCAAGGGTCGGCGTGTAGCCGCAGATCTGCTTGCGGTCGCGCCCCACACGCGGCACCCAGCTTACCACCGAGCCATAGCCCGCGCGCATGAAGACGCAGCCCGCGCTGTCCACATATTGCCGGCCCGTGTAGGAGGACGGCGGGATCTCGGCCGGACCGCGCAACTCCTGGGCTTGCGCATCTACCGCACCCGCCATCGACAAGACCGCGAATGCCGCGGCCCAAATCCCCAAACGCATCACATCCCCCGATGTTAACCTTTTGGGAACATGCACCGAGTCTGCGGGTCAGTAAAGCCGCGCAGTGCTATTTGGTGCCGAACATCCGGTCGCCCGCATCGCCCAGACCCGGCACGATATAGCCATGATCGTTCAGCTTCTCGTCCAGAGCAGCGGTCACGATCGGCACGTCCGGATGCGCCTCTTTCATCCGCGCCACCCCTTCGGGTGCGGCAAGCAGGCACAAAAAGCGGATGTTGCGCGCGCCCTTTTCCTTCAGCAGGTCGATCGCCGCCACCGAGGAATTCCCCGTCGCCAGCATCGGATCGACCACGATCACCATCCGGTCCTCAAGCTCGGAGGGCACCTTGCAGTAATATTGCACCGGCCGCAGCGTCTCGGGGTCGCGGTAAAGCCCGATGAAGCCGACCCGCGCCGCCGGGATCAGTTCCAGAATCCCGTCCAGAAGCCCGTTGCCCGCCCGCAGGATCGACACCAGGGCCAGCTTCTTGCCATCCAGGACCGGGGCGCGCATTTCGCAAAGCGGGGTTTCGACCACGCGCGTGGTCATCTCAAGCTCGCGCGTGATCTCATAGGCCAGAAGCAGGCTGATCTCGCGCAGGAGGCGGCGGAAACTGGAGGTGGAGGTGTTCTTCTCGCGCATCAGGGTCAGCTTGTGCTGCACCAACGGATGATCGACCACGGTCAGATGCTTAGTCATCGGCACTCTCCAGTTTTTTCTTCAGCTTGGCCTTGGTGGCAGGATCGCAGAATGCGGCATCGAGGCTGGTCTGCGCAATGGTGCGAAAAACCGCCTCGTCCCAGCCGAAGCTTTCGGCCAGGCGGGCATATTCATGTTCCATCGTGGTGTGGAAAAACGGCGGATCGTCGGTTGAAACCGTGACCTTCACGCCCTGATCGAAAAACCGCCCGACGGGATGTGCGCTCCAGTCCGCATAAAGCCCGAGCGCGATGTTCGAGCCGGGGCAGACCTCAAGCACGATGCCCGCCTCGGCCAGTTCCCGCACCAGGGCAGGGTCCTCGGCGGCACGCACGCCGTGGCCGATCCGCTCGACCCCAAGGTCGCGCCACGCCTCGCGCACGGATTGCGGCCCGCCCCATTCGCCCGCATGGCAGGTCAGCCGCAGGCCCGCCTCCCGGGCGCAATTGAACGACCACAGCAAATCACGCGGGCGGCCGATCTTTTCGTCACCCGCAAGCCCGAAGCCGGTGATGAACGCACCGGCGGTTTCGGCGGCGCAAAGCGCGGTTTCGCGCGCCTTTTCGGGGCCGAAATGGCGGATCGGCGTCACGATACCGCGCAGGGTGATGCCCAGATCACGCTCGGCCCCGGCGGCGGCCTCCTGAATGGCGTGCAGATAGTCGCGCCAGGCGGCCAGATCGCGCCCGCCGCAGAAATCGGGCGACAGGAAGGTTTCAGAGTAGATCACCCCCGCAGCGGCGCTTTCCTCCAGCACGGCGCGGGTCAGCCGGGCATAATCCTCCGGCGTGGTCAGCACCGAGGTTGCCGCCTCGTAGACGCGCAGGAAATCCCAGAAATCGGTATAGGCGTAATTGCCCGCCGCATCGAAGATCCCGCCGATGTCGATATGCTTTTCGCGCGCGATGCCGCGAATGAAGGACGGAGGGGCGGCCCCCTCCAGATGCAGGTGAAGTTCGATCTTGGGCAGCATCTAGAGAAAACTCCGCCCCGGCCCCGAAGCCGGAAGATCCAGATGGCGCGCGATCGAGGCGCCCACATCGGCAAACCCCACCTGCCCGATGGCGCGCGTGCCTACGCCCCAGCCCAGCACGGGCACCCGTTCGCGGGTATGGTCGGTGCCGTGCCATGTGGGATCATTGCCATGATCGGCGGTAAAAATCGCCAGGTCGCCGGGGCCGAGCCTGTCCAGAAACCCGCCGATCCGCGCATCGAACCATTCCAGCGCGCGGGCATAGCCCGACACGTCGCGCCGGTGGCCGAAATTCGTGTCGAACTCCACGAAATTGGCGAAGGTCAGCGATCCGGGCTCGGCCTCGTCCGCCAGCCGCAGAAGATGCGCCATCAGGTCGGCGTCGGACTTGCCCTTGTGGCTGTGGCCGATGCCGCGGCCCGAGAAGATGTCGCCGATCTTGCCGATCGCGTGGGTTGCACGCCCCGCCCCCTGCGCCCAGTCCAGCAAGGTGGGGGCGGGCGGGGCAATGGCGAAATCGCGCCGGTTGGGCGTGCGGGTGAAGTTGCCTTCGGTCCCCACGAAGGGGCGCGCGATCACGCGGCCCACCTTCATAGCATGCACCCGCGGCGCAAGGGCCGCGCAAAGATCCAGCAGGCGCTGAAGCCCGAAGGCCTCTTCATGCGCGGCGATCTGCACCACGCTATCGACCGATGTGTAGCAGATCGGCCAGCCGCTGCGCAGATGCTCGGCCCCCAGCCGGTCCACGATCGCCGTGCCGGAGGCGTGACAGTTCCCAAGGATGCCGTCCGTACCGGCCAGTTGCGCGATTTCGGCCGTCAGATCGGCCGGAAACGCGGGCGTCGTGTCGGGGAAATAATGCCATTCCCACGGCACCGGAACGCCGGCCAGCTCCCAATGCCCCGACGGGGTGTCCTTGCCGCGCGACACCTCGGTCGCGGCACCCCAGAGGCCCGCGGGCACCGCCCCGAGGCCCGGCACCGCATCATCGCCCGAGGCCAGCCGGATCGCCGCGCCAAGCCCGAGCGCGTCAAGATGCGGCATCCGCAGCGGGCCGCTGCGCCCCTCTTCGGCGCACCCCGCCGCACAGACCTGCGCGATATGGCCAAGAGTATTGGCCCCGGTATCGGGAAGACCATCGTTGAAGAACTGCGCCGCGTCGGGCGCGCCGCCCGCGCCTGCGCTGTCCAGCACGATCAGGAATGCGCGCGCCATCTCAGGCCACCCTTTCATGGATCAGCGGCGGTTCCTCGGGGGTGGGGTCGGAAAGGCGGTAGGCCGCGCTCACCGCCCCCACCGCCGCATCGGCGGCCGCATCGCTCGCGGCGTGCACGATCGCCAGCGGCTCGCCCACGGTCATGTCCTCGCCGATGGTGGCAAGGCCCGACAGGCCGACCGAGGGGTTGATCCGGTCGCCCCCCACCAGCCGCCCGCCGCCCAGACGCACGACGGCATGGCCAAGCGCCTCGGCATCGACCGCGCCGACAAAGCCCGCGCGCGGGCAGGGAACCGGGCGCATGACGGGCGCCGAGGGCAGCCGGTCGGGATAGCGTTCGACAAAATCCGCGGGCCCCCCGAGGGCCGCCACCATGCGACCGAAAACCTCGGCCGCGCGTCCCGATTCCAGCGCCTCGTCGATCCGGGCCGCGCCGTCGTCCAGATCCTCGGCCAGCCCGGCCAAGGCAAGCGCCTCGCCGCCCAGGGCCGCGGTCACATCCCAAAGCGCCTCGCTGATGCTGGTGCCGGTCAGCGTTTCCATCACCTCCAGCACCTCAAGCGCATTGCCCGCCGAATGGCCAAGGCTCTGGCTCATGTCCGTGATCAGCGCCGAGGTCCGGCAGCCCGCACCATTGGCCGTATCGACCAGTGACCGCGCAAGCGCGCGCGCATCCCCGATGCTTTTCATGAAGGCGCCCGAGCCCACCTTCACGTCCAGCACCAGCGCCCCCAGCCCCGCCGCCAGTTTCTTCGACAAGATAGAGGCGGTGATAAGGTCGATGCTTTCCACCGTACCCGAGATGTCGCGGACCCCGTAAAGGCGGCGGTCGGCGGGGGCGATCTCGTCGGGGGCGCCCACGATGGCGCCGCCCACCTCGGCCACCACCTTGTGCAACGCATCGCTTCCGGGCAGCGCGCGGTAGCCGGGGATCGCCTCCATCTTGTCCAGCGTGCCACCGGTATGGCCCAGCCCCCGCCCCGAGATCATCGGCACATAGGCCCCGCAGGCCGCAAGCGCGGGGGCCAGAAGCAGCGACACGCTGTCCCCGATGCCGCCCGTGGAATGCTTGTCCAGCACCGGGCCCGGCAGATCCCAGCGCAGCACCTGCCCGCTGTCGCGCATCGCCTCGGTCAGCGCCACGCGCCCGTCGGTTCCGATCCCGCGCAGCAGCACCGCCATCGCAAAGGCACCCGCCTGC
>CALMEG010000092.1 GCA_937863185.1 uncultured Paracoccaceae bacterium | reverse complement strand
GCTTCACCTGGAACAGGTGGATGTTTTCGACGGCGGCCAGCGATCTGCTGAGTAGGTGGTTTTTTTTTCAAGCAGAAGACGGCATGCGATATTCAAGTGTGACTGGAGTTCAGACGTGTGCTCTTCCGATCTCCGGTGGTGACGGCCTTCACCCTGTCGCTTGATACGCCGGAGCGGATGCGTGCCGCCGCCGCGCGGCATGCGCATCGGCCGATCCTCAAGATCAAGCTGGGCACGCCCGATGACATGGCCCGGCTGGAAGCGGTGCGTGCCGGGGCCCCCGCGGCGCGGATCATCGTGGATGCGAACGAGGGCTGGACCGCCGGGATCTATGAGGATCTTGCCCCGCATCTGGTGCGCCTTGGCGTGGCCATGGTGGAGCAGCCGCTTCCGGCGGGCGCCGACGAGATGCTGGCCGAGATCGCACGCCCCCTGCCGGTTTGCGCCGACGAAAGCTGTCATGACCGTGCGAGCCTTGCCGCGCTTGCGGGCAAGTATGACATGGTGAACGTGAAGCTCGACAAGGCCGGCGGCCTGACCGAGGCGCTTGCGCTGCGCGATCTGGCCCGGACCGAAGGGTATGGCGTGATGGTGGGCTGCATGGTCGGATCTTCGCTGGCGATGGCGCCCGCGGTCCTGGTGGCGCAGGGGGCCGAGATCGTCGATCTGGACGGGCCGCTTCTTCTGGCCGAGGACCGGGACCACCCGTTGCATTACGATGCCGAGGGTGTTCATCCGCCCGAAGCCGCGCTTTGGGGCTGAGCGGCATCGGGGCTTGACGCCTTCGGCCCCGCGCCGCAAAAGCGGTGGCAAGATTTTCAGCGCGCAAGGAGCCGCAGATGAACCGGATTGTCTATGTGAATGGCGCCTTCCTGCCCGAGGCCGAGGCGCGCGTGTCGGTTTTCGACCGCGGCTTTCTCATGGCGGATGGCGTCTATGAGGTGACCTCGGTTCTGGGCGGCAAGCTGATCGACTTTGCCGGCCATACGAAGCGGCTTGCCCGCTCGTTGTCCGAGCTTGAGATCGAGAACCCGATGTCCGAGGACGAATGGCTGGCCGTTCACCGCGAGATCGTGGCGCGCAACGGGGTCGAGGACGGGCTGGTCTATTTGCAGGTCACGCGCGGCAATCCGGGTGACCGCGACTTTGCCTTTCCCGATCCGGCTGTCACCAAGCCGACGGTGGTTCTGTTCACGCAGTCCAAGCCCGGCCTGGCCGACAGCCCGCAGGCGAAGACCGGAATGCGGATCGTCAGCATCGAGGATATCCGCTGGGGCCGGCGCGACATCAAGACGGTGCAGCTGCTTTATCCCTCGATGGGCAAGATGATGGCCAAGAAGGCCGGGGTGGACGATGCCTGGATGGTCGAGGACGGGGCGGTCACCGAAGGCACCTCGAACAACGCCTATATCGTGACGGGCGGCAAGATCGTCACGCGCCAGCTGGGCAATGACATCCTGCACGGCATCACCCGTGCCGCGGTGCTGCGCTTCGCCGCCGAGGCGCAGATGGCGGTCGAGGAACGCCCCTTCACCATCGAAGAGGCGCAGGCCGCCGACGAGGCCTTCATCACTTCGGCTTCGGCTTTCGTAATGCCGGTGGTCGAGATCGACGGCAAGGCCGTGGGCGGGGGCAAGCCCGGCCCGGTCAGCCTGCGCCTGCGCGAGATCTATCTGGAGGAAAGCCGCAAGGCGGGCGTCTGAGCCTGCCTGCGCGCCGGGCCTAAAGCCCGCTTCGTGCAAGCACCTGTTGCAGGATCGGCGCCAGCCGGTCCGCCCAGGCGATCTGGCCGTCGGGCTGCGCGATCAGGTCGTTGCGCACCTCTACCAGCACATTGGGGCGGCCGGGGCCAAGCGCGTGGCGGTCGATCGAGTCGCCGTCGAGATGGCCCGAATAGGGTTCGTTGTCGCCGACCTGAAGCCCGGTGGCCATGAGCGCCGCGATCAGCGGCAGGGCCAGCCGTTCGTCGCGGTGCGAATAAAGCACGCCGACCTGCCAGGGCCGGGGCGCCCGTCCGCGCAGGCAGGGGGTAAAGCTGTGGATCGCGCAGATCACCGTATCGGGGCGGCGGCCGGCCAGATCGGCATAGGCGGCGTGATAGGGGCGGTAAAGCCGGGCCAGGCGCTGCTCGACCTCGGGGGGGCCGGCGGTGCGGTTGGCCGGGATGATGGTGCCGTCGTAAAGCCGCATCACAAGGGTCGGATCGTCCTCGCCGCGGTTCGGGTCGATCACGAGGCGCGAAAAGCGCGACAGGATCGCGGGCCCGTCCAGGCGTTCGGCCAGGCGGCGCGAAAGCCCCGCGGCGCCCACGTCATAGGCGATATGGCGGGCCATGTCCTCGGGCGCGATGCCCAGATCGCCGGCATTCACCCAGTCGGGCACGCGGTTTGTGGCGTGATCGCATGTCACCAGCCAGCGGGAGGGCCGCGTGGCGCCGACGGTTTCAAAGGCTGGCTCGATCATCGGGGCGTCGTCCGCTTGTTGCACGGGCTGTTTACGACAGGCGCCGGGCTTGTGCCAGTTGCCCTGCGCGACAATTTGCGCCATAGCTGCGGGCGGCCCACGAAAAACGAAACCTGAAAGAGAACGAGGCAGGTATGAGACGCCTTCGCAACGTAAAGATCGTGGCCACGCTGGGCCCTGCTTCCAGCGATTACGAGACCATCCGCGCATTGTTCGAGGCCGGTGCCGACGTGTTCCGCCTGAACATGAGCCACGGCACGCATGACGAACAGCGCGCCCGCTTCGACATCATCCGCCGGATCGAGGCCGATACCGGCCGGCCGATCGCGGTGCTGGCCGACCTTCAGGGGCCGAAACTGCGCGTGGGCGTGTTCGCCTCGGGCGCGGTCGAGCTTGAGGAGGGCGCACCCTTCCGGTTCGATCTGGATCCGGCCGAGGGCGACGGGCACCGTGTCTGCCTGCCCCATCCCGAGATTTTCGCCGCGCTCGAACCGGGGGCGCAGCTTCTGGTCAATGACGGCAAGATCCGCATGAAGGTGCGCGCATGCGGCAAGGATTTCGCCGAATGCACCGTAACCGCGGGCGGCACCATCTCGAACCGCAAGGGGGTGAACGTGCCCGACGTGGTTCTGCCGCTGGCGGCGCTGTCGGACAAGGACCGCACGGATCTGGAATTCGCCTGCGAGCTGGGCGTGGACTGGCTGGCGCTGTCCTTCGTGCAGCGCCCCGAGGACGTGATCGAGGCGCGGACCCTTGCGCGCGGGCGGGCCTCGATCCTGTCCAAGATCGAAAAACCCGCCGCGGTCAAATCCTTCTCCGAGATCCTCAAGGTCTCGGACGGGATCATGGTGGCGCGCGGCGATCTGGGGGTGGAACTGCCGGTCCATGCCGTGCCGCCGATCCAGAAGCAGCTTGTGCGCGCCGCGCGGGCCGCGGCCAAGCCCGTCATCGTGGCAACCCAGATGCTGGAATCCATGATCGAGAGCCCGATGCCCACGCGGGCCGAGGTGTCGGACGTGGCGACCGCGATCTATGAGGGCGCCGATGCGGTGATGCTGTCGGCCGAAAGTGCCGCCGGCCGCTATCCGATCGAGGCGGTCCGCACGATGGATGCCACCGCCCAGTCGGTCGAAAGCGATCCCACCTACCGCGAGATCATCGAGGCAAGTCGCACCGCGCAGCGCCAGACCGTGGCCGACGGCATCGTTGCCGCCGCGCGCGAGATCGCCGAGACGACCGATATTTCGGCGATCTGCTGCTATACCCAGTCGGGCCGCACCGTCGGGCTTGTCGCGCGCGAACGCCCGCGCGTGCCGATCATCGCGCTGTCGCCGGTTCCCTCCACGCTGCGCAGGCTGTGCCTGACCTGGGGCGTGCATACCGTGCGCTGCGACGAGGTGGAGCGGTTCAAGATGGCGGTCGTCAACGCGGCACGGGCGGCGCGCGATTTCGGCTTCGCGGACGAGACCCACCAGATCGTCGTGACCGCGGGCGTGCCGTTCAACGTGCAGGGCACCACCAACATCCTGCGCGTGGCGCCCTGTGACGAACGGTTGATCTTCCGCACCGACCCGGAGTAGCTCCCCTTCGGAGACCTTCGGAGACCTTCGGAGACCTTCGGATCGGAGGGATGGAGAGTGACGTTTTACTTGTTGCCGGCCTGATCGTGGCGGCGCTTGCGCTGCCCTCGGCACTGGCCGCCTTTTCCGAAAGCCGCCCGCCCCGCGTGGCGGCGGTGGCGGTTCTGGCCCGGAGGCGGGTGATCCTTGCGGCCTTCATGACGAACCCCGCGGGCTATACCGCTGGGCAGATCCCCGGCGTCTTAAGCCGCGTGATCGGTGGCCTTTTGCACTAGGCGGGCGTTCCGGTCCCCTTTCTCTCTTGCCAAGGCACGCGCGCCCGGCTATCAGGCGCGCTCTAGCAAGCCTGCGCGGCCGGCCGAAGAGGCATGCCGAGTCGCGCGAATACCCACTCGAAAGAGGAGATGGAAATGCCCAAGATGAAGACGAAATCCGCTGCCAAGAAGCGGTTCACCTTCACCGCCAACGGCAAGGTGAAGGCCGGCAACGCCGGCAAGCGCCACGGCATGATCAAACGCACGCCGAAGTTCATCCGCGACACCGCGGGCACGATGATCCTGTCCGATGCGGACACGAAGATCGTCAAGAAATACATGCCCTATAACCGCTGATCGGAAGGAGTGAACAATGGCTCGCGTTAAATCCGGCAAAGTCACCCATGCCGCTCACAAGAAGGTTCTGAAGAAGGCGAAAGGCTACTATGCCGCCCGTTCGCGCAACTTCCGCACCGCCACCCAGGCCGTCGACAAGGCCAACCAGTATGCCACCCGCGACCGCAAGGCCCGCAAGCGCAATTTCCGCGCGCTGTGGATCCAGCGGATCAACGCGGCCGTGCGCGCCTTCGACGCCGACATGACCTATTCGCGCTTCATCAACGGTCTTGGCCTTGCCGGGATCGAGGTGGACCGCAAGGTGCTGGCCGATCTGGCCATCCACGAACCCGAAGCTTTTGGCGCCATCGTTGAAAAGGCGAAGGCTGCCGCGGCTGCGTAATTCCCCCAAGGGGATTGCAATTCAGAACCCCGCGCTGGCGCTTCGCCATGCGCGGGGTTTTTCTTTGTGCCCCAACGGGGTGTGCTTGAAATCGGGTCGGGCTGTGGCTAGCACGGGGCCGGACCAGACAGGAGAACAGCGATGAACGCGCTCGATGTGCTCAGGGGCAAATATCTCGACGGGATCGCGGCGGCCGGGGATGAGGCCGCGCTTGAGGAGATCCGCCTTGCCGCGCTTGGCAAGAAGGGCGAGATCAGCCTGAAGATGCGGGAACTGGGCCAGATGACGCCGGAAGAGCGGCAGACCACCGGCGCCGCCCTGAACCGCCTCAAGGACGAGCTCGACGCCGCCCTGCGCGCCCGCAAGGCCGCCCTTGCCGATGCCGCGCTCGAGGCGCGCCTGGCCACCGAATGGCTGGACGTGACGCTGCCCGCGCGCCCGCGCCCGCGCGGCACGATCCACCCGGTCAGCCAGGTGATGGACGAGGTGACCGCGATCTTCGCCGATATGGGCTTTGCCGTGGCCGAGGGGCCGCAGGTCGAATCCGACTGGTATAATTTCGACGCGCTGAACATCGCGCCCGAGCATCCCGCCCGGCAGGAACACGACACCTTCTTCATGGTGCGCGATCCGGCCGATCCGCGCCCGCCGCATGTGCTGCGCACCCATACCAGCCCCGTGCAGATCCGCGCGATGCAGGAACAGGGCGCCCCGATCCGCGTGATCGCGCCGGGCCGCGTCTATCGCATGGACATGGACCAGACCCACGCGCCGATGTTCCACCAGGTCGAGGGCATGGCGATCGGCAAGGACATCTCGATGGCCAACCTGAAATGGGTGCTGGAAGAGTTCTGCAAGGCCTTCTTCGAGGTGCCGAACGTGGAGCTGCGCTTCCGCGCAAGCCACTTCCCCTTCACCGAACCCTCGGCCGAGGTCGACATCCGCTGTTCCTGGGAAGGCGGCCAGCTGAAGATCGGCGAGGGCAATTCCTGGATGGAGATCCTGGGCTCGGGGATGATGCATCCGAAGGTCCTGGAGGCGGGCGGGATCGACCCGAACGAATGGCAGGGCTTTGCCTTCGGCATGGGGATCGACCGGCTGGCGATGCTGAAATACGGCATCCCCGACCTGCGCGCCTTCTTC
>CALMEG010000091.1 GCA_937863185.1 uncultured Paracoccaceae bacterium | reverse complement strand
GCTGGCGGGGCGGGTTCAGCCGGGATGCCGCCCAGGTCAGCCAGTTGCGGGGCCTGGTCGAGATTCACGAAGGCAGCCGCCACATCCTGACCAGCCTGATCGTCGCCTCCGAGATCGAGGGGGACGAACTGATCTGCACCGTCAAGCGCGAAACCGCCGTGACCGACCGTCCCGCGCTGGATTTCGTGCGCAACGAGAACGCCCCCGCCGCGCTTTTGCCACGGCTGTAGGGCGAGTGGGGCGGCACCCCTATTGAAGGTCGGAAAATGCCTCCTGCAACCTTGCAACCGCCTCCTGCACGCGGGCGCGCGGGGTGGCAAGGTTGAAACGCAGGAACGACTCGCCCCCAGTCCCGAAGCTTGGCCCGTGATTGACGGCGATCTTCGCGCCCTTCTCGACCCGCGCGGTGAATTCGTCCCGCGCCATGCCGGTCCCGGCGAAATCGACCCAGGCCAGATATGTCGCCTCGAGCGGCATCGAATGCACGCCTGGAATCGCGGCGATCCCTGCATCGAACACCTGACGGTTGCCGTCGAGATAGCCGATCAGCGCATCCAGCCACGCCGCGCCCTCGGCCGAGTAGGCCGCCGTCGCCATCGCCAGCCCGAAACTGTTGGGAGAGATCCCCAGCGCCGCCATCCGCCCCCCGAACCGCTGGCGCAGCGCCGGATCGGGAATGATAACATTGCCCGAATGCGTGCCCGCGATGTTGAACGTCTTGGTGGTGGCCGACATCATGACCAGCCGGTCCAGAATGTCGGGACAGGCCGTCGCCATGACCTGATGGCGATATCCCGGCATCACCAGATCGTGGTGGATCTCGTCCGAGACCAGGATCAGATCGTGGCGCTTGCAGAATTCGGCCGTGGCGCGCAGCTCTTCCGCGCTCCAGACCCGGCCGCCCGGATTGTGCGGCGAACACAGGATCAGCATCTTCTCGGCGCCGGTCATCTGCGCGTCCCATGCGTCGAAATCCATCTCGTAGCGGCCGCCGGCATTCTTCAGCGGGCATTCCACCACCTGCCGCCCCGCCGCTTTGATCACGCGCGCGAAGGCGTGATAGACCGGCGTCATCAGGACCACGCCATCGCCGGGGCTGGTGAAACTGTCCACGCAAAGCGCCGTGCCGTTGACCAGCCCGTGGGTGGTGAAGATCCAGTCCCGCTCGACCGCCCATCCGTGGCGGGTCTGCATCCACCAGCGAACCGCATCAAGATAGGCAGCGTCGTCGCCCCAGTAACCGTAGACACCATGCGCGGCCATCGCCTCAACCGCCCGCTGCACCGATTGCGGAGGGCGGAAATCCATATCGGCCACCCACATGGCGATGCCGTCCCTCGGGCTGACGCCATAGATCGGCTCCATACCGTCCCATTTCGAGGAATGGGTGCCCACGCGGTTGATGATCTCGTCGAAATCCGGGGTATTGGTCATGCTGGCGGTGCCCTGTCTGATGCTGCGCGAATGCAATGTTCTATATTTGATGTATATTTCAGTATTATGTTCCAGTAAATCTATACAGTGTGGAATTATATCCCGATATAATAATCATAATGGGAATGATGTTCCAGAACCCCGCCGCCATTGCACGAAAGCCCCCCTTCGCCTAAATCAACCCCATGACCATTCGCTCGATCCTGATCCATCCCGATCCGAGGCTCAAGAAGCTTTGCGACCCCGTCGCCGCGATAGACGACGATATCCGCAAGCTGGCCGACGACATGCTGGCCACGATGTATGACGCGCCCGGCGTCGGCCTTGCCGCGCCGCAGGTCGGTGTGCTCAAGCGCATCTTCGTGATGGATTGCACCAAGGACAAGGGCGCAGCCCCGCAGCCCACCGTGCTGATCAACCCCGAGATCACCTGGACCTCGGAGGAAAGCAACACCTATGAGGAAGGCTGCCTCTCCATCCCCGAGCAATATGCCGAGGTCACCCGCCCCGCCGAGGTGCGCATGCGGTGGCTGGGGCTTGACGGCCGGACGCATGAGGAACAGTTCGACGCGCTCTGGGCCACCTGCGCCCAGCATGAGCTGGATCACCTGAACGGCAGGCTGTTCATCGACCATCTCGGCCCGCTGAAGCGCCAGATGATCACCCGCAAGATGGAAAAGCTGAAACGCGAACGCGCCCGCGAGGCGCATGCCCGGGCCTGAGCGTGGCGGTCCTGCCGATCCTGACCTGGCCCGATCCGCGCCTGTCGCGGCGCGCCGATCCGGTCGCCGCGGTCACGCCGGAGATTCGCCGCCTGGCCCGTGACATGCTCGACACCATGTATGACGCGCCCGGCCGCGGGCTGGCGGCGCCGCAGGTCGGCGCGATGCTGCGCCTGTTCGTGATGGACACCACCTGGAAGGACGGCGCGCGCGCGCCCGTCGTGGCCCTCAACCCCGA
This sequence comes from uncultured Paracoccaceae bacterium, assembly GCA_937863185.1. Classification (GTDB taxonomy): domain Bacteria; phylum Pseudomonadota; class Alphaproteobacteria; order Rhodobacterales; family Rhodobacteraceae; genus CALMEG01. The sequence goes on along the minus strand of CALMEG010000091.1, from coordinate 6,176 downwards.
GATCCACCCCGCCAGCGACGAGCTTCTGACCCGCGAAGAGGGTTGCCTGTCGCTGCCCGGCCTCCTGGCCGAGGTGACGCGCCCCGCCGCCGTCACCATGCGCTGGAGCGATCTTGACGGACGCCTGCACGAAGCCCGCTTCGACGGCTTCGCCGCCGCCTGCGTGCAGCACGAGACCGATCACCTGAACGGGGTCGTGACGCTCGATCACCTCTCCCCCCACGCCCGCGCCCGGGCCGAAGCCGAATATTCCGCATGACCGTCCGCCCCTTCATCCCCTATGAGGACCGCCGCCTGCACAGCGCCGCGGCCCCCGTCGACAGCATCACCGAAACCGTCCGCATGATCTGGGACGACATGATCGACACGATGGAGGCGATGCCCGGCGTCGGCCTTGCCGCGCCGCAGATCGGCATCATGATGCGCCTTGCGGTGATCGACGCCTCCGACAAGCGCGGCCAGGCCGTGAAGATGGCCAACCCCGAGGTGCTTCACGCCTCGGTCCACCGGCGCAAATACGAAGAGGCCAGCCCGAACCTGCCCGGCGTCTCGGCCGCCATCGAACGGCCCCGCGCCGTCACCGTGCGCTTCCTCAACGAGATGAACGAGATCGAGGAACGCGATTTCGTCGGCCTCTGGGCCACCTCGGTGCAACACCAGATCGACCACCTGAACGGCAAGACCTTCGTCGATCACCTCTCGCCGCTGCGGCGCAAGATGCTGGTGCAGAAGTCACGGAAGGGCACGCGATGAAAGTGATCTTCATGGGCACGCCCGATTTTTCGGTCCCCGTACTCGACGCCCTTGCGCGCGAACACGAAATCCTTGCCGTCTATTGCCAGCCCCCGCGCCCGGCAGGCCGCGGCAAGAAAGACCGCCCCTCCGCGGTGCAGGCCCGCGCCGAGGCGCTAGGCCTTCCCGTGCGCCACCCGCGCAGCCTGAAGGAGGCCGGCGAACAGGCCGCCTTCGCCGCCCTCGGGGCCGATGTTGCGGTGGTCGTGGCCTATGGCCTGATCCTGCCGCAGACCGTTCTCGATGCGCCCGTGCACGGCTGCCTGAACATCCACGCCTCGCTCCTGCCCAGATGGCGCGGCGCCGCACCGATCCACCGCGCGATCATGGCCGGGGATGCCGAAACCGGCATCTGCATCATGCAGATGGAGGCCGGCCTCGATACCGGCCCGGTGCTCCTGCGCGAAACCACCCCGATCGGCGCAACCGAAACCACGGGCGAGCTGCACGACCGGCTCAGCGCAACCGGCGCAAGGCTCATCCTCGACGCGCTCGCCAACCTGCCGGACCTGCGCCCCGAACCCCAGCCCGCCGAGGGCGTCAGCTACGCCGCCAAGATCGACAAGGCCGAGGCGCGCATCGACTGGACCCGCCCGGCCGCCGATCTGGTGCGCCATATCAACGGCCTCTCGCCCTTCCCCGGCGCCTTCACCGAAATCGGCGGCGAACGCGTGAAGCTCCTGCGCGCCGCCCCGGCCCGCGGACAGGGCACCCCCGGTCAGGTTCTCGAAGGCTTCACGATCGCCTGCGGCACGGGCGCGCTCGAAATCCTGCAAGCACAGCGCGAAGGCAAGAAACCCATGCCCGCGGCCGAAATCCTGCGCGGCATGACATTGCCCCCGACCCTCGGCTAGGCCTTCATCTTCGCAAAAATATCCCACGGGGGTCCGGGGGTGTGAACCCCCCGGCCGCGCCGCCCTTTCCAAGCCGCCCCCGATCGCCCATAGTCCTGCCAGGAGGTGCCATGCAGATCGTCGCACTCATCATCATCGGCGCGGCCGCCGGCTTCATTGCAACCCGCGCCATGCGGATGGAAACCGACATGCTGACCACCATCGCCATCGGCATCATCGGCGCATTGATCGGCGGAATAACATTGCGCATCCTGCTCACGATCACCGGCTGGATGTCTGGCTTCGTCGGGGCGGTGCTGGGCGCGATGGCGCTGATCTGGCTCTGGCGGCGCTACGGGCCGAAATAGGGGGCGCAAGGATGGGAGCATTGTTTGGCTTTGCAGGGCTTGCCGGGGCCCGCCTCGCACTTTGGGCTTTCACACTGGCGCTCTGGCTGATTACGCGGCCCGGGGGCTGGGCCGTTCTTGCCGTCGCGGCCCTCGTCGCGGTCAGGCTCCTGCCCGAAAATTCCACACCATGATCCTTTTCGCCCCCCGTTTCACACTGCATAATATCCCTGTTCAACGCCGGAGATTTTCATGAGATTCGAAGACCTGATCGGCGACAACGCCGTTTTCCTGGCGATCGCCGCCTTCCTCATCCTGGCGATCTTCCTTGGCGTCCGCATCGTCCCGCAATCGGAAAAGCACGTCGTCGAACGCTTCGGCCGGCTGCGCGCCGTGCTTGGCCCCGGCATCAACTTCATCGTGCCCTTCCTCGACCGGGTCGCGCACAGGATCTCGGTGCTCGAACGCCAGCTTCCGACAAACAGCCAGGACGCGATCACCGCCGACAACGTGCTGCTCAAGGTCGACACCTCGGTCTTCTACCGCATCACGGAACCTGAAAAGACGGTCTACCGCATCCGCGACATCGACGCCGCCATCGCCACCACCGTGGCCGGGATCGTGCGCTCGGAAATCGGCCGGATGGAGCTGGACACCGTGCAATCCAACCGCTCCGCGCTGATCTCGACCATCCGCGAGAATGTCGCCAATGTCGTCGACGACTGGGGCATCGAGGTGACGCGCGCCGAAATCCTCGACGTGGATCTGGACGAGGCCACCCGCGCCGCCATGCTCCAGCAGCTCAATGCCGAACGCGCCCGCCGCGCCCAGGTGACCGAAGCCGAGGGCCGCAAGCGCGCGGTCGAACTGGCCGCCGATGGCGAGCTTTACGCCGCCGAGCAGAACGCCAAGGCCAAGCGCGTCCTTGCCGAGGCCGAGGCCTATGCCACCGGCGTCATCGCCGAAACGATCAAGGCCAACGGGCTTGAGGCCGCACAATATCAGGTGGCCCTGAGACAGGTCGACGCGATCGCCTCTGTGGCGCAGGGCGACGGCAAGCAGACCGTGATCCTGCCCGCCGCCGCGCTGGAAGCCTTTACCAACGCCTTCGGCCTTCTCAAGGGGAGGTCTTCGTGATGCTCTGGCAGCAACCCTGGATCTGGATCGCCGGCGGCGTGGTTCTGGCGGGGCTCGAGATGCTGGTGCCGGGCTTCATCCTTCTGGGCTTTGCCCTTGGCGCGATCCTTGTGGGCGTGATGCTCTGGATCGGGCTTCTGGGCGGCTCTCTACCCGCGCTTCTGGTGGTGTTCGCGGTGGCCTCGCTTGCCGCCTGGATCATCCTGCGCCGCGTGGTCGGCGTGCGCGAAGGCCAGACCAGGATCTGGGACCGGGACATCAACGAGAACTGAAGGCTCAGCCGTTCAGCGGCGCGATCATCCGGCCCTTCACGATCCATGAGAACGCGAAAGCCACCACCGCCACGGCCTCGAACCAGAACACGAGGCTGAGGCCGTTGATCCGCGCCTTCATCTCGGGGCCCGGCAAAAGCCCCAGCGCAACGATGAGCGCGAGCGCCGCGACAATCGTCCAGCCGCAAACCCGGAAGATCCCGTTGCGGCGGCGCTTCGGGCTGCTTTGCCCCCCGGCGGATTTCACGAAAAGGACAAGGCAGAACACCGCCAGCGCCGCAAAGAACAGCACCGCCGCGCCATAATGCACCAGCGCCGCCACGCGATTGCCAAGCGCGCATTGCAGCACGGTGCAGACCACATCGGTCTCGGGCGGGATCGGAGAGAAGGCCACGCCGAAGGCGCCCAGCGCGGCCGCGCGCCCGACCCGCTTGTCGGTGATCAGCTCGTCCCCGTCGGGGCGATAGCCCTCATAGGCCCAGAGAAAGACCCCGATGGCGACCATCGTGCCGACGAACAGGTCCGACATGGGCGAGTAATAGTAATGCGAGATCGAGGGCAAAAGGCCCGCAGGCTGAAACGCCGCGAACACCAGAAGCCCGGCCGGCAGGAACAGGCCCAGAATCCCGATCGCCTTGCGCAGGGCAAGAAACGACAGCACCAGATCGTTATGGGCCTCTTGCACCTTCCCGGCGGTTTTCGCCGCAACCTCTTCCGGCGCGTCCTGCATGTCCCTGCCCCCGCTTCCCGGGACAAGTCTGCCATCAACGCCGCAGCCGTTCAATCAGCAGTTGCGCCCCCTTGGGCGCGCGGTCAGATCCCGTCCAGCTCGGCCAGGATTGCCTGCGCGGCGGCAAGCGGGTCTTCGGCCTTCCAGACCGGGCGGCCCACGACGATATGGTCCGCCCCCGCCCGGATCGCCGCGGCGGGGGTTTCGACCCGCTTCTGATCGCCCAGCGCGGCCCCCGCGGGGCGCACGCCCGGCGTCACGATCAGCTTGCCCGCCGCTTCGGGAAGCGCGCGGATCAGCGCAGCCTCTTGCGGCGAGGCGATGACACCATCGGCCCCGGCCTCGAAGGCGCGTGCCGCACGTTCGACCACCAGATCGGGGATCGCGCCCGCACGGATCAGCGCGGCATCCAGATCGCCCCGGTCCAGCGAGGTCAGCACCGTTACCGCAAGGATCTTCGTGTCCTTCCCCGCAGCCCCCGCCTTGGCCGCACGCACCACATGGGGATCGCCGTGCACCGTCAGGAAATCGAGGTCGAACTGGGTCAGGCCACGCACGGCGGCCTCGACCGTGGCGCCGATATCGAACAGCTTCATGTCAAGGAAGATGCGCTTGCCGTGTTCCTGCTTCAGCTCGTTGGCCAGCGCAAGGCCGCCCCCCGTCAGCATGCCCAGCCCGATCTTGTAGAACGACACCGCATCGCCCAGCTTCTTCGCCAGATCCAGCCCCGAAAGGGCATCGGGCAGGTCAATGGCGACGATCAGGCGGTCATCTGCGGGCAGGGGCGTGGCGGCGGTCATGGCACTCTCCGGGCGTGGTTTTCGGGGGTCGCGGCCCTCTTGCGCGCAAGGCGCGCAGAGGTCAAGCCCGAGGTCCGGGCATCGCCACGATAACACAGGCGCTGCGGCCTTGCCCCATCCCCGGCCCGCGGCGCGATTTTACGCCGCATCCGCTTTGACCCCCTCTTGAACGCCGCGGCGATTGCCCCCACCTCGACATCAAGACCCGGAAAGCGGCGCGCCGGAATGGGCGCCGCACAGGCCGGGGGCTTTGGAGAAGGAGAGACCGATGAACATGGAAAAGTTCACGGAACGGTCGCGCGGTTTCATTCAGGCCGCCCAGACCATCGCGATGCGCGAGGGGCATCAGCGCGTGCTGCCCGAGCATCTTCTGAAGGCACTCATGGATGACGATCAGGGCCTGTCGGCCAACCTGATCCGCCGCGCGGGTGGCGAGCCGCAGCGCGTGATCGAAGCGGTCGACCTTGCGGTCTCGAAGCTGCCCAAGGTCTCGGGCGGCGAAGGGCAGGTCTATGTCGAGCAAAGCCTTGTGCGCGTGCTCGACGAGGCCGAAAAGATCGCCAGGAAGGCTGGTGACAGCTTTGTCCCGGTCGAGCGTATCCTGATGGCGCTTGCCGTGGTGAACACGCGGGCCAAGGACGCACTGGATGCCGGCGCCGTCACGGCCATGTCGCTCAATTCCGCAATTAACGATATCCGCAAGGGGCGCACAGCCGACAGCGCCTCGGCCGAGGAAGGCTATGACGCGCTGAAGAAATACGCGCGCGATCTGACCGAGGCCGCGGAAGAGGGCAAGATCGACCCGATCATCGGCCGCGACGAAGAGATCCGCCGCACCATGCAGGTGCTGAGCCGCCGCACCAAGAACAACCCCGTGCTGATCGGCGAACCCGGCGTGGGCAAGACCGCCATCGCCGAAGGCCTGGCCCTGCGCATCATCGACGGCGACGTGCCCGAAAGCCTGAAGAACAAGAAGCTTCTGGCGCTCGACATGGGCGCGCTGATCGCGGGTGCGAAATATCGCGGCGAGTTCGAGGAGCGCCTGAAGGCGATCCTGAAGGAGATCGAGGCCGCCGCCGGCGAGGTCATCCTGTTCATCGACGAGATGCACACCCTTGTGGGCGCGGGCAAGACCGATGGCGCGATGGATGCCGCCAACCTCATCAAACCCGCCCTTGCCCGGGGCGAGCTGCATTGCGTGGGCGCCACGACGCTGGACGAATACCGCAAGTATATCGAGAAGGACGCGGCCCTTGCCCGCCGCT
>CALMEG010000090.1 GCA_937863185.1 uncultured Paracoccaceae bacterium | reverse complement strand
GCGGGGCGCGACGAGCTGCTCCCCGCGCAACCCCGGCTGCGCTCTGTGCCCCCTGCGCGAAATGTGCCGGGCGCGGGCCAAGGGCATCTCCAGCGATCTGCCACGCAAGGCCCCGAAGCCGCAAAAGCCGCAGCGGGCCGGCTTTGCCTATGTCGCCCGCGACGCGCATGGCGGCATCCTGCTTGAACGCCGCCCCGGCCACGGGCTTCTGGGCGGCACGCTCGGCTTTCCCGGCTCGGACTGGAGCGAGGCGCCCGATCCCGCGCCCCCCTTCCCGGCCGACTGGCGCCCAAGCCCGTCCGAAGTGCGCCACACCTTCACCCATTTCCACCTGCGCCTGACGGTCCTTGTGACCTTGGTCGCGGGGCGGGCACCGGGCTTCACCGCGGCCGAGGACTTTCGCCCAGCCGCCCTGCCCACCCTGATGCGCAAGGTCTGGCAGGCGGCACAAAGCGCCGATTGGCCGCAGCCACCGTGATTGCACGACAATCATGCCCCGCTATGATCCGCCCCGCAGCCAAGTGCCGGAAAGCCGATGTCCACGCCCGAAGAAATCCGCAAACCCTCGCACGCATTGCCGTTCTGGCTTTCGCTAGGAACGGTGCCGCTGATCGTCCTTGGCGCGGTGGCAGGGGGATGGACCCTTCTGCTGCTGCCGCTTTACGCCTGGCAACTGGTGACGCTGCTCGATGTGTTCCTTGGCCGGAACGAGGATCAGCCCGACATCTCGACCAATGATGCCGATCTTTTCTGGTATCGCCTGATCACCCTGATCTGGCCTCCGATCCAGTTCTGTATCGTCTTCGGCACTATCTGGTGGGTGCGCCATACCAATCATCTGAACACGGCCGAGGTGATCGGGCTGTTTTTCGGCGTCGGCGTGATCTCGGGCACGATCGGGATCGTCTACGCGCATGAGCTGATGCACCAGAAAAGCCGGATGGAGCGCTGGCTGGGTGACCTGCTGCTGGCGATGGTGCTTTATTCGCATTTCCGCAGCGAACATCTTCTGGTGCATCACGCCTATGTCGGCACCCCGCGCGATGCGGTCTCGGCGCGCTATAACGAGGGCTTCCACCGGTATTTCCTGCGCGTCCTGCTCAGCTGCCCGCCCTCTGCGTGGCGGATCGAGGCCGCGCGGCAGGCCCGTGCCGGGCGCAAGGCGTGGCACCGCTCCAACCCGTTCTGGCGCTACGGCGGGCTGCAACTGGGCGCATTGCTGCTGGCCTGGGCGCTTGGCGGGCTGCCAGGCATCGGCCTTTTCGTCTTTCAGGCCTTCATCGCGGTCTGGCAGCTGGAGCTGACCAATTACATCGAGCATTACGGGCTGACGCGCGAATATCTCGGCAATGGCCGCTACGAGCCGGTGCGCCCGCATCACAGCTGGAATGCCTCGCATACGGCCTCGAACTGGCTGCTGATCAATTTACAACGCCATTCGGACCACCATGTCCGCCCCGATCGCCGCTTTCCGCTTCTGCAAACCTATGCGCCGGAGACCGCGCCGCAGCTTCCGCTCGGCTATCCGGCAATGACCCTGCTGGCAATGATCCCCCCGCTCTGGCGGCGGCGCATGAATCCAAGGGTGCGCGCCTGGCGGCGCCGGCATTACCCCCATGTGTCGGATTGGGGCAGCTACAACCGGGCGCGCAACCCCCTGCCGGGCGGCGCAGCCTGAAATCTCGGAAGCCTCCGGCGGGGATATTTGGACTCTGAAGAAATGCCGCATCTTCAGAGAAAAAATATCCCCCGCGGAGCGTCCGCGCCCTCCGCGAAAGGCGCGCTCAGGTCACGACGCGCAGGGTCAGGTTGATCCGCCCGCCTTTCGGCAGAAGCACCGAGCTTCCGGGCGCGATTCGGTCGATCCCGTGATATAGAAGTCGTGCCGCGCCCCCCATCACCATCACATCGCCCGAGCGCAGCCACAGGCTTTGCGTCCGCCCGCCCCGGGTTTCGTTTCCGATGCGGAAAAGCCCGTCATCACCCAAAGAGATGGATACCACCGGCGCGGTGAAATCGGCCTCGTCCCGATCCTGGTGCATCCCCATGCGGGCATTGTCGGCATAGTAGTTCACAAGGCAGCATTCAGGTGGGCGAGCGCATCCCGAAACCGCCTGCCAGACCGTCAGGATGGATTGCGGGATCGCGGGCCAGGGGCCGCCCTCGGGGTGGCGTTCGGCATAGCGGTAACCGCGCCGGTCCGACACCCAACCGAAGCGCCCCGCCGACGTCATGCGCACCGACATCGGGCGGCCATAGGGGGTCATCGGCGAGAAAAGCGGCGCGGCGGCGACCACGGCGCGCAGATCCGCCAGCATCGCGGCCTGCTCGGCCGCCGAGAGCCAGCCCGGATAATGCAGAAAGCCCCGGATTTCCTGCGCCGCGGGCCGGGGGTGCTGTGCGGGCCCGGGCTGAGCGGTTTCCTTCATTTGTAACAAGCTTCCTTCGGATCGGGTTCTTGCAGGGCCTTTGACCCCTCCTTATATACGCCGGGAAGCCGGATGCGGGGCAACCCAGCTTCCGGATCATGAACTGAAACCCTGGGATAGGGGTCGGGGGCCCGATCGGGACCCGCGCCCCGTCAAATCGCCGTAACAAGAGGTAAAGATATGGCCAAAGTCATCGGGATCGACCTCGGGACGACCAACAGCTGCGTTGCCATCATGGACGGATCGCAGCCCCGAGTCATCGAGAACTCCGAAGGGGCGCGCACGACGCCCTCAATCGTCGCCTTCACCGACAGCGAGCGCCTTGTGGGCCAGCCCGCGAAGCGTCAGGCCGTCACCAATCCGAGCAACACGATCTTCGCCGTCAAGCGCCTGATCGGCCGCCGCGTCACCGATGCCGAGGTCGAGAAGGACCGCAAGCTGGTGCCCTACAACATCGTCGACGGCGGCAATGGTGACGCCTGGGTCGAGGTCAAGGGCGAGAAATATTCCCCCGCACAGATCAGCGCCGTGATCCTTCAGAAGATGAAGGAAACCGCCGAAAGCTATCTGGGCGAGAAGGTCGAACAGGCCGTGATCACGGTTCCGGCCTATTTCAACGACGCCCAGCGCCAGGCCACCAAGGACGCGGGCAAGATCGCGGGCCTCGAGGTTCTGCGCATCATCAACGAGCCGACGGCCGCCGCACTGGCCTACGGGCTGGACAAGAAGGAATCGAAGACCATCGCGGTCTATGACCTTGGCGGCGGCACCTTCGACATCACCATCCTCGAGATCGACGACGGTCTGTTCGAGGTGAAATCGACCAATGGCGACACTTTCCTTGGCGGTGAAGATTTCGACATGCGGATCGTGAACTACCTCGCCGAGGAGTTCAAGAAAGAGCATGGCGTCGACCTGACCAAGGACAAGATGGCGCTTCAGCGTCTGAAAGAGGCCGCCGAGAAAGCCAAGATCGAGCTTTCCTCGAGCCAGCAGACCGAAATCAACCAGCCCTTCATCTCGATGGACGCCTCTTCGGGCACGCCGCTGCACATGGTCATGAAGCTGACCCGCGCCAAGCTGGAAAGCCTGGTGGGCGATCTGATCAAGGCCTCGCTGAAGCCCTGCGCCGCGGCGCTGAAGGATGCGGGCCTGTCCAAGGGCGATATCGACGAGGTGGTTCTGGTCGGGGGCATGACCCGCATGCCGAAGGTCATGGAAGAAGTGACCAACTTCTTCGGCAAGGAGCCCCACAAGGGCGTGAACCCCGATGAGGTCGTGGCGCTTGGCGCGGCGATCCAGGCCGGCGTCCTGCAAGGCGACGTGAAGGATGTGGTCCTTCTGGACGTGACCCCGCTGAGCCTCGGGATCGAGACCCTGGGCGGCGTCTTCACCCGCCTGATCGACCGCAACACCACGATCCCGACGAAGAAATCGCAGATCTTCTCCACGGCCGAAGACAACCAGAACGCCGTGACGATCCGCGTCTTCCAGGGTGAGCGCGAGATGGCCGCCGACAACAAGCTGCTGGGCATGTTCAACCTTGAGGACATCCCGCCCGCGCCGCGCGGCATGCCGCAGATCGAGGTCACCTTCGACATCGACGCCAACGGCATCGTCAGCGTTTCGGCCAAGGACAAGGGCACGGGCAAGTCGCAGAACATCACCATCCAGGCCTCGGGCGGTCTTTCCGACGAGGATATCGAAAAGATGGTGCGCGACGCCGAGGCCAATGCCGACGCCGACAAGCAGCGCCGCGAGCTGGTCGAAACCCGCAACCAGGCCGAAAGCCTGCTGCACTCGACCCGCAAGTCGCTTGATGAGCATGGCGACAAGGTGGACGGCTCGACCGTCGAGGCGATCGAACTGGCGATGAACGCCCTTGAAGAGGCGCTCAAATCCGACGACGTGGGCAAGATCAAGGGGGGCGTGTCCAACCTGACCGATGCCGCGATGAAGCTGGGCGAGGCGATCTACAAGGCGCAGGCCGCCGAGTCGGACTCTGCCGAGGCCGACGAGGATGCCCCACGCGGCGTGGACGACGATATCGTCGATGCCGATTTCGAGGATATGGGCGACGACAAGCGCAAATAAGCGCAAGGAACAGGGAAGCGGGCTTGCGGGCCCGCTTCCGCGTTCCCCCAAGGGGGCAAGGGAATGGCAAAACGTGATTTCTACGAGGTTCTGGGCGTGGCCCGCGGCGCCTCGGCCGAAGAGATCAAGAAGGCCTATCGCACGAAGGCCAAGGAACTTCACCCCGACCGCAACAAGGACAAGCCCGATTGCGAGGCCCAGTTCAAGGAAGTGAACGAGGCCTATGACATCCTGAAGGATGCCGACAAGAAGGCGGCCTATGACCGCTTTGGCCATGGCGCCTTCGAGGGCGGCATGGGCGGCGGCGGTCCGCGGGGCGGTTTCGCGCAGGGCGATTTCGCCTCGGCCTTCTCGGACGTGTTCGAGGATCTGTTCGGCGATTTCATGGGCGGCCGCGGCGGCCAGGGCGGCGGACGGTCGCGCGCCACGCGCGGATCGGACATGCGCTACAACATGCGCGTCACGCTGGAAGAGGCCTTCGCGGGCGTGCAGAAGCAGATCACCGTCCCCGGCTCGGCCACCTGCACGGAATGCAACGGCACCGGCGCCGAGGGCGGGGCCGAGCCCGCCACCTGCCCGACCTGTTCGGGCATGGGCAAGGTGCGCGCCCAGAACGGCTTTTTCACCGTCGAGCGAACCTGTCCCACCTGCGGCGGCCAGGGCCAGGTGGTGAAGAACCCCTGCCGCGCCTGTCACGGCGCGGGGCGGACCGAAAAGGAACGCACGCTTTCGGTCAATATCCCGGCCGGCGTGGAAACCGGCACCCGGATCCGCCTTGCGGGCGAGGGCGAGGCCGGCCTGCGCGGCGGACCCTCGGGCGATCTTTACATCTTCATCGAACTGCGCGAGCACCCGATCTTTCTGCGCGACGGGCTGACGCTGTTCTGCCGGGTGCCGATCTCGATCGCCACGGCCGCGCTTGGCGGCGAGGTCGAGGTTCCCACGATCGACGGCGGCCGTTCGCGCGTGAAAGTGCCCGCCGGAAGCCAGTCGGGCCGCCAGATGCGCCTGCGCGGCAAGGGCATGCCCGCCCTGCGCGGCGGCGGTGCGGGCGACATGGTGATCGAACTGGCCGTGGAAACGCCGGTCAACCTGACCCACCGGCAAAAAGAGATCCTGCGCGAATTCGAGAAGATCGAGGCCGAGAACAACCCCGAAGGCGCGTCTTTCTTCAAGAAGGTCAAGACCTTCTGGGACGGGATGAAGGGCTGAAGGGGCGCCTGCGGGCGCCCTTTTCCGTTCGCGGTTAAGACTTTCTTCACCTCGACTCGGCCATGCTGCGGGCATGACACGCACGCCGCCCGCCTTCCGCGAAGCCCCGCTGCCGCTTTTCGGTGACCCCGACGAGGCGGCGTCGATCCCGCTGCCGCAGGGGCGGCTGCCCTCTTATATCCAGGACCATCGCAAAAGGCTGCGCGCCCGTTTCATGGAGGGTGGCGCCACCGCGATGCCCGATTACGAATTGCTGGAGCTTGTGCTTTTCCGCGCAATCCCGCGCCAGGACGTGAAACCTCTTGCGCGGCGGCTTCTGGACCTGTTCGGGGATTTCAACCGCGTGCTGTCGGCCCCGCCCGACCGGCTGGCCGATGTGCAGGGCGTGGGCGATGCCGTCGTGCAGGAGCTCAAGATCGTGGAGGCCGCGGCGCATCGCATGGCACGCGCAAGGGTGATGAACCGCGCGGTCCTGTCGTCCTGGGATGCGCTTCTGGACTATTGCCACACAGCCATGGCGCACCGCGAGACCGAGCAGTTCCGCGTCTTCTACCTTGACCGCAAGAACGTCCTGATCGCGGATGAGGAACAGGCCCGCGGCACGGTCGACCATGTGCCCGTCTACCCGCGTGAGGTGGTCAAGCGCGCGCTGGAGCTGAACGCCTCTGCGCTGATCCTTGTCCACAACCACCCCTCGGGCGACCCAACCCCGTCAGAGGCCGACATCACCATGACCGCCCGGATTCAAGAGGCCGCAAGCGTGCTGGGCATCGTGCTGCACGATCACCTGATCATCGGCAAAAGCCGTGAGCTCAGCTTCCGCAGCGCGGGGTATCTTTAGTCGCGCGCCGCAAAGACCAGCGGCAGGGCGGGAAGCCGCATGACCACCGCATCGCCGATCGCATCGCAATCGGGCATGGCGACCAGAATCACCACAGGGTCTTCGCTGCGCCCGCCAAGGCTGCGTTGCGAGACCGCTTCAAGATCGGTGCCGCAGGTCGCTTCGTTCACGGGGGCCACGAATTCAAGGGCAATCTCGGCCAGGCCCGCGGGCGCGGAATAGATTTGCGCGAACCGCGCGGAGGGGGCTTCTTCATCTCCAAGCACCGTGAGGTATCCGCCAAGCGCGGTGCCCGTAACGCGCGGTGCCGTGGCCGAAACATGGCCGGTTTGCGCAACCGTGGCCCCCGCTTCGAAGACGTGCAGCCCGATCGCGGGATCGGCGTCCCACGAGAGCGCCACGCGATTGAGCGCGGCGGCGCCGGGCACGCTCAGCGCGGCAGTGGTACGGAGCCCGTCCGGAAAGACGGCTTCGATCCGTGCCTCAGGGCCAAGGGCGGGAACCGCGCCTTGCCATTTGCCGGCCGCATCGGTTTGCCCGGTAAAACCGATCGCCCCCTGGTTCAGCGTAAACGGCGAGTTCGCCGCACAGGGTGCATCGATCTCGACGGCGACGAAGGCATCAGGCGCGGCGGAAAGCGAAAGGGTGGGGGCCCGGGCGCAAACATGCGCAAACCCACCCGAGGGCGCGTCGGCAGCCAGGTCCATGCCGGGAAGCTCAAGATCAGCGGGAAGGCGGATCATCGGAACCGGAGGAAACGAAGTCCCGGCGCCCCCGGAGGCCACGCGCGGCGCGGCGCCCTCTGTCCCGGGCTGACTGGAAACCGGCGTGATCCCGGTCACCCCAAGCGCGGCCCCGACGGAACCGGGCAACGGATCGCCCCGCAGGCGCGCGCCGATCTCGTTGGAGTTCTGCATCATGTGCCCCGTGGCCGCCGCAACAAGAAAGGTCGCGGCAATCGTCATGACATGCTTGGCGTTCTTCATCATCCCCTCCACGGCGTCACTCATACAAGCAAAGCCTAGGGGGGGAACTGGGCGAAGCGATGACCCACGCAGGGCATTATCTGGCCTGAAACTGGTGAAGAGGCAGGCAAATCTCTGCGATATATAGCGCCAAGAAGTGACGCAGGCTCAATATATGGAAAGGGCGGCCCGCGCCGCCCTGCCCATGCCTTAATTCCGCCGCGTCACGCCAGACGGCCGTGGCAATGCTTGAACTTCTCGCCCGAACCGCAGGGGCAGGGATCGTTGCGCCCCGGATCGCCCCAGGTCGTGATGTCGTTCTCGTCGAAACCGGGGCGGGCGTCGGGGTTGGGCGCTTCGGGGGCGGGCGGCGGCGCGGACTGGCGCAGAAGGGCGGCCTGCTCTTCGGACGTCAGCGGGCGCACCTGGGCCAGCCGCCTGGAGACATCGGCGCGCAGGCTGTCAAGCATCGCCTCGAACAGCTGGAAGCTTTCGGTCTTGTATTCCGACAACGGATCGCGCTGCGCATAGCCACGGAAACCCACGACCGAGCGCAGATGTTCAAGCGTCACCAGATGCTCGCGCCACTTGGTGTCGATCACCTGCAACAGGATCTGCTTTTCGATCGAACGCATGGTCTCGGGGCCGAAGGCCTCGGCCTTTTGCGCCATATAGGCATCGCAGGCCTCTTCGATGCGCTCGCGGATCGTGTCCTGATCGACGCCCTCTTCATTGGCCCAGTCGGCCACCGGAACGTCGATGTTCAGCCCGTCGATCAGCGCGGCGTGCAAGCCGTCGGTGTCCCACTGATCGGCATAGGTCTTGGCGGGCATGTTCAGATCGACCAGATCCGAGATCACCTGGTTGCGCATGTCGCGCGCGATATCCGCGATATCCTCGGCTTCCATGATTTCGCGGCGTTGACTGAAGATCGCCTTGCGCTGATCGTTCATCACGTCGTCGAATTTCAGAAGCTGCTTGCGGATGTCGAAGTTGCGGCCTTCGACCTTGGCCTGCGCGCGTTCGAGCGATTTGTTGACCC
>CALMEG010000089.1 GCA_937863185.1 uncultured Paracoccaceae bacterium | reverse complement strand
CGGCAGGTGGATGATCGATTCCATCTCGCGGCGCGACTATCCGGTGGTGCAATCGGGCCTGCTGCTGATCGCCGGGCTGGTGATGATGGTCAACCTGATCGTCGACCTGACCTATGGCCTCATCAATCCGAGGATCCGCCACAAATGACCGATACCACCGTCAAACTCAGCGATGCCGCGATCCGGCGCCGGATGCTGGCCGATTTCTGGTTCTACTTCCGCCAGAACAAGGGCGCCGTGGCCGGGCTTGTGGTCTTTGCGCTTCTGGTGCTGGTGGCGATCTTCGCCCCCCTTCTGGCCCCGCACGATCCCACCCAGCAATACCGCGACGCCCTTCTGGCCCCCCCGATCTGGCAAGAGGGCGGCAAGTCCGGCTTTCTTCTGGGCACCGACGCGGTGGGGCGCGACATGCTTTCGCGGCTGATCTACGGCGCGCAATATTCGCTGTTCATCGGCATCGTCGTGGTGTCGATCGCGCTGACCGGCGGCATCATCATCGGCCTGCTGGCGGGCTTTTTCGGTGGCTGGGTAGATACCGTCATCATGCGTGTGATGGATGTGGTCCTGGCCTTTCCCTCGCTGCTGCTGGCGCTGGTGCTGGTGGCGATCCTTGGACCCGGCCTGACCAATGCGATGATCGCCATCGCCATCGTCTACCAGCCGCATTTCGCGCGCCTGACCCGCGCCGCCGTGATGGGCGAGAAGGCGCGCGAATACGTCACCGCCGCACGCGTGGCCGGGGCGGGCAACCTGCGGCTGATGTTTCGCACGATCCTGCCCAACTGCCTTGCACCGCTGATCGTGCAGGCGACGCTGTCATTTTCCTCGGCGGTGCTCGACTCGGCCGCGCTCGGCTT
Organism: uncultured Paracoccaceae bacterium; assembly: GCA_937863185.1. GTDB lineage: Bacteria > Pseudomonadota > Alphaproteobacteria > Rhodobacterales > Rhodobacteraceae > CALMEG01. Next base: position 19,987 of record CALMEG010000089.1, on the reverse strand, counting down.
TCTGGGCATGGGCGCGCAGCCACCCGCATCCGAATGGGGCACCATGCTGGCCGAAGCGCGCGAATTCATCCTGCGCGCCTGGTGGGTGGTGACCTTCCCCGGCCTTGCCATCCTGACCTCGGTGCTGGCGATCAACCTCATGGGGGACGGGCTGCGCGACGCGCTCGACCCGAAGCTGAAGCGGAGCTGACATGGCGCTTCTGACCATCAAGAACCTGACGGTGCAATTCGCCACCGCCACCGGCCCCTTCACCGCCGTGGACGGGATCGACGTTTCGGTCGACCGCGAAGAGGTGCTGGCCATCGTGGGCGAATCCGGCTCGGGCAAATCGGTGTCGAAGCTGGCGGTGATGGGGCTTTTGCCCGACACCGCCACCGTGACCGCCGACGAGATGACCTTCGACGGCCGGAACCTTCTGGCGATGACGCCCGCAGAGCGCCGCCGCCTGATCGGACGCGAGATCACCATGATCTTCCAGGAACCGATCGCCTCGCTGAACCCGTCCTTCACGGTGGGCTTCCAGATCGAGGAGGTGCTGCGGCTGAACCTCGGGATGGACCGCAGGGCCGCACATGCCCGCGCGCTGGAACTGTTCCGCGCCGTCGGCATCCCCGAGCCGGAAAGCAAGCTGAAGGCCTATCCGCACCAGATGTCGGGCGGCCAGTGCCAGCGCGTGATGATCGCCATGGCGATCGCCACGAATCCGCGGCTGCTGATTGCGGATGAGCCGACCACCGCGCTGGATGTCACGATCCAGAAGCAGATCCTCGATCTGCTGATGAAGCTTCAGGAAACCCACGGCATGGCGCTGATCCTGATCACGCATGACATGGGCGTGGTGGCGGAAACCGCCGACCGGGTGGTGGTGCAATACAAGGGCCGCAAGATGGAAGAGGCCGACGTGCTGCGCCTGTTCGAAGCGCCGCAGCATCCCTATACCCGCGCGCTGCTTTCGGCCCTGCCGGAAAACGCCACGGGCGACCGGCTGCCCACCGTCTCGGAATTCATGGCCGCGGAGGGCGCAGAATGAGCATCGTCGTCGAAGGCAAGGCCGTGACGCAGGACTATCACGTCCCCGGCGGCATGTTCGCCAGGGCCAGGACCGTGCGCGCCGTGAAGGGCGTGGATTTCACCGTCGAGAAGGGCAAGACGCTGGCCATCGTGGGCGAAAGCGGCTCGGGCAAGTCCACCCTCGCGCGGATCGTGGCGCTGATCGACGCGCCTTCCGGCGGGGTGCTGAAGATCGAGGGGCAAGAGGTCGATATCGGCCGCAAGCGCCTGACATCGCAGATGCGCTCCAAGGTGCAGATGGTGTTCCAGAACCCCTATGGCAGCCTCAACCCGCGCCAGAAGGTGGGCGACGTGCTGATGGAACCGCTGCAACTCAACACCTCCCTGCCCGCCTCCGAGCGGCGCGAGCGCGCCGAGGCGATGCTGGCCAAGGTCGGTCTCGCGCCCGAGCATTTCAACCGCTATCCGCACATGTTCTCGGGCGGCCAGCGGCAGCGCATCGCGATTGCGCGCGCGCTGATGCTGAACCCCACGCTGCTGGTGCTGGACGAACCGGTCTCGGCGCTGGATCTGTCGGTTCAGGCGCAGGTTCTCAACCTGCTGGCCGATCTTCAGGAAGAGTTCGAGCTGACCTATGTCTTCATCAGCCATGACCTGTCGGTGGTGCGCTATATCGCCGACGACGTTCTGGTGATGAACCAGGGCGAGGCCGTGGAGCAGGGCACGCGCGAGGCGGTTTTCGCCGATCCGCAGCACCCCTATACACGCCAGCTTTTCGCCGCGACGCCGATCACCTCGGTCGAGACGATCCGCGCCCGCGTCGAACGCCGCCGCGAGATCCTTGCCGCGCGCCACGCCGGCTGAACCGCTGATGCGCCACCTTTCCGGGGGCCATATGGGCCCCTGGGATGATGGCCGCACCCGGAGTCTCTTGACAGCGGCGTGGCGCTTCTCCATTCACTGAACCTGCTTCGGTTCCGGCGCCCATCGCCGGTTCAAGAGGGAATGCGGTGCGCCCGACGGGCAATGCCGCGGCTGCCCCCGCAACTGTAAGCGGCGAGCGACGGTGGAAATGCCACTGGGGAGTTCCCCGGGAAGGCCACCCAAGCGACGACCCGCAAGCCAGGAGACCTGCCGGAGCGATCACCCATGTCCTGCGCGGGGTGCGCATGGGCAGCGGCCTTCCGCAGTGGTGACAGTCACCGTCTGTGGTGGGCTGTTGTCGGGCCTTTTCCACGGATGAACCTGTTGGCGGGCATGTCCCGTGTTGGAAAGGCTTGGAAATGAACCGGTCCCATCTTTCACTCATTGCAGTCATGGCGGTCATCGCACCGCAAACCGGCGCGGCGCAGGACGCCTTCGCGCTTGATCCCATCGTGGTTTCGGGCGGGCTGTCGCCGATCGCGGCCGATGCCTATGGGCGCGCCTACAGCGTGCTGACGGGCGACCAGATCGCGGCGCGCGGGCTGAGCACCGTGCAGGACGCCCTGCGTGCCATGCCCGGCGTGTCGGTCACCTCGACCGGCACAAATGCGACCGCCGTGCGCATTCGCGGCGCCGAGGCCAATCATACGCTGATCCTGATCGACGGGGTCGAGGCCCGTGGCGGCGGGGCAGACTACAACCTGTCACTGCTCGAAGCCGCCAATATCGAACGGATCGAGGTTCTGCGCGGCCCGCAATCGGTGTTCTACGGCTCGGCCGCCTCGGCGGGCGTCATCAACATCATCACCCGCAAGGGCGACGGCGGGCTGCATTATGGCGGCATGGTCGAGGCGGGCAGCGGCCATGCGATCCAGGGCTATGTCACCTGGCGCGGCGATCGCGGCGGTCTTGCCTTGAACATCGCCGAGCGCGATGACGAGGGCTATGACTATTCCGGCGATGGCGGAGAGAAGGACGGCACCAAGCGGCGCAGCCTTCAGCTTTCGGGCGACTGGCGCGCAACGGACACCGTGAAACTCGGCTTCAACCTGCGTCGTTCGGACGAGGATTACGATTTCGACGGCAACAGCTACACCGCGACCTCGGCCGATGAATATGTCATCGACATGAGCACTGAAACCAGCAGCACAAGGGAAGTCGCTGGCCAGATCTGGACCGAGATCGAAACCTTCGGCGGACGCGTGATGCACCGGCTGAGCTACGATTCCGTCGAATATGATCAAAGCTTCGATCAGGCTATCGGGCCTTATGAACTGAACGGCAAGACGGCAGCGTGGAAATACCGCATGGGCGTTTCGCTGGACGGCCAGCCCGTCGCCAGCGCCAACCATCTGCTGAACGTGCTGGTCGAGCGGCAGAAGGAATACGATTCCAACAGCTATTCGGCCGAACGCAGCCGCCGGACCAATTCCTACGCGCTGGAATATCGCGGGCATCTGGACATGGGGCTGGATATTCAGGCAGGCCTGCGGCACGACAATATCGACGCGGGCGCGGATTTCACCGGCTGGAACCTGGGCCTGTCCTATGAGCTGCCCAACCTGCCGGTGCGGCTGCATGCCTCGGCCGGGCGCGCGCAGGTCTTCCCGACCTTCATCGAGCTTTATGGCTTTCCGGGTTATTCCGTGGCCAATCTTGGCCTTGGACCGGAAACCAACGAAGGCTTCGACATCGGTTTCGAGACCGAGCTTCTGGGCGGGCGCGGCGTGATCGACGTGACCTATTTCAACGAACGCATCGCCGATTTGATCGCCAGCGGCAGCTGCGGCCCCGATTTTTGCAGCGTCAACGTGCCCGGCAAAAGCCGCCGCGAGGGGGTAGAGATCGCGGGGCGGCTGCAGGCGACCGACCGGCTCGGCTTCGGGCTGAGCTATACCTATCTCGATATCGAGGTGGCCGACCCCACCATGACCGTGCGCCGCCCGCGCCACGAGCTGGGCCTGACCGCCGATCTCGAAACCTTCGGCGGGCGGGGCAACGTCACCGCCAGCCTGCGCCACGTTGCGGGACTTAAGGATCGGGAATCGTGGAGCTTCCCGGCGACGGTTACCGAGATGCCCGCGTTCACCACGGTCGACCTCGCGGCAAGCTACGACCTGACCGACAGCATCGCGCTGACCGGCCGCGTGGTGAACCTGTTCGACAAGGACTATTCCGAGGCCTGGGGCTATCCCGCGCGCGGCCGCACCGCCTATGTGGGCCTCAGCGCGAAATGGTGATCCGGGCGCTCATATGCGCCTTGCTGGCGGGGCTTGCCCCCGCCCTTCCCGCCGCGGCCGGTGACGCGCCGCGGCGTGTGGTGTCGATGAACCTGTGCACCGACCAGCTTGCGATGATGCTTGCCGAACCCGGCCAGCTGATTTCCGTCTCAAACCTTGCGCGCGATCCGGTATCGTCGGCCATGGTCGATGAGGCCGGGGCCTATCCCGAAAACCACGGCGCCGCAGAAGAGGTCTTTCTGCTGAAGCCCGATCTGGTGCTGGCGGGCAGCTACACCAACCAGGCCGCGACCGCGCTCTTGCGCCGCCTTGGCGTGCGGGTCGAGGTTCTGGACCCCGCAACCAGCATGGAAGACGTGCATGCCGGCATCCTTGCTGTTGGCCGTGCCCTTGGCCAAGAGGATGCCGCGACGGACATGGCCGCGCGTTTCGAGGCCGATCTTGCCGCGCTGCGTGCCGCGCCGGCCTCGGGGTTGCGCGCGGCGCTTTACTACGCGAACGGCTACAGCCTGGGCGACCAGACCCTGGCGGGCCAGATCCTGGCCAGCGCCGGCTTTGCCAATGTCACGGCCGAGGCGGGGTTGTCCTCGGGCGGGTTCCTGCCGCTGGAGGTTCTGATCGTGTCGAACCCCGATCTGGTGATTCAGGGCGACCGCTATCCCGGCGCCGCGCGCGCCGAGGAGCTGCTGGATCATCCCGCCCTGTCGGCGCTTGGCCCGCAACTGCCGCGCGGTGTTTTGGCCGATCGTGACTGGATCTGCGGCACGCCCCATGTGCTTCGGGCCGCGGCCGACCTGCGCGCCGCGCAGGCCACCCTGCACGGGGGGCATTGATGCGGCTTCCCTATCCCGCCCTGATCGCATTGCTGACGGCGCTGGTCGCGCTCATGTTCGCCGCCTCGCTGCTGATCGGCCCGGCCGCGATCGGCCTGTCCGACAGCCTCGGCGCGCTTTTCCGCGGCGAGGGAGAGGCCGTCACGCTGGTGATGCGCGAGGTGCGCCTGCCCCGCGCGATCCTCGGGCTGTTCGTGGGCGGCGCGCTTGGCCTGTCGGGGGCGATGATGCAGGGCATGCTGCGCAACCCGCTGGCCGAACCGGGGCTGATCGGCACCTCGGCCTCGGCCGCGCTCGGGGCGGTGATCGCAATCCAGACCGGGCTTGCCGCGGCCTTCACGCTGGCCTTGCCGCTGGCTGCCTTGGCCGGTGCGATGGTCTCGGTCGCGCTGATCCTTGCGCTTGCCGGGCCGCGCGGCACCACGCTGGTGCTGATCCTTGCCGGGATCGGGATTTCCGCAATGGCGGGGGCGCTGACCTCGCTTGTGCTGAACCTCTCGCCCAATCCCTTCGCCGCAAGCGAGATCATGTTCTGGATCATGGGCTCGCTTGCCGATCGTTCCATGGTGCATGTCACGCTTGCGCTGCCTTTCATGGTGCTGGGCATCGCGCTTGCGCTGCCCGTCGCGCGCGGGCTGGACGCGCTGACATTGGGCGAGGATGCGGCGGCTTCGATGGGCGTGCGGGTGGGGCGGCTGCGGGTCCTGCTGGTGGTATCGGCCGCGGCGCTTGTCGGGGGGGCGACGGCCGTTGCGGGGGCCATCGGCTTCGTCGGCCTTGTCGTGCCGCATCTGCTGCGCCGCGCGGTGGGCGCACGCCCCGCCCTTCTGCTGCCGGCCTCGGCGCTTGGCGGCTCGGCGATGGTTCTGGCCGCCGATATCGCCGTGCGACTGATCGCGCCGGACCGCGACCTCAAGCTGGGCGTGCTGACCGCGCTGGTCGGGGCGCCCTTCTTCCTGCACCTGATCCTGCGCAGCCGGAAGGAGGTGCTATGAACCTTCTGGAAACCCGCGACCTGGGCGTCTCGCGCGGCCCCTGCCCGGTCCTGCACGGTATCACGCTGCGCGTCGCACCGGGCGAATTCGTGGGGCTGCTTGGCCCCAATGGCGCGGGCAAGACCACATTCCTGCGCGCGGCACTCGGCCTGATCGCGTCCAGCGGCCAGTCCTCGCTTGCCAGCCTGCCGCAGGGCGAACGCGCGCGCGCCGCGTCGTTTCTTCCACAGGGGCGCGAGATCGCCTGGCCGATGCCGGTCGAGGCGGTCGTCGCACTTGGCCGCACCGCCCACCCTTCGGCCACCCGCGCCACCGACCGCGCCGCGGTCGAACGCGCGCTTGCCCGGATGGGGCTTGAGGCGCTGCGCCACCGCTCCGCCACCGAGCTTTCGGGCGGCGAGCAGGCCCGTACCCTGATCGCCCGCGCCCTGGCGCAGGAAGCCCCGCTTCTTCTGGCCGACGAACCGACCGCCGGGCTGGACCCGGCCGCGCAGATCGCGGTGATGGAAACCTTCGCGGATCTGGCCGCGGCGGGCGGCGCGGTCATCGCCTCGTTGCACGACCTTGGCCTTGCGGCGCGCCATTGCACGCGGCTGATCCTGCTGCACCGGGGCACGCTTGCCGCCGACGGTCCCCCGCGCGCGGTCCTGACGCCCGACAACCTTGCGCGGGTCTTCGGCATCCGCGCGCGGCTGGAAGACACCTCCGACGGGCTGGTCTTTCAACCCCTGGGGCGCATCGCGCCGTGAAGATCCGCTGCGCCCGCCCCTGGCTGGAGGCCGACCTTGGCGCCCTGCACCGCGTGATCAGCTGGGCCGTGCATCGCCCCGGCCTGGTCCATGCCCGCCATATCCTGTGGCGCGAGGTGCGCAATGCCGACCTGACGCCCGAACTGGACGTGGCCGGCTGGCTCCGGTCCGAGCTGGATGCGCGCGACGCCACCGATGCGGTCTGCCTGCTGACCTCGCGCGATATCCGCGCCCATCACCACGCCACGGCCAGCGAGGCCGGGCTGCGGGTCGAGGCGCTTGCCACGACCGGATTGTCGAATGCCGAGGCCGTGGGCGCGCGGGTCGACCGGCGCGGGCATGACTGGGGCACGATCAACATCGCCGTGCAGGTCCACGCGGCGCTGAGCGAACCCGCCCTTCTGGAAGCGCTGAGCATCGCGGCCGAGGCCCGCACCGCCGCGGTGATGGATGCGGGCTTCGACCTGCCCACCGGCCGCGCCACCGGCACCGGAACCGATTGCATCGCGCTTGCCGCTCGGATCTCGGGCGAGGCGCTTCCTCATGCGGGGCTGCACACCGATCTGGGGGCCGCACTTGGCCGCGCGGTGCGCGACGCGGTGGCGGCGGGCGCGCAGGAATGGATGGCGACGGTGCGGAGGCGCTAAAGCTCGATCGAAAGCCGCTTGATCATCCGGTCACGCTTGCGCAGGGCTTCGCGCGTGCGGCGCGGCGGACGCGGAACCTCCGGTCAACACTTCGCTTTGCAGCACAGCTTCACCACTGTCGCAAGCGCGCGTCCCTTATCCGGGTCATCGGGCCGACCGGCAGGTCGGGCCTATAGAAACCACCTCTTGCGCCGATAATAATATATTAAAAACAACACGATATGTCAGGAAGCGCCGCCGCGCGACAGCATCGCATTGGCCGCGCGTGCAATTACCAGATCCTCTTGCGTCGGGATCACAAGAACCCGGACCCGCGAATGGCGGGTGCTGATCTCAAAGGCGTTTTCGGCGTTTCGCCCCTCGTCCAACTCGATCCCGATCCAGTCGAGATTGACGCAGACCCGGCGCCGGACAAGGCGCGAGTTCTCTCCGATCCCGCCGCAGAAGACCAGCGCGTCCAGCCCGCCCAGCGCCGCGGCAAGGCCGCCCAGCTCGCGCCGGATGCGGAACACGAAATACTCGATCGCATCGCGGGCGGACTGGCGGTCCGAGGCCTCCAGCTCGCGCATGTCATTGGTCAGCCCCGACATGCCCAGAAGGCCCGAGCGCCGGTAAAGCAGATCGGCGATCTCATCGCCGCTCATACCCTCTTGCTGCAACAGATAGAGCAGCACCCCCGGATCGATCTGCCCCGAGCGCGTGCCCATCGGCAACCCGTCCAATGCCGAAAACCCCATGGTCGAGGCGATGGAACGCCCGTTCAGCAGGCCGCACATCGAGGCGCCGTTGCCCAGATGCGCGACCACCACCCGCCCGGCATGCAAAAGCGGCGCGACACGGGCCAGCTCGCCCGAGATGTATTCGTAGCTCAGCCCGTGAAAGCCATAGCGCCGCACGCCCTTGTCGTAATAGGCGCGCGGCAGGGCGAAGGTGTCGTTCACGAAGGGGTGGTTGCGGTGGAATGCCGTGTCGAAACAGGCCATTTGCATTGCGTCCGGAAAGGCCGCCATCGCGGCGCGCACCCCCGCCAGGTTATGGGGCTGGTGCAGGGGCGCAAAGGGCGACAGGCTTTCAAGCCGCGCGATCACCTCGGGGGTGATCCCGGTCGGGCGGTCGTAGAACAGCCCGCCATGCACGATGCGATGGCCCACCGCGTCAATCCGGACATGGCCAAGGCGCGCGCCAAGCTCTGACAGGATCGCGGCCATCGCGCCCGCATGATCGTGCAACCCCTCGGGCGGCAGCGCGGCCCTTTCGGCCGCCCCTTCCCCGGCCGCGATCGTCAGGCACGCATGGGCGCTGCCGATCCGCTCGGCATTGCCCGAGACAAGGCAGGTGTCATCCTCGAAAACCGCGAACTTGATCGTGGACGAGCCCGCGTTCACCGTCAGGACATGGCTCATGCGGTGCGTCCCGGCGTGGCGATGCAGCGCTGGAAATGGATCGCCGCCACCGCGCAGGAGGCCAGCCGCGCCATCGAACTGTCCGAGCGCGAATTCAGGATCACCGGCACGCGCGCCCCAAGCATCAGGCCCGCCGCCTCGGCATGGCTGATATAGCTGAGCTGCTTGGCCAGCATGTTGCCCGCATCAAGGTTCGGCACGACAAGGATCTCGGCCTGGCCCGCCACCTCGGAGCGCAGCCCCTTGGTGCGCGCCGCGGCCAGATCGACGGCATTGTCCATCGCCAGCGGCCCGTCGACCAGCCCGCCCTTGATCTGGCCCCTCTCGGCCATCTTCGACAAGAGCGCCGCATCGATCGAGGACTGGATCGCGGGATTGACGGTTTCCACCGCCGACAGCACGCCGACCTTCGGCACCTCGATCCCGAGCGAGATCGCAAGGTCGATGGCGTTCTGCACGATATCGACCTTGGCCTCGAGGTCGGGGGCGATGTTGATCGCCGCGTCCGAGATCAGGATCGGGTGGGTGACGCCGGGCACATCCATCACGAAGATATGGGTGAAACGGCGCCCGACACGCAGGCCGGTGTCGCGGTCCAGCATGGCGCGCAGCAGATCGTCGGTATGCAGATGCCCCTTCATCACCGCACCCGCCCGCCCCTCATGCACGAGGGCGCAGGCGATCCGCGCGGCCTCGAACCCGGATTGCGCGGGGATCACCTCAAGGCCCGACAGATCGGCGCCAAGCTTTTCGGCCGTGGCCGAGATCCGCCCCGGCTCTCCGATCAGGATCGGCGTGATCAGGCTTTCGCGCGCTGCCAGAAGCGCGCCGCCAAGCGAGTTCTCCTCTTCCGGGCAGACCACGGCGGTCGCAAGTTCCGGCAGCGGCCGCGCGCGGTCGAGGATATCCTCGAAATGGCGGTGGCGCTGCACCACGAGGCCGGGCAGGTTCGCATCGTCGAAAGACAGCCGCCGGGGGGGCGCGATCACCTGCGCCTCGCCGGTGACGATCAGGGCGTCATCCGAAATGCGCCGCACCTCGGTTGCAAAGGTCACAAGGCCGTCTGTTTCCTTGGACAGGACGCGCACGCGAACCACCAGCTCTTCGTTGGCATGGGCGCGTTCGAAGAAGGTGAAGCTCTGCTTGCGGTAAAGCGTGCCGGGGCCGGGCAGCTGCATTCCCAGAACCGTTGCGATCAGCGCCCCCACGAACATGCCGGGCGCAATTTCGTCGGGTTTGCCGTCGCCGTTGCCGTCGACCCGCGGCAGGTGCATCGGATTGTGATTACCCGACGCCGCCGCGAAGACATAAAGGTCATCCGCCGTGATCAGGCGACGCATCTCGGCGCTGTCGCCGGGCTGCAATTCGTCGAAGGTGCGGTTCTTCAGGATCACTTGGTCCCCGATTCTGATGCAGTTACAACCGTTCGCCCCCCCTCCCGCAGCCTAGGTAAGCGTCCTTTCCCTTGACGTAAAGGTCCGTGAGGCGGACGCGACGCCGCAGGTGGCCTCAGCCCTGGGCGGGTGCAAGCAGATAGGCCGGGTCCGCGCTGTCGAAGCCCGCCACGCGCAGCCCCCCGGCAAAGGCCGCCTGCATCCGGTCGCGCAGGTGCAGGCGCGCCTCCAGCGCCGCCTTCGGGTCCGCCCCGATCAGCCCGTCATAGTCGCGCGGGATGGCGATGCGCTGCGCGTCGGGTATCGGGGGCGGCGCCCCGCCTTCGGCGCGCGCCAACACGCCGGGGCTTTGCAGATGCCATTCCGCCAGCAGCCGGTCCGAGGGCAGGCCCGCGTTGATCCCCTCCATCTGGCCATAATAATCGACCAGATAGGTATCCGCCACGGCCCCCAGCCGGCCGATATTCAGCCCGGCATTGATCGCGCGCATCGGATCGTAGGTCCAGCGCACAAGGGTGATGCCGCGCGCAAGGCACCAGTCACGCTGATACCATTTCAGCCGCGCGCCAAGGCCAAGGCCCCGCGCCTCGGGGTGCACGGCAAGGCGGTGCGAATGCTGCACCCCCGCACTGGCCGAGGGAAAGCCGAACAGGAAGGCCAGCAGCCGCCCGCTGCGGAACGCGCCCGCGACAAGGCCGCCCTCGTGCTGGATGGCAAGCATGATGTCGGAATTGTCGGGCTTGTCCCCTTCGCCCCAGACCTCGGTCTGCAACTGCTCGGCCTGTTTCAGCTCGGACAGACCCTCCAGGTCGCGGATCACCAGTGCATCGGCGGCGTTCATGCCCGGATCTCCTCGGTGCGCCGGGTGACGCTGTCCAGAAACGCGCGATCAAGCGTGACACCGATACCGGGCCCGGTGGCCGGAACCGGCATCAGCCCGTCAGACGCCTCCAGCGGTTCGTTGATGATGTCGCGCCGGAAATACCGGCTGGCCGACGAGGTATCGCCCGGCTTGGAGAAATTGCGCAGCGTGGCCAGATGGATGTTATGGGCCCCCCCGATGCCGGTTCCCAGCATCCCGCCGCACCAGACCGGGGCGCCGAAGGCTTCGGACACGTCATGGATGGCGCGGGCCGCGGCATAGCCCCCCACGCGGCCCACCTTGATGTTGATCACCCGCGCCGCGCCCGCCACCAGCGCCTTGCGCGCATCCACGGCCGAGCGGATGCTTTCGTCAAGGCAGATCGCCGTGCGCAGCGCGCGCTGCACGATCGCATGGTCATGGATGTCGTCGAAGGCCAGCGGCTGCTCGATATAGTCCAACGCGAAATCGTCCATCGCCTGCAACACGGGCAGATCGACCAGCCCGTAATCCGTGTTGGCATCCACCGTCAGCCTGATGTCGGGAAACGCCTTGCGGACCGCCTCCAGCAGGTGCAGGTCATGCCCCTGCCGGATCTTGAGCTTGGTGCGCCGATAGCCCGCCGCCTGCGCCTCGGCCACGCGCTCGATCGTGCGCTCGATCGGGGTGATGCCAAGGCTCACCCCCACCTCGACCGCATCGCGCACCCCGCCAAGCGCGGATTTCAGCGGCAGGCCAAGTGCCTTCGACCACAGATCCCAGAAGGCCATCTCGACCACGGCCTTGCTCATCCGGTGGCCGCGCCACGGATCGAGGATGGCCAGCAGTTCGGACGGTGCGGCGAAACGCCGGCCCACGATCGCCGGCAGGACGATCTCTTGCAGGAAGGCCATCGCGCCGGCGATGGTCTCTTCCAGGTAGTCGGGCGTCAGGTCCATCACCGCCTCACCCACGCCCTCCAGCCCCTCGCCCTTCAGGATTAGCAGCGGGAACGTCTTGTCGGTCATCGTGCCGGTCGAGATCACGAAAGGGGTCAAAAGCGGCAGGTTCACGATACGCAGCTCGGCCGCCTCGATGCGGATGCCGGAAAAGGTTTCGGAGGTCATGATGGGGCTTTCTGTCTGGGATCAGCGGATCTTGGCGATGAAGCGGCGGAAGGCATCGCTTTGGGGGTTGGTGAACATCTCTTCGGGCGGGCCCTGCTCGGCGATGCGGCCCTCGTGCAGGAACACCACCTCGGTCGACACGTCGCGCGCGAACGACATCTCATGCGTCACGACGATCATGGTGCGGCCCTCTTCGGCCAGCGACTGCATGACCTTCAGCACCTCTCCCACCAGCTCGGGATCAAGCGCCGAGGTCGGCTCGTCGAACAGGATGGCATCGGGTTCCATCGCAAGCGCGCGCGCGATCGCCACGCGCTGCTGCTGGCCCCCCGACAGTTGCGAGGGATACATCTGCATCCGCTCGGCAAGGCCGACGCGGGCCAGAAGCGCCTCGGCCTTGTCGCGGGCTTCGGCCCTGGGCAGCTTTTTCACCTGCACCGGGCCTTCCATCACGTTTTCCAGGACGGTCCGGTGGGACCACAGGTTGAACTGCTGGAACACCATTCCCAGACGCTGGCGGACCTGTTCGATCTGGCGCGGGTTCTGCGGGCGGCCGTTCAGCACCCGGATCTCTTCGCCATGCACGGCCACGGTGCCCGAGCTGGGCGTTTCCAGAAAGTTCAGGCAGCGCAGGAAGGTGCTTTTCCCCGACCCCGAGGCGCCAAGGATCGAAATCACGTCGTGATTGCGCGCGGCAAGCGAAATGCCCTTGAGCACCTCGATCGAGCCGAAGGTCTTGCGGATGTCTTCTGCCTGCAGGATGATCTCGGCCTGATCGGTCATGGCTTCGCCCCTGTCGTGTGAATGGGAACATGTCTGCTCAGCCGCCGCTCGGCCAGCCGCCACAGCAGAACGAAAGCGGCCGTGATGCACAGATAGATCACCGCCGCCCAGAGATAGACGGAAAAGTCGAAGGTGCGCGAAAAGATCTGCCGCGTGCGGCCCATCAGGTCGAACACCGTCACCACCGAGGCAAGCGCCGAGGCCTTCATAAGCAAGATCACCTCATTGCCGATGGCCGGCCACGCGATGCGGTAGGCATGTGGAAAGACCACCCGGCGCAGCGTCAGAAGGCGCCCCATGCCCACGGCCTTCGCGGCCTCGATCTCGCCGCTGGCGACGCCCTGGATGCCGCCGCGCAGGATCTCGGTCTGATAGGCGGTGGAGTTGACGGCAAAGACCAGAAGCGCGCAGTTGAACGGATCGCGGAAAAAGTTCCACAGCCCCCATTCGGTCAGCAGGGGCCGGAACTGCCCCGAGCCGTAGAACACCAGAAACAACTGCGCCAGGATCGGGGTGCCGCGGATGAACGAGATGTAAAGCCGCAGCGGAAGCTGCGACAGGGTCGAGCCATGCACCCGCCAAAGCGCAAGCCAGGGCGAGACAAGCGCCGCGATCAGCGCGCCCAGCCCCGTCAGCTTGATCGTCATCAGCGTGCCGTCCAGCAGGCGCGGCCAGTATTCGGCAAAGATCTCGAAAGGGTTCATGCGCCCGCCCTCCGCACGCCGCGATTGGCCCGCCGCTCCATCCGCGCAAGGATGAATTCGGACACAAGGCACAATGCCCAATAGATCAGGCAGGCCACCAGATAGAAGGTGAAGGGTTGCTTGGTCACGCCCACGGCAACCTTGGTGGCGCGCATCAGATCATCCAGCGCGATGATCGACACAAGCGCCGTGTCCTTGAGCATGTTGATCCACAGGTTCCCCAGGCCGGGCAAGGCAAAGCGCCAGACCTGCGGCAGCTTGATGCGCCAGAAGATCTGCGACTTGCGCATGCCGACGGCCAGGCCTGCCTCGACCTGGCCCCGGTCCAGCGCGTTGAACGCGCCCCGGATGACCTCGGCCGCGAAGGCGCCGAACACCATGCCAAGCGCGATCACCCCCGCCGCGAAAGGGCTGAAATCGACCGGGGCCGCCTCGGGGCTGATCCGGCGCAGGGCCGAGTTGAGCAAGAGCCCCACCCCGTTATAGACGACGAACAGCGTCAGGATCTCGGGCAGGCCGCGCATCAGCGTGGTGTAGCCAAAGCCGACGAAGCGCAGCGCCGGGCGGTGCGACATCGCCGCGAAGGCGATCACGAAACCGATCAGCAGGCCAAGCGGCAGCGTGCTCAGCGCAAGCTGGACGGTGACCGCCAGCCCGCGCAGGATTTCATCCCCCCAGCCGGCATCGCCATATGTAAACAGGTCCGACATGGTCCGAGTCCTTCGCCGGGGGGCCAGTTCCTACTTCATCGTATAGACGTCGATGGCGAAATACTTGTCGTTGATCGCCTTGTAGGTGCCGTCGTCGCGGATTTCCTGCAACGCCTTGTTCAGACGCTCGCGCAGCTCGTCATCCTCTTGCCGAAGGGCAATGCCGACGCCTTCGCCCACGAATGCCGGATCGGTGATCGGCTCACCGGCCAGTTCGCAGCACGCGCCATCCTCGGATTTCGTGGTCCAGTCCAGCATCGGAAGCATGTCGCCCACCTGAAGGTCGATCCGCCCGCTGGCCATGTCGAGGTTCGCCTCGTCCTGGGTGGGGTAAAGGCGGATATCGGCATCGGGATAGGTCGCGGCGATGTAATCCGCCTGCGTGGTGCTGCCCTGCGCGCCGACGATCTTGCCGGCAAGCGCCTCGTTGGTGAATTCGGTGATGTCCGAGTCCTTGGGAACCACATGCGTCATGGCTGCCTTGTAATAGGGTTCGGTAAAGTCGACCTGCTTCTTGCGATCCTCGGTGATGAACATCGAGGCGATGATGAAATCATACTTGTTCGCCAGCAGGCCGGGAATGATCCCGTCCCAGTCCTGCGCGACCACGTCGCAATCGGCGCCGATGCGCTTGCACAGCTCCAGCCCGATATCGACATCGAACCCGGCCACGGTGCCGTCGGTCTCCATGTAGTTGAAGGGCGGGTAGGCCCCTTCCGTGCCAAGGCGCAGCGTTTCGGCCTGCGCGGCAGTGCCAAGCAGTCCGGCCAGCACAAGGCCGGCAAAGGCGGTGTTACGAATCATCGGTTTTCTCCTTGTTGGGTATGATTGTCGTTCTGGTTCATTTTGCCACCTGCGCCACCGGGTCGCCGACATGGCCGACAAAGGTGCCATACAGCCGGGCGATGCGGGTCAGGCGGTTCTCGGCGCCCTGACCAAGTTTCAGGAACACGTCATTGATCATCAGGTTTCCAAGGCTTGCCATGGAGGCGGTGGAATCCCAGAACTGGTTGGCCTGGGTCGGCACGGCGAAAACCTCGTCGGTGCAGGCCGGGGCCCAGGTGCAGAACTGATCGGTGACCAGCGTGACGGCGATCCCCTCGGCATGGGCCTGTTCCGCCAGAACCTTGGCCAGCCGCGAATAGCGCCGCGCCTCGAAGATCACGAGGCAGCCGCCCGCCTCCGAAGCCAGAAGCTCCGCAAAATTCCCGACCCCGAGGTCGAGCATCTGCACCCCGTCGCGCACATATTGCAGTTGCGCGCAGAAATATTGCGCCAGCCCGCGCTCGGTCTGAAACCCCGCCACGAACACGCGCGGCGCATCGGCAAGGCGGTCCACCACGCGCGCCCATTCGGGGCTTCGCGCCAGCTCATAAACCTGCACCAGGGCTGCGATCTCAAGCTCCAGCCCCTGCGCGATGGCATCGCTGCGCCGCGAGGACGAGGCCCGCATCTCGGCCAGGCGATCGCTGATCAGCCAGGGACGATCGCCGATATCTTCGCGCAGATGGTCCTTGAGGTCGCGGAAATTGGCGTATCCGATGGTGCGGCAGAACCGGCCGACCGTGGCCTCGCTGACCCCCACCTTGTCCGCAAGGCTGGCGGCGGTCTCGAAGGGCAGGTCGGCAAAGGCATGCGCCATGAACGTCGCCAGCGCCCGCTCGGACCGGGAACCGCCCTTGGCGGCCTTGGCGAGTCGGTGGCGCAGGGGTTGGGTCACGGGGCAGCTCCGGGGCGGTGAATTTTGCAAGTAAACCGTCAAAGCTATCCATGTGTCAAGAAACTTGCATCCTTCCCTGCCGATCTCGACAGGCCGGGCCGGATCGGGTCTGATAGCCTGTGGACCTGAACGAAAGGGGCAGGACATGACGGAAATCGCGGATGTCGTCATCATCGGCGGGGGAACGGCGGGCCTGACCGCCCTGGCCGAGGTGCAGAAAAAGACGCGCAACGTCCTTATGATCAATGATGGCAGTTGGGGAACGACCTGCGCATCGGTGGGCTGCATGCCCTCCAAGGCCCTGATCGAGGCCGCCAACGCCTTTCACCGCCGCCACGCCCTGCCGGCCTTCGGGATCAGCGGCACCGATGCGCTGCGCATCGAGATTCCCGCCGTGCTGGAAAGGGTGCGTCATCTGCGCGACGACTTCACCGCAGGCCCGCGAAAAACGCCCGAACGCCTGGGGGACCGCGCCATTTCCGGCCGCGCGCGCCTTCTTGGCCCCGACCGGGTCGAGGTGGGCGGGCGGCAGATCCGCGCCCGCGCGATCATCCTTGCACCGGGCAGCCGGCCCATCGTGCCCGCCCCCTGGCAGGCCTTCGGCGCGCGCATCCTGACAACCGACACACTTTTCGATCAGACCGACCTGCCGCGCCGGATCGCGGTGATCGGGATGGGGGCGATCGGGGTCGAGATGGCGCAGGCGCTTGCGCGGCTGGGGCTGCGGGTGGCGGGCTTCGATGCGGCCGAAACCGTGGCCGGCATCTCGGACCCCGAGATCCGCGCGACGTTCTGCGCCCTCTTGCGCAACGAGATCGGCCTGCACCTGCGCGCGGACGCCGAGCTGACCGAGGCCGGGGACGACGCGATTCTGGTGCGCGCCGGCGAGCAGAGCTTTACCGCCAATGCGGTGCTGGCCGCGATCGGCCGGCGCCCGAATATCGACGGGCTGGGCCTGGACACCCTTGGTGTGCCGCTGGACGACCGCGGCATGCCGAAGATCGACCCGCACACGCTGCGCATCGGCGATCTGCCGGTCTACCTTGTCGGGGATGCCAACGGGAACCGCGCGCTGTTGCACGAGGCCGCGGACGAGGGCCATATCGCCGGGCGCAACGCGGTGGCCGATACCCCCCGCGCGATGTGCCGCCGGACACCGATGGGCGTTGTCTTCTCCACGCCGCAGGTTGCGCGCATCGGCAAGGGCTTTGACCAGATCGCCCCGGACCGGCGCGCCGTGGGCACCGCCGATTTCGCCCGCCAGGCGCGGGCGCGCACCGCCGAAACCGCGGCCGGCCTGATGCATGTCTACGCCGACAATACAACCGGCGCGCTTCTGGGGGCCGAGATGTGCACCCCGGCCGCCGAGCACATGGCCCATCTTCTGGCGCTTGCCATCGAACGCGGCTTAAGCGTTGCGGACATGCTGGCGATGCCTTTCTACCACCCGGTCCTTGAAGAAGGCCTGCGCGGGGCGTTGCGCGACCTGGCGCGACAGGTGCCCGGCACCGGCGGCTCCGATCTGTCGGACTGCCCCGATACCGGACATGCCGCGCTTGGCTGAACCCGCCCGATCCCCCCTTGCACGCGCCCGCATCAAGAGCGACAACTTGCCACGCCCCCCTGTCCGAACCGGGGGCGTTCTCTAGGCATGAGGCACGGCATGAGCATCGCAGTCACCCCGCCACGCAGCAACACGACCTGGGTCGTGATCCTGGCGATCAGTCTGTGCCACATGCTCAATGACGTGATGCAATCGCTCCTGGCGGCGATCTATCCCCTGCTGCAAAGCGAATTCGCGCTAAGCTTCTGGCAGATCGGCATGATGACCTTTGCCTTTCAGGTCACCGCGTCGCTCTTGCAGCCCGTGGTGGGCATGGTCACCGACCACCGGCCTTTTCCGCATTCCTTGCCCGTGGGCATGGCCTCGACGCTGTGCGGGCTGGTGCTGCTGTCGCGGGCGGAAACCTATCCCCTGCTTCTGACCGGCGCGATGCTGATCGGGCTCGGCTCGGCCGTTTTCCACCCCGAGGCCTCGCGCGTGGCCCGGCTGGCCTCGGGCGGGCGGTTCGGAACGGCGCAATCGCTGTTCCAGGTGGGCGGCAATTTCGGCACGGCCATCGGGCCGCTGCTGGCGGCCTTCATCGTCGTGCCGCATGGCCGCGCCAGCATCGTGTGGTTCTCGGTCCTCGCCTTCTGCGGCATCGTGATCCTGCAACGGGTCGGCGCCTGGTATGGGCGCCACATGCGCGCGAATGGTGCGCGCGGCGGCGTTGCACGCGACCTGCCCCTGCCGCGCCGGCGGGTCATGCTGGCGATCACGGTTCTGGCCATGCTGGTCTTCACCAAGAACATATACATCGCCAGCATCACGAGCTATTACACCTTCTTTCTGATCGAGAAGTTCCAGCTGACCACGCAGCAGTCCCAGCTGATGCTGTTCCTTTTCCTGGCGGCCGCGGCGGTGGGCCTCATCATGGGCGGCGTGGTCGGCGACCGTTTCGGCAGGGTGACCGTGATCTGGTTCTCGATCCTCGGGGTTCTGCCGTTCACGCTGCTGCTGCCCTATGCCAACCTGTTCTGGACCGCCATCCTGTCGGTGCTGATCGGGGGGATCCTGTCCTCGGCCTTCTCGGCCATCGTCGTCTTCGCGCAAGAGCTGGTGCCGGGCCGCGTGGGCATGATCTCGGGGGTCTTCTTCGGCTTTGCCTTCGGCATGGGGGGCATCGCGGCCGCCGTCCTGGGGGTTCTGGCCGACGCGCACGGGATCGAGGCCGTCTACCGGATGTGCTCTTTCCTGCCGATCCTCGGCTTGCTGACGATCTTCCTGCCCCGCCAGCGCGAGATGCTTTGGGGTTAGGCCGGGCAGCAAGACCCGACACCGGGAAACGGGGGGCCTTTCACGGCACGCATAGCCGGCCGGGCGATGGTGATGCAAACCCTTCATTCGCAGGAAGAAACCCGCCCCGCAGGCACCCCCGCCCCGGCGGATCGGCAACGCCCTTTCGCGCCGGGAAAGGAAAGCCCACTTGCAGCGGCGATTGCGATCGGCTAACAGACCGGAACCTCGAAGGAACGGCGGGGTGGGGGAGAGGGTACGCAGCGGGTTGCAAATCCGTGAAGACCGGTTCGATTCCGGTACCCGCCTCCATTTTCTTCTAAATCATAGGGTTAGCGGCTGAACGGTCGAGTGTGACACAAAGTGGGACACACGCCCTATGATGCTGTCATCCTATCTAAGCCCCTCAAGACACGGCATTTACTACTTTCGCTGGCCTATCCCTCCGTCCTTAGAGGGAAAGCGCGCCACTGTTCGCATCTCCCTCCGAACCCGTTGCCCTGACAGGGCTGGCGATCTTGCCCGTTATCTTGCATCCTGCGGGCGAATACTCGGGGATAACAGTGCGTTGGCAGGACTTCGGCAAAGCGAGATACGCGACAAGGTGCAGGCGTACTTCAAGGCGCAACTCGACCAGTATCTTGACTGGCTGGACCGTCGCGGCCTGTCGCGGAACGCCTTGGCCGATGTTCGCGAAGAAATGCTTGACCATGAAAGCTATGTGGACATGGAGAGCGCGAACCCGCAGTGGCTTCCCGTGGCCCGGTTCAAGCGAACCATGGCCGTTTCGGACGCGGAATGGGACGCCAGCCTGCCCCGGATCGCGATGGAGCTTCGCAAGGGACGGCGCGACCTTCTGAGGCGCGTTCTGGAAGCCGCTGAGAGCCTTGAGCACTATTCCTATGATGATACCCCGGCCATCGCTCCTGCCCCTCCTGCGCCCGCTCTGCCAGCGTCCTCGCCCTTGGGTGCGGCGGTGGATGATTTCATCGCGGAGGATTCCCGCCAATGGGGCGCCGAGACCAACAGCCAGAACCGCGCCCATCTTAACATACTTCTCGAATAC
>CALMEG010000088.1 GCA_937863185.1 uncultured Paracoccaceae bacterium | reverse complement strand
CGCGCTCCAGCAGGGCGGCCTCGGCCTCCATCCCCAGGTTCTTGCGGTCCTCGACCTCGACCACCTGCGCGGGGCCCAGCCCGAGGCTGCGCCCGGCCTTGCCGAAACGCTCCAGATAATCCGAGATCAGCTCAAGCTCGGGGCCCTTGCGCAGCCGCCCGACCGCGCAGATCGTCACCTTCATGCGCCGCCCTCAGACGGCGCCGCCCGCGGGCATCCACATCTTCTCAAGCTGATAGAACTCGCGCACTTCGGGGCGGAACACATGGACGATCACGTCCTGCGTGTCGATCAGCACCCAATCGCCCTGATCCTTGCCCTCGATCCGGCACTGGCGGCCGAATTCCTGCTTGAGCCGGTCCATCAGCTTTTCCGCGATCGCACCGACCTGACGCGACGAACGACCCGAGCAGATCACCATGTGATCCGCCACGGACGACCGCCCGCGCAGGTCGATCGTCACGATATCCTCGGCCTTGTCGTCTTCGAGAGAGGCGATCACGCGGGCAAGCAGCTGTTCGCTTGTCACATCCGACCCTGACGCCCTGACCTTCGTCGTCATGGGCGCCGCCTTTGCAGCCTGCGATCCGGCTGCCGGAGTTGTCTGATACAGGACATAGTCCTCCTGGGTTGCGCGCCGAATGCCGCCCCGACGCCGGGCATGATACGAAGGTAACATCGACGGGCCGCAATCTCAACGATCCGCGCGCCCGCAATTCAGTCGTTCGCCTTAGCGGTTGGCGGCGCATCGGGCAAGAGCCGAACTTCACGCTGCGGGAACGGGATCGAGATGCCGTTGGCGCGGAACGCATCCCACAGCGCCAGATAGACCGCGCCGCGCACATTGGTCAGCCCGTCGGCCGGGTCGGTGATCCAGAAGCGCAGGATATAGTCGACCGAGCTGTCGCCGAAGCCGACGATATGGCACACGGCGGGCCTGTCCTTCAGCACGCGGTTGACGCTTTTGGCGGCCTCGATCGCAAGCGGGCGCACCTTGTGCGGATCGTCGTGATACGAGGTGCCGAAGAACAGGTCGATCCGGACGAATTCGTTGGAATGGGACCAGTTCACCACCTGCCCGGTGATCAGGTCCTCGTTCGGGATGAGGTATTCCTTGCCGTCGCGCGTGACCACGCTGACATAGCGCGCGCCCAGGCTTTCGATCCAGCCGAACGTGTCGCCAAGGCTGATCACGTCGCCGGGCTTCACCGATTTGTCGAGCAGGATGATGATGCCCGAAACGAGGTTCGAGACCACCTTCTGCAAACCGAAACCCAGCCCCACGCCGATCGCCCCCGACAGGACCGCAAGCCCTGTAAGGTCGAACCCGACCGCCTTCAGGCCGATGAAGAAGGCCGCGCCGTAAAGCAGCACCTGAAGGAACTTGACCACCAGCACCCGCATCGAGGGCGAGATGTCCTCGTTGCTGCGGATCTGCGTCGCGGCGCGCTGCGTCATCAACCGCGCGCCGGTGAACAGCACACCCGTCAGCACCAGCGCCTTCAGCACCGCAAGCGCCGACAGCCGGAACCCGCCCAGCTCGATTGCGAAACGGTCGAGGAATGCGCCCACCGTCTCGGTCAGGCCAAGATAGTAAAGCGTGACATAGGTCCAGGCCCCCCATGTCACGATCCGGCGCAGAAAGCGGTTGCGGATGATCCGTGCCAGAAGCCCCACCAGTATCCAGGCCGTCGCTAGGGTTGCCGCGAAAACCACGATGAAACGCCGCGAGGGAAAGGGCGAGATCTGTTGCAGCACCAAGACGGCGGACCAGGTCAGCATAACGAAGACGATACCGCGAAAGCGCTTGCGCAGCAGCACCAGCGCGCGCAACTGCCAGGGGCGCAGCCCCTTTTGCCGTCTTACCCAGTCATCGAAACGCGGGCTTGCCCAATGCGCGACCAGATGCGCGATGGCAAAGGCCACTGCGATGATCGCGAATTGCCAAAGCCGTGTGGGCAACAGCATCGAACCGGCAAAGATCTGCAATTGCGACAGGATCTCGTCCAGTGTCCGCATGGTTTGCGCGTCGAGCAGATCCATCGTCCCCCCGCATTGTCAGGCCTTGCGGGATCAGCCTTGCACAACGGGCGCCATGATGCAAAACGCATGGCGACGGTTTCGATTGCCAGACTCGGTTTCGTCGCTTATTTACCGCCCATGATCCGCTATTTCGATATGGACGACCGCGCCCGTCTTCCCTGGCGCTTTTACGGTGAGAACCGGTCCATCCTCGCGCGACTTTGACGCCGGGGCAGCGCTGCCGCGTTGCCAGCCGCCACGTCACGAATGTTTCAAAGCCATCCTGCGAAAGTGAGAGCCATGTCCGCTCCGAAAACCCTCTATGACAAGATCTGGGACGCCCATGTCGTCGATACCTCCGATGACGGCACCTGCCTGCTCTATATCGACCGCCACCTGGTTCACGAGGGGACCAGTCCGCAAGCCTTCGAAGGGCTGCGGATGACGGGCCGCAATGTGCGCGCACCTGAAAAGACCATTGCCGTGCCGGACCACAACGTGCCCACCACGCTGGACCGCGAAAAAGGCATCGACAACGAGGAAAGCCGCATCCAGGTCGATGCGCTGGACAAGAACGCCAGGGATTTCGGGATCAACTATTACCCGGTTTCCGATATCCGCCAGGGCATCGTGCATATCGTCGGCCCCGAACAGGGCTGGACCCTGCCGGGCATGACCGTGGTCTGCGGCGACAGCCATA
>CALMEG010000087.1 GCA_937863185.1 uncultured Paracoccaceae bacterium | reverse complement strand
GTCTTGGCGTCGCGTCCGGGCAGGATGCGGGTCTAGCCGGCCTTCTCATCGAACGTGCCGGCCTCTTGCGCGGCCATGCCGTCGCGCACGGCCTTGAGCGCCGGTTCCACGATCTTGGCGGTGTCCACGAACCATTGGTCGGTCAGCATCGGCTCGATCACCACCTTGGAGCGGTCGCCATGCGGCTGCATCATCTTGTTCTGCTCGACAAGGGGGATGCGCTCGGCATGCTCGGCGCCGGTTTCCTTGTCGATGGTCTTGTGCAGCACCGTCACCGCCAGCCCCTCGGAGGTGATCTGGTCGATCACGCGCTTGCGTGCCTCATAGCGGTCAAGGCCGCGCAGGTCGTCGGGGACAAGGTTGACCGCGTCCACCTCGGCCTCGGTCAGCGTCTTTTCGCCCCTGGCGACGGCCATGGCGATGGCGGCGGCCTCGGCATAGGGTGCGCCGTCTGCACGCATCGCGGCGCGGGTGTCCATCAACCGGTAGCAGGGGATGTTGCCGCGCTTGGCCACGGCATAGTCGTTGAAGTCATGCGCGCCGGTGATCTTCACCGCGCCCGAACCGAAATCCGGGTCGGGATATTCGTCGGTGATGATCGGGATCAGGCGGCGGTGCTCTTTCGGGCCTACCGGAATTTCGCACAGCTTGCCGACGATCGGCGCATAGCGTTCGTCGGACGGATGCACCGCGACCGCACCGTCGCCCAGCATCGTCTCGGGGCGCGTCGTGGCGATCGAGATATAGTCGCGCGTCTCGCGGAAGGTGATGTTTCCGTCCGCGTCCTTCTCGACATACTCATAGGTCTGGCCGTCCGCGAGCGGGTATTTGAAGTGCCACATATGGCCCTGCACCTCGATCTGCTCGACCTCGAGGTCCGAGATCGCGGTCTCGAAATGCGGGTCCCAGTTCACGAGGCGCTTGCCGCGATAGATGTAGCCCTTGTTGTAAAGGTCCACGAAGACCTTGATGACGGCATCGTGGAAATTGCCCTGGTCCGAGGCGGGCGCACCGGGCGCGCCGGACATGGTGAAGGCGTTCCTGGACCAGTCGCAAGACGCGCCGAGCCGCTTGAGCTGGTTGATGATCGTGTTGCCCGACTGGCCTTTCCATTCCCAGACCTTTTCCAGGAATTTCTCGCGCCCCATCTCGCGCCGGGTCTGGTTCGACTTGTCCTTGGCCAGTTCGCGTTCGACGACCATCTGGGTGGCGATGCCGGCATGGTCCTGCCCCGGCTGCCACAGCGTGTCGAAGCCGCGCATCCGGTGCCAGCGGACAAGGATGTCCTGCAAGGTGTTGTTGAACGCATGCCCCATATGCAGCGAACCCGTCACGTTCGGCGGCGGGATCATGATGCAGAACGTCTCGTCGCGCCGGGCATTGGCGCCGGCGGCAAAGCAGTGGCGCGCCTCCCATTCGGCGGCGATACGGGCTTCGGCCTCGGCGGCGTTGAAGGTCTTTTCCATCGGCATCGGTTGCATCCCCTTTGGCTTGCCCGTCCTTTAACGCGGGCATGTCGCAAGGAAAAGCCTTCGCCGCAATCGGCGTTGCGATTGCGGCCACGGGCAGCGATCAGACGGCGCGATCCATCTTGGTCGACAGATGGATCAGGCTTTCCGAGGATTTCACGCCGGTCAGCTCTCCGATCTGGTCGAGAACGGCATCAAGCTGGCTGGTGGTGGGCGCCGAGAGTTGCAGCAGCAGGTCGACCCGGCCCGAGGTGGTGTGGATCCGCTCCACCTCGGCGATGGTCTTCAGCCGCCCGAGGATGGCAGCCTGCGCGCGCGGCTCGATCGCAAGCAGCACGGTGGCGCGGATGCGGCCCTGCCGCGCGGCCTCGCCCAGCTTGATCGTGTAGCCCGCGATCACGCCCGATGTCTCAAGCCGTTCCAGCCGCGCCTGAATCGTGGACCGCGCGACTTTGAGCCGCCGCGCCAGCGTTGCCACCGACATGCGCGCATCGCCCCCCAGAAGGCCCAGAATGCCGCGGTCAAGGTCGTCCATTTTGCCACACTTTCATTTTGACTGAATGATCTGTCACTTTAACGAAGTCATGCGTCATTTCTAGTCTTTCGATCGAAAGAAATGTGCCCCATATCGCGCCGACGAAATGTTCAGGAAAAGGGCGGCTCATACGCACCTGGCCTGGTTGGTTGAAACGCGTAAGCGTCTCCCGACCCGTAAAGCCGGGGCAAGAGGTGGCTGCGTTCTGTTGGCGAGGAGCAAGCCGATGGGACTGTCGAAGACTATCTGGGCAAATCCGTCCGAAATCATCCGCGTGCGTCAGCCCGATCACCCGGTTCTGGTGTTCGCGCCCACCATCCTGCAATCGACGGCGCGCCGCTTCATCAAGGGCTTTCCGGGGCTTGTGACCTATGCCGTCAAGTCGAACCCCGACGAGATGGTCATCCAGAATCTGGTTGCCGCCGGGGTCAGGGGGTTCGATGTCGCCTCGCCCTACGAGATCGACCTGATCCGCCGCCTGGCGCCGGGTGCCGCGCTGCACTACCACAACCCGGTGCGCGGCCGCGACGAGATCGCCCATGCCGTCGCCGCCGATGTGAAGACCTGGTCGGTCGACTCCGTGTCCGAACTTGAAAAGCTGATCGAGATGGTGCCGGCCGAGGGCTGCGAAATCTCGGTGCGCTTCAAGCTGCCGGTGCAGGGCGCGGCCTACAACTTCGGGGCCAAGTTCGGCGCCACGGCGGAACTTGCCGCGCAGCTTCTGCGCCGCGCCGACGCGGCGGGCTTCATCGCCTCGCTCACCTTCCATCCGGGCACGCAATGCGTCGACCCGATGGCATGGGATGCCTATATCCGCACCGCGGCCGCGATCTGCGCCGAGGCGGGCGTGCGGGCGGCCCGGCTGAACGTGGGCGGCGGGTTCCCGTCGCATCGCAATATCGGCCCCGCGCCGGTACTGGAGGATATCTTCGCGCTGATCGGGCGTGTCACCGCCGAGGCCTTCGGCGAAGATCGCCCCGCGCTTGTCTGCGAGCCGGGCCGCGGCCTTGTGGGGGATGCCTTCACCCATATCACCCGCGTCAAGGCGCTGCGCGATGGTGCCCATGTCTTCCTGAACGACGGCGTCTATGGCGGCTTGGCCGAGCTTCCGCTGGTGGGCAATATCGACCGCGTCGATGCCTTCTCGCCCGAGGGGCAGCAGCGCACGGGCGCGGCGGTTGCGCGCGTGGTCTTCGGCCCGACCTGCGATTCCGTCGACCGCCTGCCCGGAGAGCTTGGCTTGGCCTCGGACCTTCAGGAAGGCGATTTCGTGGTGTTCCAGGGCATGGGGGCCTATTCCTCGGCCACCAACACGCGCTTCAACGGCTTCGGCGCGATGGAGATCGTGACGGCGCTGTCGCTGCGCGGCTAGGGCGCGCCACGACCTTTTCACCTATTCGTCACTGACCTGCCCGGAACCTTGTCCTATAGTTGGACAAGGTTCCTTGTGTCTTGCGGTAGGGTCGATGGGGTGGTCGGGAAAATTTGGCGGTGTGTTGCGCGGGGCGCTGAACCGTGTTGCGCGCGCGCTGCGGGGGGCCGCGCCTGCCGAGCCTGCCGCCGCCCCCGTCGCGCGGGTCGCGCGTGAGCGGGTCGACCATATTCTTCTGCTCGACGGCACGATGGGGTCGCTGAAGCCGGGGGAGGAAACCTCGATCGGGCGGCTTTACCATTACCTGCGCGCCGCCAATCCCCGCAGTTCCGTCTATTACGGCAAGGGGCTGCAATGGCGCGAATGGCGCGAGCTTTCCGACGTGATGCTGGGCTGGGGCGTGAACCGGCAGATCCTGCGCGCCTATGGCTGGCTGTCGACGCGCTACCGGCCGGGGGACCGGATCTTCCTGATCGGCTATTCGCGGGGGGCTTTCGCGGCCCGCTCGCTTGCGGGAATCGTGGACCGCGTGGGGCTGTTGCGCAACGACTGCGCGACCGAGCGCAACGTGCTGCTGGCCTGGCGCTACTATGAGGCGGCCGAGCGCCGCCCCGCCGCAACCGCCTTCCGCCGCCGCTTCTGCCATGACGCGGCCCCGATCGAGATGGTCGGCGTCTTCGACACGGTGATGGCGCTTGGCCTGCAACTGCCCTTCATGTGGCTTCTGACCGAACCGCGCTACCGGTTTCATGATCACCGGCTGGGCGCGACGGTCAATCACGGCTACCAGGCGCTTGCGCTGGACGAGACGCGCTCGGTGCTGGAGCCGCTGATCTGGGACAGCGAGGGGACCGGGGCAAGGCGGATCGAGCAGGTCTGGTTCCGCGGCTGCCACGGCGATATCGGCGGCCAGTTGCTAAGCAAGGAAGAGGCGCGCCCGCTGGCCAATATCCCGCTGACATGGATGCTGGAACGCGCCGAGGCGCTGGGGCTTGCGCTGCCGCCCGGCTGGCACGCGGATTTCCCCTGCGATCCGGGGGCGCCGTCGGTCGGCAGCTGGCGCGGCTGGGGCAAGTTCTACCTGTTCCGCGCGCCCCGGCTTGTGGGGCGCGATACCTCCGAGCGGATCCATGAAAGCGTGCTTGGCGCCCGGCGCAACTGGCGCATCGTGATCCGGCCCTGGCTTGCGCGGCGCGACAAGCGGGCCGAGCTACTCCGCCGTGCCGAGGATGAAGCAGGTGGCGGTTCCGGTCGCGTAGAGCCGCCCGTCCTTGCTGCCGCGGATCTCACCACGGGCGACGCCGGTTGAACGGCCGACATGCTCGATCTGGCCGGTCGCGGTGATGTCGGTGCCTATGGGCAGCGCGCGAAGCATGTTGACCTTGAATTCCAGCGTCGTCTGAACCCGCCCGCGGGGCAGGGCGCTGATCACGGCGCAGGTCATGCAACTGTCCAGGACCGTGCCATACCAGCCCCCGTGAACCTGCCCGAATCCGTTGGCGCATATCGCCTCCGGGCGCCCGGCCATCTCGACCAGGCCTTCCTCGGCATGGGTCACGCGAAAGCCCAGTGGCCCGGCAATCGTCATGGTCGGGAATTCGCCCGCGATCAGCTTTTTCAGGTATTCAAGGCCGGTCAGCTGCCGCAGATCGGCAAGGGCGGGAAAGTCCTCCGGGCGCCGGGCATAGCGCGGTTCGGTCATGATGTTCCTCCTTGGACATGGGATGCGCGACGGCAAAAGGGGGGCCGAAGCCCCCCTTCTTAACCCCTGCGCGCGGGCGCGTCAGGCCACGTTTTCCAGAACCGCATCCGGCGTCACGCCAAGCGCGTGGCACACATCGCGCGTCAGGCCCGGACGGTTGAGCGTGTAGAAGTGCAGATCCTCGACACCGCCCCGGATCAGGTCATCGCACAGCTCGGTGCAGATCGCGGTGGACAGAAGCTGTTCGCGCCCGTCGCGCGCCGCCGCGGTGAAGGCCTCTTCGACCCAGGCGGGGATCGAGGTGCCGCAACGCTCGGCAAAGCGCTTGGCGCCGGCCCAGGACTGGATCGGCAGGATGCCGGGGATGATCTTCGCGTCGATGCCTTCCTTCGCACAGGCATCGCGGAAGCGGAAGAACGTATCCGCCTCGAAGAAGAACTGCGTGATGGCCGAGCTGGCGCCGGCCTCGACCTTGCGCTTGAGCCAGCGCACATCGGCCAGCGGATCGGCCGCATCGGGATGCGGTTCGGGATAGGCGCCGCAGCGGATGGTGAAACGGCCATCCTCGGCCAGGGCTTCGATCAACTCCACCGAAGAGGCGAAACCGTCGGCATGCGGGGTGAACCGCGCGGCACCGTGGGGCGCATCGCCGCGCAGCGCGACGATCTCGGTCACGCCGGCCTCGGCATAGGAATTCACGATCTCCAGCGTTTCGGCGCGGGTTGCCTCCACGCAGGTCAGGTGCGCCGCGACATCGACACCGTAATTCTTGCCGATCGTCGTCACCGCCTCATGGGTCAGCTTGCGCGTCGTGCCGCCCGCGCCATAGGTCACGGAAACGAAAGAGGGCTTCAGCGGCGCAAGCACCTGCACGGTTTCCCAAAGACGGAACGAAGCATCGAGCGTCTGCGGCGGGAAGAATTCAAAGCTGACACGGGGCGTGGTCATGATCGGGATCCTTTTTGTTGCCCCCCTTGTGACGCAAAACAAGATGTGAGACAAACTCATAATCCTCAACAAGATTATGAGGCGCGCTTCATAATGCATCTCGAACTTCGTCATTTGCGCACGATCAGGGCGATCCACGATGCGGGCGGGCTGGCCCGCGCGGCCGACCTTCTGCACATCACGCAGTCGGCCTTGTCCCATCAGGTCAAGGGGTTGGAAGACCAGGCCGGGGTCGAGCTTTTCGCCCGCCGCTCCAAGCCGCTGCGCCTGTCCTCGGCGGGGATGAAGCTCTTGCGCCTGGCCGAGCGGATCCTGCCCGAGATCGAGGCCATCGAAGAGGAATTCGAGGCCCTGCGCCAGGGCCGCGCGGGGCGGCTGCATATCGCCATCGAATGCCATGCCTGTTTCGACTGGCTCTTCCCGGTCCTGGAACAGTTCCGCCGGGCCTGGCCCGAGATCGACGTGGATATCCGTGCAGGCCTTGCCTTCAACGCCATGCCCGCCCTCTTGCGCGAAGAGGTGGACCTCGTGATCTCTTCCGATCCCGAGGCGCTGGACGGCATCGTGTTCAATCCGCTGTTCGACTACGCACCCACCTTCGTGGCGGCCTCAACAAACCCGCTTGCGGCCAAAGCCTTCGTCGAGGCCGAGGATTTCCGGGACCAGACCCTGATCACCTATCCCGTCGACCGTGGACGGATCGACATCTTCACCGAGCTTCTGGGCCCCGCGCGGGTCGAACCCCGCGCGCAGCGGCAGGTCGAACTGACGGCGGTGATTTTGATGCTGGTGGCCTCGGGGCGCGGGGTGGCGGTGCTGCCCGACTGGGTGCTGCGCGAGGTGAAATACCAGCCCGATTACATCACCCGCCCGGTCACCGAGAAAGGCCTGTCCAAACGGCTCTACGCCGCCACCCGCATCGAGGATGCAACGCAGCCCTTCATGGCGCATTTCCTGCGCCTTGCGCGCACCGAACCGGTCAAGCTGCAACGCAGCTGAGGCGGCTTTCATCTTTGTCCAAATATCCTCGGGGGGCGCATCCGCCGCCCCCGTTTAGGGGGCTGCGGATGCCGGGGGGCAGACAGCCCCCCGTCCCGATCCGTTCCGCCCGCGCAAACCCCTTGGAATTCCGCGCCCGCCCGTGTAAGGCACGCGCTTGATGTGAAGGAGCCCCCGATGCAAGGCAGTGCGAACCTCAACCTGATGATCAAGGCCGCCCGCAAGGCCGGCCGCGCCCTCGTCAAGGATTTCCGCGAGGTCGAGAACCTGCAGGTTTCCGCCAAGGGCCCCGGCGATTTCGTCAGCAAGGCCGACCGCGAGGCCGAGCGCATCATCAAGGAAGAGCTGCGCGGCGCCCGCCCCACCTATGGCTGGCTGGGCGAAGAGACCGGTGAGGAACCGGGCGAGGACCCGACGCGCCGCTGGATCGTCGATCCGCTGGACGGCACCACCAACTTCCTGCACGGGCTGCCGCACTGGGCGGTCTCGATCGCGCTCGAACACAAGGGCGAGGTGGTCGCCGGCGTGATCTTCGACGCCGCGAAGGACGAGCTTTACTATGCCGAAAAGGGCCTTGGCGCCTTCATGAACGAAACCCGGCTGCGGGTTTCGGGGCGGCGCAACATGATCGAGGCGCTGTTTGCCACGGGCGTGCCCTTCGCCGGGCAGGCGACGTTGCCCGCGACGCTTCAGGATCTTGCGCGCCTGATGCCGGTCTGTGCCGGGGTGCGCCGCTTCGGCGCGGCCTCGCTCGATCTCGCCTATGTCGCCTCGGGCCGTTACGACGGCTATTGGGAACGCGGCCTGAACGCCTGGGACATGGCGGCGGGCCTGATCCTGGTGAAGGAGGCGGGCGGCTTCTTCGGCCCGATCCGCGAAGGCCGCGACGTTCTGGGCGGGGGGGCGGTCATCGCCACCAATGCCGAGATGATCCAGCCCCTGTGCAAGATCCTGCGCCAGCCCGCCTGAACCGCCTCAGCGCCGGCGGCGGCGCGGCACGACGGGAATGCGCGATCGCTGGTATTGTGCCTCGGGATGGGGCGGATGGCCCTGCGTGCGGCCCCAGTAACGCGCGCCGCCGCGGCGCAGCCAGACCGGCAGCATCAGCAGGACACCGGCCGCAAACCCTCCGGCATGGGCCCAATAGGCAACGCCGTCGCCGATCCCCGCGGTGGTGCCGTTGAAGACCTGGAGCGCGAACCACGCGCCCAGCACGATCCACGCCGGAATCGGGAAGATGCGGAAGAACACGATGAAGATGAACAGCACATCGACCCGCGCCCTGGGAAACATCAGAAGATAGCCCCCCATCACCCCGGCGATCGCCCCCGAGGCCCCGACCATCGGGATCCCGCTTGCCGGATCGGCCGCGATCTGCGCGGCGGCGGCGGCCAGCCCGCCCGCAAGATAAAAGAGCGCAAAGCCCAGATGGCCCAACTGCTCTTCGAGGTTGTCGCCAAAGACCCACAGGAACAGCATGTTCCCCGCCAGATGCATCAGCCCGGCATGCAGGAACATATGCGTCACAAGCCCGTGCAGCCATGCGCCCTGCGTCACCGCCGCGGGGTAAAGCGCGCCATATTCCCAAAGGCCGCTCATCCCGCCGCCCCAGGGCATGGTCAGCACGAACGCGGCCACGTTCAGCGCGATGATCGCCCAGGTGACCCAGGGGGTGCGCAACGAGGGGTTATGATCGCGGATCGGGAACATGGCGCGAGGGTTCCCCATCCGCCGCGGCGCGTCAAGCCATTGCAAGGGCGGGATGATGCTAGAAGGTGGGCGGTGTGTTGACCCAGATCAGCACGGTTTCGCCATCGGCCGCATTGGCCCAGCTGTGGTTGCGCCGGCTTTCGAAATAGATCGAATCGCCGGAGGCAAGCTCATGCGTCTCTTCGCCGTCCAGAACGATGCGGAAGCGGCCCGACAGGACGGTGATGAACTCTTCCCCCTCATGGCCATAGCCGCCTTCGGATGCGGCGCCGGGGGCCAGGGTGAAGCGATGGCAATCCATCTGGCGCTGCCCCTCGGCCAGAACCTCGACGCGCACACCGGCAACCGGCATCGGCCAGATCCGGGCCGCGCCCGTGCGGATCACGAGCTTGGCGTTGTCATCCTCTTGCCCCGAAAGGCGCGACACGGTTGTGCCCAGATGCCGGGCGATATCCGAGAGGGTCTTGAAGGACACGCCCGCCCCCGTGCGCTCCAGCGTCGAAAGCGCCGAGGCCGACAGGCCCAAGGCCTCGGCCATCTGGTCGATCCGATCGCCCCGCGCAAGGCGAAGCTGGCGCAGCCGGGTGCCAAGCGGATCGCTGCCAGCCGCAGGGGCAGGGGCAGGGGTGGGCGAGGGGGAGGCGCCCTCGGCCTCCAGCGTGGCGCGGATCGCGGCCGGGTTCAGCCCGGCCTCGCGGCGTAGGAAGGCGATGCGTTGCAGCCGCGCCACGTCCTCGGCCGAATAAAGCCGCTGCCCCGAGGCCCGGCGCCCCGGCACGATCAGTCCCTGGGTTTCCCAAAGCCGCACTGTCGAGGGTGCAACGCCGGCGGCGCGTGCCGCCTCGGTCACGCGGAAGGAGGCGGAGGGTGGGGAGGTGTCGGAATCAGCGGTCATGTCCGCACTATTCTAGCGGTGGCGAAAAATAGCACTATCCCGAATCTGATAAATCTTGCAGAAAAAATGCAAAGACAGAATCGGGAGCGACCAATGACCACCATGACCGACCGCAAGAATGCCGCCATCGCCAAGGGTGTCGGGATGACCACGCAGATCTATGCCGAGCGAGCCGAGAACGCCGAGATCTGGGACAAGGACGGCAATCGCTATATCGACTTTGCCGCCGGGATCGCCGTGGTGAATACCGGCCACCGCCACCCCAAGGTCATGGAGGCCGTCAAGGCGCAGCTCGACCGTTTCACCCATACCTGCCATCAGGTCGTGCCTTACGCGAATTATGTCGAACTGGCCGAACGTCTGAATGCCGCCCTGCCGGGCGATTTTCCGAAGAAGACGATCTTTGCCACGACCGGCGCCGAGGCCGTGGAGAACGCCATCAAGATCGCCCGCCACCATACCGGGCGCCCCGCCGTCATCGCCTTTGCGGGCGGCTTTCACGGCCGCACCTTCATGGGCATGTCGCTGACGGGCAAGGTGCAGCCCTACAAGGCCGGGTTCGGCCCGATGATGAACGATGTCTGGCACCTTCCCTTCCCGGTCGAGATGCATGGCGTGACCGCCGAGGATGCGCTGGCGGGCCTTGACCGTCTGTTCAAGGCCGATCTGGAGCCTGCGCGCGTGGCCGCGATCATCGTGGAGCCGGTGCAGGGCGAGGGCGGCTTCTACGAGGTTCCGGCCGGGTTCATGAAGACGCTGCGCAAGGTCTGTGACGATCATGGCATCGTGCTGATCGCGGATGAGGTGCAGACCGGCTTTGCGCGCACCGGAAAGCTGTTTGCAATGGAGCATCACGGCGTTGCGGCCGATATCACCACGATGGCCAAGGGGCTGGGCGGCGGGTTGCCGATCTCGGCGGTGACGGGGCGGGCCGAAATCATGGACAGCCCCAATCCCGGCGGCCTTGGCGGCACTTATGCGGGCAACCCGCTTGGCGTGGCGGCCGCCCATGCCGTGCTGGACGTGATCGCGGAAGAGGATCTGTGCAACCGCGCCACGCGCCTTGGTCAGCGGCTCAAGCAGCGCCTTGCCGGGATGCGCGACGCGGTGCCCGAGATTGCGGATATCCGCGGACCGGGCTTCATGAATGCGGTCGAGTTCAACGTCGCGGGCAAGGCCGAGCCGAACCCCGCCTTCACCAACCGCGTGCGGGAAGAGGCGCTGAAACGCGGCCTGATCCTTCTGACCTGCGGCGTCTATGGCAACGTGATCCGCTTCCTTGCGCCGATCACCATTCCCGATGCGGTCTTTGACGAGGCGCTCGATATTCTCGAGGCGTCGGTGACGGCGGCGCGGGGCTGATCCCCGTGGACGAGACCGATCAGCGGCTGATCGCGGCCCTGCGCCGCGACGGCCGGGCCGCGGTGTCCGATCTTGCGGCCCTTCTTGGCCTCTCGCGCGCGACGGTGCGCGCGCGGATCGAGCGGTTGCAGGCGCGGGGTGAAATCTCGGGCTTTACCGTCCTGACGCGGGCCGATGTGACCGCGGCGCCGGTACGGGGCCTGATGATGATCGGCATCGAGGGGCGCGGCACCGACCGCATCGTCGCGCGGCTGATGGGGCTGCCCTCGGTGCAGGCGGTGCATGCCACCAACGGGCGGTGGGACCTGATCGTGGAGCTGGGAACCCGCACGCTGGCCGAGCTGGACGAAATCCTCAGCCGGATCCGGCGGCTGGGCGGCGTGGCCAATTCCGAGACCAATCTGCTTTTGTCGACGCGGCGGTCGGGAAC
>CALMEG010000086.1 GCA_937863185.1 uncultured Paracoccaceae bacterium | reverse complement strand
CGGCACGCACCGAGCCGTCGCGGTTGAGCAGCAGCTGTTCCTTGTGCACGCACTCGGCGATCGGCCGGTCGGAGGGGAGCTTGCGCCCCTGGTCGTTGGTGCAGGTGTAGATGCCGCCCCCTGCGGGGGGTGGGCCGCCCGGCCGTCCAAGGGGGGCGGGGCGGGGCGCGATTTGCGTGCCGCCCCGCCGGTGGCAACCCGGCGCCGCCGCCTTGGTGCGCGGCTTTCCACCGGGCTTGCCGTCTTCGATACGCTGCTGCCGCTGGTTCAGGGGCAGCGCATCGGGCTGTTCGCGGGTTCGGGCGTGGGGAAATCCTCGCTCTTGGCGAAACTGGCGCAGGGATTGTCGGCCGATGTCGTCGTTCTGGCCCTTGTCGGAGAGCGCGGGCGCGAGCTGCGCGAATTCGTCGAGACGGTTCTGGGGCCCGAAGGGATGGCGCGCTCGGTCGTCATTGCCGCGACCTCGGATCAGTCGCCGCTTGTGCGGCGGCGCTGCGCCTGGACCGGGATGGCGGTGGCCGAGCATTTTCGGGATCAGGGCAAGCAGGTTCTGTTCCTGGCCGACAGCATCACTCGCTTTGCCGAGGCGCATCGTGAAGTGGCCCTTGCCGCGGGCGAACCGCCAAGCCTGCGGGGCTTTCCGCCCTCGACCGCGCACATGATCATGGCGCTGGCCGAGCGCGCGGGCCCCGGCCCCGAAGGCGCGGGGGATATCACGGCGGTGTTTTCGGTCCTGGTGCCCGGTTCCGACATGGAAGAGCCGGTCGCGGATATTCTGCGCGGCGTGCTGGATGGCCATGTCGTGCTGTCGCGCGCCATTGCCGAACGCGGGCGGTTTCCGGCCGTCGACCTGCTGCGTTCGGTTTCGCGCAGCCTTCCACAGGCCGCCAGTGCCGAAGAAAACGCGCTGATCGCCGAGGCGCGGCGGTTGCTTGGGGCCTATGACCGGTCCGAGATGATGATCCGTGCCGGCCTTTACGCCGAGGGCTCGGACCCCGTGCTCGATCAGGCAATCCATGTCTGGCCGGCGCTCGACGCGTTCATGGCGCGTGACCGACAGGCCGGGGTCGCAGAGAGTTTCGCCGATCTTGCCAGGGCGCTGGAGAAACCGCCCGCACGGCAGGCCGCGTCGTCACATGCGAACTGACAAGGTGCGGTTGCCGATGCCTTGCAACAGTTGCAGGGCGATCGTCGCCCTGCTCTGGGTCTGAAGCGTGGCGATCTCGGAGCGAAGCAACATCTGGCGCACGAAGCCCTCGGTTCGCGCAGGGTCCGCGAATATCGCCGGATCGGAGGTGCCGAACGCCGTTTGCGCCTTTTTCTGATAGGCCGCCACCTGCTGGTCGATATCAAGCGCGCCGATGCTGGCGGGCAGCCCAAGCGCCTTCTGAAACGCGAGGCTCAGTGAGGGCGATCCGATGATCGAATACCACTTGGTCGTTTCCTTGCTGTCCTGCGCTGCCAGAAGCGGAAGTTCCCGCTGGGTGGCAAGCGCCAGCCGCATGTCGGCATCGACCTCGCCGACCGAGGCCTCGAACTGCATGGAGCGATAGCGCGACAGGATTTCGTCGGAAAAATCCGACAGGACGGTGCGCGGGGTCGAATAATCCCCGAATCCGAAGGCCTTGGAAAAATCACGATAGCGCTTGTCGGAAAGGCGGTTCGCCAAAGAGCCTTCGTCCAGCGTGCCCTCTTCCAGAACCTTGCGGATGAAGAAGCGGTTGTCGATATCAGCATCGAGGCCGAAGGCCCCAAGCGCAACGCGTAGCAGCCCGCGATCGGAGACCAGATCTTCCGCGGTCCGGATCTGTCCGATCCGGGCGCGGAACTGCGCGTCGTCGCGCTGGATCGGGCCGCTTGCGGCATAGGCCGTCTGTTGTTTCTCCAGCGTGCGCTGCAGAAACTTCCAGCCGGCATAGCCGCCCGTCGGCATGATCGGCGTAAAGCTCATCCCCGGCCCGCGGCCAGAAGCCGTTCTTCGCGCGGCAGAAGGCTGCGCAGCGCCTTGAGGGCCTGATAATGCTGATTGCTGATCACGGAGGCCGTGGCCGCGGTCAGCTGTTTGCGGCTGTCGTAATCGGTCAGAACCTGGCTGAGTTGCTCGATACCGCGCAGCAGTTGCAGGCGCGCTTCCTGCGCATCCGCATCCCCCGACAGCACCAGCTGCGCGATATAGCAGACCCGCCGCACGGGTGAGGTCACCTCTTCGGGGTGGATCGCGTCGCGCAGGCGCAGGATATGGGCGTTCGGCGTCATGATCGCCAGACGGGAACGCTTGTCGCCATTCTCGATAACGGCGCCGTTGATCAGCACGCGTTCCTTCGGCGCAAGTTTCAGGACAAGTCCGGTCATTCCCCACCCCCTTCGCGGCGCAGGCCGCGCATGACGGATGTGTTGATGTCGATCAGCACATCGGCGCTTGCCTTGCCCGACAGCACCTTGCGGCTGTGGGCATTGGTGAATTCCGCCAGGTAGAACAACCGCGCCCGCAAGTCGGCCGGAAGGCTGTTGCCCGGATCGGCCACGTCGACGGCCAGCGTCGTCCAGAGGCGGCGGTTTTCGTAGATGGCGCGGGCCAGGGCCGCAAACCCCTCGGCGCCCATGGCTTGCGCGGCCTTCAGGCCGTGCGTGGTTCTTGCAAAGAGATCGTATTCCGTCCCCCGCAAGGTCCGGGTCGATTGTCCCGGTGCTGCATAGGCCGTTTTGGCCAGAGAAATCGCGTTCACGGAAGATCCTTCCTGTGGCTGGGTTCATCGGATCACGGCTTTGCCGTGTGGATCGGGGGCGCCCGGGGGCGCCCCCGCCCGTGTCAGCGGAACAGCGACAGAATGCTCTGCGGTTGCTGGTTCGCGATCGACAGCGCCTGGATGCCAAGCTGCTGCTGCGTTTGCAGCGCCTGAAGACGCGCAGAGGCCTCTTCCATGTCCGCATCCACCAGCGCGCCGATACCGGCCTTCATCGAATCGGACAGGCTGGAGATGAAATCCGCCTGCGCCTCGATCCGCGACTCGACCGAGCCGAAATCGGCGGCAGCCTGTGTCGCCGTCTGGATCATCGTTTCGATGTTGGTCAGCTGCGCACCCAGGGTTCCGGCATCCGTCACGTCGATCGTCGCCAGAAGCGACAGATCGCCCGCGTCGGCGTTCTTGTATTGTGCCGAAACCGACAGATCCTGCGTTCCGTTGTTGGTGAAGGTCAGGGTTCCGTCGGTGGTGCTGTCGTCATAGGCCAGTTCGAGGCCGCTGATATTCATCGCATCGATCGAGTTTTTCAGACCGAAGGCGACGTTTTCGGACGCGTTGCCGGTGTTCACGTCATCCTGCGTCACGGTATAGGCCGCGGTCTTGCCCCCGACGGTGACAGAGATCTTGTCCCCCGCCGCAAGCACCGAACCGTCGATCACCATATCGTCCGAACCCGCGCTGTTCAGCGCGAAGGACTGCGTGTCCCCGTTGGTCGAAACGCCGGTGGCCCCGGTGAAGGCCGCCGCCGCAACATAACCGCCGGCCGAGAAATCGACCCCGGCCACGTTGATCTTGGACGCGGTGACACCGCCCGAGGAATCGCGGTCAAGCGACGACAGGATGCTTGCATTGCCGCTGCCGTTGACAAGGTTCAGCCCGTTGAACTGCGCGGCCCCGACCACCGAAGCGATCTGGTCCTTCAGCGCCTGAACGTCGGTCTGGATCTTGCCCCGGTCGACGTTGTCTTCCTGCGCGGCGACGATCTTGCCTTTCATCTGGGTCAGAAGATCGGTGATCGTCTCCGAGGCCTTCCGCGCGACCGCGACGGTCGATTCCCCGAGCGCAAGGCTGTCCGAGATACCGGAAAAGCCCTTCACGTCCGATTCCATCACCTTCGAGATGGCCCAGACCGCCGCGTTGTCCTTTGCCGAGCCGACAGTCTTGCCGGTCGAGATTTCAGCCTGCGTTTTTGCAAGGCTCGAGTTGATGCCCTTGAGGGTCTGCAGCGCGACCATCGCGCTGGTGTTGGTCAGAATGCTCGACATGATATGTCCTTTCGAGATTGGCGCTTTGCGCCGCGTTGAAAAATCGCCCTTGGGGCGATGATGGGGGCGTTCTGACCCTTGCGGTCCGCTTCACTTCGCGGCCGCGTCACCGATGCGGTGCAGGGGAAGGTTGCGTCGCAAGCGCTAAGAGATTGCTAAGAAGGCCGGGGCGGGCGGTAAAAAGAAGCTGAAGGTTTAGAGGAATGCGTAAGAACCGCCGTTCGACCGTCATGCCGCTTGCGCCGATCCGGCGGGTCTGTCCGTTCGGATCGTAGCTGTTGATCCCGGCGCCTGCCCCGCGGATCTGGGCGATTCGCTGCCGCGCGGACCGGAGGCCGCGGATGGCGGCCTCAAGCAACATCTGGTTCCGGTCAAGCAGATCCTGCACCTGCGCAAGGGCGGCGGGGTCCGCATCGGCAAGCGTCTCGGCCAGGGCCTGTTTGCGCGCGACCAGCGGGCCAAGCGCATCCAGCCTGCCCGCCCGGATCAGCGCCATTTCCTGCCCGCAGATCTGTTTCAGTTGGGCAATGGCGCTATGCATCGCTGGCCCTTTGCAGGGCATTGAAGATCGCCTCTGCCAGCCCGATCCCGCCCTTGCGCGCCATTGCGCCCGCCTGTTCGCGTTGCAGGAACGAGGCGAACTGCTCTTCCCCGATGCCGCCGCCAAAGCTGTCGCGCGCCTTGCCCAGACCGGCATGGCCCAGCATCTCCGACAGGAACTCTGCCTCAAGCATCTCAGCCGTTTCGCGCAGGTCCGGCCGGTTGGGGCGGTCCGGTGTCAGGCCGGCGGCGGGGGCGGTCAGGGAAGGGGTCATGTCGGTTCCAGTTCAAGCGATTTTTTTGAATATCGGGGGCCGCGGGTAAAGATCCGGTAACTTCCGGCTGAGAAAGTTGCGCGAGTATCGCAGAAGGCGGAAAAGCCATGGACAATCTCGCGCCGCTTGACCGGCGGGTCTCCTCATCCCCCCTGTCCGGGGGCGGTTTGCCGCAATCCGGGGCGGGCGGCGCGGCGGATGCGCCCTTGCAGGAAAGCGGCTTTGGGGCCTTTCTGGCGCGCTCGGCGCCCGCGCCGGAAACATGTTCGGGGTCTGGACCCCGGCCGGAACCAGCGGGCGAAGCGGCCTTCGATTCGGCGCCGCCGCGCGACGGGACCGATTCGGAACGGCAGGAGGATGGCGCACCAGAAGATCTGTCGGGGCTCTGCCCCCCGGCCGTGCCCGTGCCGGGACAGGCCCCCCGGCCTGCGGCCGGGGATCTTGCCGCGCCCGGTGGGGTTTGTGCCGAAACGCATGGCGCGGAGGATGTGTCGAAGGGGCAGTGCGTCACGGGTG
This sequence comes from uncultured Paracoccaceae bacterium, assembly GCA_937863185.1. Classification (GTDB taxonomy): domain Bacteria; phylum Pseudomonadota; class Alphaproteobacteria; order Rhodobacterales; family Rhodobacteraceae; genus CALMEG01. Next base: position 2,127 of record CALMEG010000086.1, on the reverse strand, counting down.
AGGCGGGCGAGGCCGCGCCCGTCGGCACGGATGCGGATGGCCATGCGGCGGCGCAGAATGACGTGGACGAACCCGTTCCCGGTGCCCCGGACGATGCGGGCGGGGATGGCGCGCCGGATGGGGTTTCGGCCCCCGGCGAGAGGCCGCGGAGGGATGCCGGCCCTGTGCCGATCCCCGATGGCGGAGGCGCGGCCATTGCGGAGGCCGCGCCGGACCAGCGGCCGCCCCACAGCGCCCCGCCCCCGGCAGGCAAGACAGCCCCGACCGGCATCGACGGGCCGGGCCGCGACCCTTTGCTGGCCGAGGCGCGCAAGGCAAACGGGCGCGGGCAACATTCCGGCGCCGACCTCGTGGTGACCGATCCGCAGGCACCCGAGGCTGCGCAAACCGCAAAGGCGGATCTGTTCGTCCTGCCGCCAGCCGGACAAGGCGGAACGCAGCAGGCGGCGGGGCAGGCGGGCGCGCCCGCCGCCCTTGCCACCCAGATCAGCCGCCAGATCGCCGAGATGGCCGCCACGCGCCCGGAAAATGCGGTGGCCTTGCTTCTCAGCCCCGAAGAGCTTGGCCGCGTTGCCATGACCTTCAGCCCGAAGGGCGAGGGGATCGCGGTTTCCCTTGTCGTCGACCGGCCCGAAACGCTCGATCTCATGCGGCGGCATATCGACGTGCTCAGCCGCGATCTGCGCGATCTTGGCTTTGCCCATGTCGATATCAGCTTCGGCACCCCGCGCCGGGATCCGCAGGACCATGCCGCCCCGCCCGCCCCGCCACCGGATGAGGCGGCCTCCTTTCCCGGCACACCCGTTCCGATACGCATGCCCCCCATGCCCGCCCCGGTCGTTCCGGCCGGTCTCGATCTGCGATTGTAGGAGAAGACGATGGTTCAATCCGTGACCGCCGCCGGCATTGCCGGCACAAGCAGCGCCGCCGCGCAAGGCAAGGGTGCGGCAATCAGTTCTGACTTTCAGACCTTCCTGAAGATGCTGACCACGCAGATGCAGAACCAGGACCCGCTGAACCCGATCGAAAGCTCGGACTATGCGGTGCAGCTGGCCACGTTTTCGGGGGTGGAGCAGCAGGTCAAGACGAATGACCTCTTGCAATCTCTTGCCGCGCAGATGGGCATGTCGCAGCTGGTCGGCTGGGTGGGGAAAGAGGCGCGCGTCTCTGGCCCGGTCTATTACGATGGCGCGCCGCTGACGCTTGCGCCCGAAGTGGCGGCGGGCGCCGATCGCGCGGTTCTGGTCGTGCAGGATGCCAATGGAAACGAGGTCTTGCGCCACGAGGTTGCGCCGGTATCGGGCCTTCTGGAATTCGGCGGCGCCGCGATCCCGGCCGATGGGCTGGCCGGGGGGCATTATTCCTTCACGCTGGAAAGCCATGCCGGGGGCGCCCGCATCGCCACCGATGGGGTCGAGGCCTATGCCCGCATCGCCGAGGCGCAGAACACCCCCGAGGGCATGCTTCTGGTGCTGCGCGGCGGCGCGGTCATCGCGGCAAGCGACGTGAAGGCGCTGCGCGAGCCGGGCTAGATCAGCGCCCCGATCACGACGCCCGCGGCCAGAACCCCGGCGCCCAGCAGCGCGGCCCAAAGCGGGTTGATGCGCGGTGCGGGGCTGGCGGCCGGGGCCGTGCCGGTCTGATGCTCCAGCGCGGCTTCGACCAGCGCGGGCAGGCGGGGGCCGAACCGTCCCAGAACCTGCGCCGTCCGCACCAGATCGCGCAGCGCCGCGCGTGGCCCGAGGTTTTCGCGGATATAGGTCTCGACCACGGGTCTGGCGACCTCCCACATGTTGATCGCGGGGTTCAGGCTGCGCGCCACGCCCTCGACCACGACCATGGTGCGTTGCAGCAGGATCAGCTCGGTCCGGGTCTGCATGCCGAAACGCTCGGTCACCTCGAAAAGGTAGGACAGCAGCCGCGCCATCGAGATATGGGTGGCGTCCATGCCGAAGATCGGCTCGCCCACGGCGCGCAGGGCAAGGGCGAACTCCTCGACATCGCGGTCGGCAGGCACATAGCCCGCTTCGAAATGCACCTCGGCCACGCGGCGATAATCGCGGCGGATGAACCCCATCAGGATCTCGGCATAGACGCGGCGGGTATATTCGTCGATCTGGCCCATGA
>CALMEG010000085.1 GCA_937863185.1 uncultured Paracoccaceae bacterium | reverse complement strand
CCCGAAAGGGGGTGCCCCCCGCGGGCGGGGGAAAGAAGTCCCCCGACCGCCAGCGCCGCGCGGGGGGCCGCATACCCAAGCGTCGTAAAGGGCAGCACAAGGCGCGGCAGCCGCCGCCCCGTCATCCGCACGCCGTAAACCATGAAAAGCGCCGCCACCACCGTCAGCGCGGCGGCGATTCCGCCCACCGCAATGGTGTGCCACAGCGCCCGCAGCAGGCCCGGCCCAAACCAGCTTTCGGGATTGGCAAGCGCATGCGCCCCGATCACGCCGACCGGCAGAACGAAGCCAAGCGCGAAGGGCATCGTGCACAGTGCCGTCGCCCCCCAGCCCGCCGCGCCGCCCAGCCGGGTGCGCGCGATGGGGCGCGGCTGGCGGGCCGACTGGTAATAGCGCGAATTGCGCCGGCTGACCTTCTCAAGCGCCAGAAGCGCGAAGACGACGGCCAGGATCACCGTTGCGATCTGCGCCGCGCCGCCGGCATTGCCGGCCTCGAGCCAGGTGGTGAAGATGCCGGTGGTCAGGGTCTGCACGCCGAAGTAATCCACCACGCCGTAATCGGCCACCGTCTCCATCATGGCGATCGCGGCGCCCGCGGCGATGGCGGGGCGCGCCAGCGGCAGGCCCACGCGCCAGAAAAGCCCGAACGCCCCTGCGCCCAGGGCACGGGCCACCTCGTAGCTGCCGCCGGACTGTTCGTGAAAGGCCGCGCGCGACAGAAGGTAGCTGTAGGGATAAAGCGCCGCCGACAGCACGATCACCGCCGCCTCGCGCGAGCGGACATCGGGAAACCAGTAATCCCGCGCCGAAGCGAATCCGAAGGCTTCGCGCAGCGCGATCTGCACCGGGCCGGAATAATCCAGGAAATCCACCAGCGCATAGGCCCCGACATAGGCCGGAATCGCAAGCGGCAGCAGCAAAAGCCACTCCAGCAGCCGCGAAAACGGAAAGCGATACATCGAGACAAGCCAGGCCGCCCCGGCACCGACCGCGCCGGACAAAAGCCCCACGCCCCCCGCAAGGAACGCGGTGTTGGCCATGTAGCGCGGCAAGGTCGTGGCCATCAGATGCGGCCAGATATTCTCGGACGGGTTGAGCGCGATCCACAGCACCGCCACGATCGGGGCCACCACCAGCGCGGCAATGACGAAGGCCCCCGCCGACCACAGCCCGCTGCCGGAGGTGCGCAAACCGCTTGTGGCGGTGCGCGGGGAAAGTGCTTGAGCGTTTCTCTCGGAGACCATGACTCGGGGGTTACAGGAAAGCCGTTTGCCTGTCCAGAAAAGCCCCTGTAATCTCTGACCAAAATCAGGCAGGACATATCGATGCAGGTCGCATTCCATCTCGGCGCCCATTCGACCGACGAGGACCGGCTGGTCAAGACGCTGCTGCGCAACAACGATGTGCTGGCCGCCGCCGACATCGCCGTGCCTTCGCCCATGCGCTACCGGATGGTGCTGCGCGATGCGCTGGTGGCGCTGAAGGGCCACCCGGCGGACCACGCGACGCAGGAAACCGTGCTGGATGCCGTGACCGAGCAGGACAACCTGCGCCGCATCGTCTTCAGCCACGAGTTCTTTCTGGGCATTCCGCAGCGCGTGATCTCGGAAGACGGGTTCTACGGCCATGCCGCGGCCAAGCTGCAACCGCTTGCCAATCTCTTTCCCGAGGCCGAGACCGAATTTCACATGGCGCTGGTCAATCCCGCCGTGCTGATCCCCGCGCTGATCGGCCGGATCGAGGGCGCAAGCGCGGAAAGCGTGCTGTCGGGCCATGACCCGC
>CALMEG010000084.1 GCA_937863185.1 uncultured Paracoccaceae bacterium | reverse complement strand
TCATGTTCCTGGGGATCCTGGCGATCATCTGGCTGGCCGATCTTCTGGTCCAGGCGGACTGGATGGGCTTCGGCTGGGGCGATCAGGCCCGCGGCCTGCGCGCGGGCCTGTTCGGCGTCGTCGCGCTGATCGCCGTGCTTGGTGGCCGGATCACCCCGGCCTTTACGCGCAACGCGATGCAGCGCGCCGGCCGCCATATCGGCTTGCCCGAGGCGCGCAAACCCGTCGAGCTTGCCACCATGATCGGCGCCGTCGCGCTGCCGCTCGTCGTTCTGGCCGACGCCCCCGAGGCGCTGAGCGGCGCCGTCGCCCTTGTCGCGGGGTCAGGCGCGCTTGTCCGCCTGTCGCTGTGGCGGCCGGGCTGGACCCTGCCCTACCCGATTCTCTGGGCGATGCATGTCGCCTATGGCGCGCTCGGGCTGGGCTACGTTCTGGTCGGGCTGGCCGCATTCGGCCACGGCTCCGAGATCGCGGCCCTGCACGTCCTGGGCATCGGCGCGGCGGGGGGCATGATCCTTGCGGTGATGAGCCGCGCAAGCCTGGGCCATTCGGGCCGCCCGCTGATCGCCCCGGCCTCGCTGGCATGGGGATACGGGCTTGTTGCGGGGGCCGCCGCGCTGCGCTGGATCGGCTCCACGGAGATCGGGCTTTACTACCCCGCGGTGCTGGCCTCGGGGGCGCTGTGGATCCTTGCCTTCACGCTGTTCCTGGCCGCCTTCCTGCCCATCCTGCTGGGCCCCCGCCTGCCCCGTCCCGGCGAAACTTGAGCAAAACGCCCGGTCTTCGGCGGGGGATTGACTTTCGTTAAGGCGAGTCGCCCCCCGTCACGATCATGTGAGGCACCTTCAACTGCTCCACAAAGAGGAGAGCGCAATGCGCGAAGTCATGACCAAGAGCATGGCCCGCAATATTTTCTACGGCGGATCACTGTTCTTCATTCTCATCTTCCTGGGGCTATCGGCCCACAGCCACTTCTACATCCGAAACACCTCGACCAACGAGGCGACGCTGACCGAGTCGGTGATTGCCGGCAAGCATCTGTGGGAAAAGCACGGCTGCATCAACTGCCACACGCTCATGGGGGAAGGCGCCTACTTCGCGCCCGAACTGATGAACGTCATGACGCGTTGGGGGATCGAGAGCGATGACCATGCAGGCGGCACCGAGGCGCTGAAAGCCTGGATGGATGCGATGCCCACGGGCATCGAAGGCCGCCGGCAGATGCCGCAGTTCAACCTGAACGACGACGAATACCAGAACCTCGCCGATTTCCTGCTTTGGGTCGACACGATCGACGCGCAGGACTGGCCGCCGAATGACGCCGGCTAAGCGGGAAGGAGCAACCAGATGAAATACCAATCGCAGAAAATCGCGCTGGTCTATATGGCGACCGCGCTCGCACTCTTCGCGGTGCAGGTCACGATGGGGCTGGTTCTTGGGTGGATCTATGTCTCACCCAATTTCCTGTCCGAGATCCTGCCCTTCAACGTGGCCCGGATGCTGCACACCAACAGCCTGATCGTATGGCTGATCACCGGCTTCTTCGGCGCCGCCTATTTCCTGATCCCCGAGGAATCCGAGCGGGAAATCCACTCGACCAAGCTGGCCTATATTCAGCTTGCGATCCTCGTGCTGGGCACGGCGGGCGTCGTCGTGACCTACCTGTTCAACCTTTTCGAAGGCAACTTCCTTCTGGGCAAGGAAGGGCGCGAGTTCCTTGAGCAGCCCCGCTGGGTCAAGGCCGGCATCGTCGTGGCCGCGCTGATCTTCCTCTACAACGTCTCGATGACGGTGCTGAAAGGGCGCAAGACCGCAATCAGCAACATCCTGCTTCTGGGCCTCTGGGGTCTGGCGCTGCTGTTCCTGTTTGCCTTCTACAACCCCGGCAACGTCGCGCTCGACAAGCAATACTGGTGGTATGTCGTCCACCTGTGGGTCGAAGGCGTGTGGGAACTGATCATGGCCTCGATCCTGGCCTACCTGATGCTCAAGCTGACCGGCGTGGACCGCGAGATCGTCGAGAAATGGCTTTACGTCATCGTCGCCGCCGCGCTCTTCTCGGGCATCCTTGGCACCGGGCACCACTACTACTGGATCGGCGCGCCGGGCTACTGGCAGTGGATCGGGTCGATCTTCTCCTCGCTCGAGGTGATTCCGTTCTTCGCCATGATGGCCTTTGCCTTCGTCATGGTCTGGAAAGGGCGCCGCGACCATCCCAACAAGGCCGCCCTGCTGTGGAGCCTTGGCTGCGCCACGCTGGCCTTCTTCGGCGCGGGTGTCTGGGGCTTCCTGCACACGCTGCACGG
>CALMEG010000083.1 GCA_937863185.1 uncultured Paracoccaceae bacterium | reverse complement strand
CTTTCAGGATCGAGAACATCATCTCGCCCTTGCGCATGGTCGAGGCGTTCTCGATTTCCCATTCCTCGGCCATCGCCAGAAGGTCGGCCGGGCTTTTCGCCTTCAGGTCGGACAGATTCAAACGCTCTTTGGTCATGGAAAGGCCCATTCGCTTTGGCACCCGGCAGGGCGCAATCGGAAGATATGTCAGAAGAACCCCTGGATCGGACGATCCGGGCTTGCGCGTCCTTTAGCCCCGCAAAGGGGCGGAGTCAATGAATCCTCAGAATTTGAGGATGACGGCAAGCACGATGACGATCATGAAAAGCGTCGGCACCTCGTTCATCATGCGGTAGCCCCGGCCGGTAATCGCGTTGCTGCCCGCCATCAGATCCTTGCGCCGCGCCGCGCACCACATGTGAAACCACGTCATCCCGATCACCGCCGCGGCCTTCGCCCAAGGCCAGGCCATCGACCAGTCCACGATGCCGGGCGTGAACACCAGCAAAAGGCCGAAAACCCAGCTCGAGATCATCGCCGGGTTCATGATCGCCTTCAAAAGCAGCCGTTCCTGATGCTGGAACAGAAGGTCCATATCGGAACCGCGTGCCACGCCCTGCTTTCTCAGCCCTTCGACGTGATAGACGAAAAGGCGCGGCAGGTAGAACAGCCCCGCCATCCATGCCAGCACGGACATGACATGAAAGGCCTTGATCCAGAGGTAGCCAGAGGCAAGCAGGTCGGTCATGGGAACACCCTTTGGGAACCGGCCCTTCTTAAAGAAAAGAAATAAGAAAAGAAAAGATGTTGATGATGTAAGCCCTGTGGAAACTGGGGATTACCGTTTTGCCAACAGATCCGCCACAAGGGGGAAGACCGGGGCCGGGCTGATCCTGAATCTTGTGGAAAATCATGAATAACTTATGTATTACAATATGTTATACTTATTTCATCTGTGGGTGATCCTGTGCATGAAATACCGGAAGCGCATGGAGAATCCCAACCATCCACATCCGGGGAATCCGGAATCCCACAGGTGGAGGATGCCCCGTGACGGGACGGTGAATCCCCGCCGCATCATGGATGCCTTGTCATGGCGCGGCTTTTCCCCAAGATTGCGCCAAAATTGTCAGCGCGCTTTTCCACAGATCCATGCACATCACCCTCGCCTCTTCCTCCCAGATCCGGGCAAGCCTGCTTCGCAACGCGGGCCTTGAGGTCGAGATCCGCCCCGCCCGGATCGACGAGGATGCGATCCGCGCCGCCCTGGAGGCCGAAGGCGCAACCCCCCGCGATCTGGCCGATGCATTGGCCGAGATGAAGGCCGCGAAAATCGCCGCCCGTGCGCCCGGCGCGATGGTGCTTGGGGCCGACCAGATCCTGGATCTGAAGGGCCGGGTCTTCTCCAAGCCCGGAACGCCGCAAGAGGCCCGCGATCAGCTTGCCGCGCTGTCAGGGCGGACGCATCGGCTGCTTTCGGCGCTGGTCGTGTTGCGCGACGGCGTGCCGCTCTGGCGTCATGTCGCAGAGGTGCGCCTTGCCATGCACCCGCTTTCGCCCGGCTTCATCGAAAGCTATGTTGACAGGAACTGGGAGAGCATTCGCCACGCGGTCGGATGCTATAAACTGGAAGAGGAAGGCGTGCGGCTGTTCTCGAAGATCGAGGGCGACTACTTCGCCGTTCTGGGCCTGCCGCTGACCGAGTTCCTGAACTGGCTGCGCGCAAGAGGAGAGCTGAGCACATGAACGATCATCCCCGCATTCCTCTGGCCGGCGTCATCGGCTCTCCGATCGCGCATTCCCGCTCGCCCATCCTTCACGGTCACTGGCTGCGCGCCTATGGTATCCGGGGCCATTACATCCCGATGGACATTGCCGCCGATGACCTGCCCGAGGTCTTGCGCGCCCTTCCCAAGGCCGGGTTCGTCGGCTGCAACGTGACCATTCCGCACAAGGAAACCGTGTTGGCGCTGGCCGATGTGATTTCGGACCGTGCGGCGCTGATCGGGGCCGCGAACACGCTGGTCTTTCGCCAGGACGGAAAGATCCATGCCGACAATACCGATGGATACGGGTTCATCGCCAACCTGCGCCAGCATGCGCCGGATTGGAACCCGGCCGCCGGCCCGGCGGCGGTGATCGGTGCGGGGGGCGCTGCGCGCGCGGTCGTCGCATCGCTGCTTGAGGTCGGCGCCCCCGAGATCCGCGTGTCGAACCGCACCCGTGCGCGGGCCGATACGCTGCGTTCGGAATTCGGCGCGCGCGTCGTGGTCTATGACTGGGTGCAGGCGGGCAACATGCTTGAAGATGCGACCACCGTGGTCAACACCTCGTCCCTGGGGATGGAGGGCAAGCCCGAGTTCCGCGTGCCGCTGGATGCGCTCTCGCCCGCCGCGGTGGTTTCGGACCTGGTTTACACGCCCCTGCGCACGCATTTCCTTGAAGAGGCGGCGGCGATCGGCTGCACCACCGTCGACGGGCTCGGGATGCTTTTGCACCAGGCCGTGCCGGGGTTCGAGCGCTGGTTCGGACATCGCCCCGAAGTCACCGAAAACCTGCGCAACGTGGTGCTTGGGCTGTGAAACGCCGCCCCTTCCTTCTTGGCCTGACTGGATCCATCGGGATGGGCAAATCGACTACGGCGGCGATGTTTTCCGATGCGGGCGTGCCGGTCTGGGATGCCGATGCGGCGGTTCATGCGATGTATCGTCCGGGCGGTGCCGCGGTCGGGCCGATCGGCGCGGCCTTCCCGGCTGCGGTGGGGGCCGATGGCGTGGACCGCGCCGCGCTGAAACGTATCCTGGCCAGGGACCCTTCGGCCCTTGCCCGGCTTGAGGCGATCGTGCATCCGCTGACCAGCGCCGCGCGCACTGCCTTCATCGCGCAACATGCCGACGCGCCGCTGATCGTGCTGGATATCCCGCTGCTTTATGAAACCGGGGCCGATGCGCTTTGCGATGCCACCGTTGTCGTGACCGCCCCGCCCGCGGTGCAGCGCGCCCGCGTTCTTGATCGTCCGGGCATGACCGAGGCGCAGCTGGCGCTGATCCTTGCGCGCCAGATGCCCGATGCCGAAAAGCGCGCCCGCGCCGATTACCTGATCGAGACCGTCACCCTCGAAGCCGCCCGCGCCGCCGTGCAAGACCTTGTGACGAAACTGGGGGGCAGCCATGCGTGAGATCGTTCTGGACACCGAAACCACGGGGTTCGAACCCGCCGAGGGCCACCGCATCGTAGAGATCGGTGCGGTCGAGCTGTTGAACCATGTGCCGACCGGCCGCACCTATCACCAGTATATCAACCCCGACCGCACCATGCCGAAAGAGGCCTTCGAGGTGCACGGGCTTGGCGACGATTTCCTTGCCGACAAGCCGCGTTTCGGACAGGTCGGGCAGGCGTTTCTGGATTTCATCGGGGCGGATGCGAAGCTGGTGATCCACAATGCCAGCTTCGACATGAAATTCCTCAATGCCGAACTGGGCTGGGCGGGGCTTTCCCAGATCCCGAATGATCGCGCGATCGACACCCTGCTGATCGCGCGGCGCAAGTATCCCGGCTCGCCCGCGTCGCTCGACGCGTTGTGCCGGCGTTTCGGGATCGACAACTCGATGCGCGAAAAGCACGGGGCGCTGCTCGACTCCGAGATCCTGGCCGAGGTCTATCTTGAACTGATCGGTGGCCGTCAGCCCGATTTCGGGCTGTCCGCGGGCCATGGTCACGATGCAGGGGGCGGCGGATCCGATGACTGGCGACCGCGGCCCCGCCCCGCCCCCTTGCCCCCCCGCATCACCGAGGCCGAGGCCGAGTCTCATGCCGCCTTCATCGCCACCCTGGGCGAGGACGCGGTCTGGAAGCGCTACGGTTAGGCCCCGTCCCCGGCGTTGCAATAACGCTTCTGCGGCATGGCATCGCCCGCGGCTCACGACAGAAAGCTTGACCCCCGCCAGGCAATCGGCAAAGCCTTGCCTAAGACCATCCGGGACGCGCACGGGCAGTTCGTTCCGCAATGATAAAGAATATGGTGATGGTGGTGCGGCGGCGTCAGGCCTTGGGGCGGTGCCAATGCGTTGACATCGCCACAGTGAAATGGGGCGAATTTTGCCGAGTGATATTCAGATCGCCATGCTTTGGGTCGAAGGGCCGCTCAGCTACCTTGAACAGCTTTGCATCGCATCCTTTCGGGATGCCGGGCACCCGGTCAGGCTTTATACCTATGGCGAGGTGACGCGGATCCCCGAGGGGATCGAGGTTGCCCCGGCCGACGAAATCCTGCCGCGCACGAATTTCCTCAAGCATGAGCGCACCGGAAGCCCGGCGCTGCATTCCGATCTGTTCCGTTATCGCCTGCTGGCAGAGCATGACAACATGATCTGGGCCGATACCGATGCCTATTGCATGCGCCCGTTCGAAACCGCGACGGGCCATTTCCACGGCTGGGAATCTGACACCCATGTGAATGGCGGCGTTCTGGGCCTGCCGCGTGACAGCGAAACGCTGCGCGCGCTGCTGGAATTCACCTCCGACGAATTCGCCATTCCCGAATGGTATGGCCCCGACTATGCGGCCGAGCTGCGCGCCGCCGCCGATCGTGGCACGCCCGTCCATGCCGGAGAGATGCCCTGGGGCGTCTGGGGCCCCCACGCGCTTACCCATTTCCTGACCAAGACCGGAGAGATCCGCCATTCGCTGCCGCGCCACGCGCTTTACCCCTTCAGCTTCAAGCAGCGGCGCATGATGCTGAAACCCGGTCTGGACACGGCTGATTTCATTCGGCCGGACACGTTCTCGGTGCATTTCTACGGCCGGCGGATGCGCAAGCGCCTGATCGAGAAAGAGACCGGCGGCGTTCCGCATCCGCAAAGCCTGATCGGGCGCCTTCTGACCCGTCACGGGATCGACCCCGAAGCCGCGCCCATCCCCCGCCCGAAAGAGCCCCCGCCCCCCGAGCGGCCCGAACCCCTGCCGCGCAAGACAACCGCGGCCGGTGTCAACTTGACCGACCTTGCGGACAAATACGGCTCGGACAAGGGATCGTCCAAGCACCGCTATTCCGAACTTTACAACATGCTGTTCCACCCCTACCGGGGCCGCGCGGTCAAGTTCCTGGAGATGGGCCTGTTCATCGGCGGGCCGGAACACGGCGTCAGCGCCGACCGGGAAACCACCGATCTGCCCTCGGTCCGCATGTGGCTGGAATTCTTTCCCAAGGGCCGGATCTTCGGGCTCGATGTTTCGGATTTCTCCTGGTTCAAGGATCCGCGTTTCACCTTCCTGCGCTGCGATATGGACCGGCGCGAGAATATCGCCACCGCGCTTGGGGACGAGGACGGTTTCGACATTATCATCGACGATGCCTCGCATGCCTCGCATCACCAGCAATTCGCGTTCCTGGAGCTGTTCCCCAGGCTGAAGCCCGGCGGCCTCTACATCATCGAGGATCTGCGCTGCCAGCCCGCCACATATGAACGGCCGGGCATCACCAAGACGGCAGACCTGTTCCAGTCCTACCTGCAAGACCGCGCGTTTCGCCATTCCGACCCGGCCATCGCCGCAGAATTCAACGCGCTGCGCCCCGATCTTTCCGGTGTGTTCGTCCATCAGGTGCATTACCTGAAGGGCAAGAAGGATCAGGTCGCGGTCATTCACAAACGCTAGGGGCCGGCCATGCTGAGCCACAAGATCGCAATGCTCTGGATCGGCGGAAGCCTCAGCTTTCTGGAGCGCCTTTGCGTGCAGTCGTTCCTGGACGCGGGCCATGAGGTGCGGCTTTACAGCTATGATCCGGTGGGGAATGTGCCCGAAGGCACGGTGCTGGCCGATGCGCGCGACGTGCTGGCAGGCCCGCCCTTTCTGCGCCATGCCCGCACCAACAGCGTGACCTTGCATTCCGATCTTTTCCGCCTGCACCTGCTGGAACAGGAAAGCGATGTGATCTGGGCCGATACCGATGCCTATTGCCTGCGGCCATTCCGGCCACAAGACGGACATTACCACGCGTTTCAGGCGCCGGGCAGCGTTGCCAGCGGCGTCCTGGCCCTGCCGCCATCCAGCGAAACGTTGCAGGCGCTGGCCGATCTGACCCGCACCGAATACCCGATCCCCGAATGGTTTCCCCCGCGCGAGAAACGGGCGCTTCGGGCTGCGCAGGATGCGGGCGCCCCCGTTCACGTCTCGGAACTGCCATGGGGGGTTTGGGGGCCGACGGCGGTCAACCATTTCCTGAAGAAGACCGGCGAAATTCGTTTTGCCCTACCGCAAGAGGTTCTCTATCCCGTGGGCTTTGCCGAGCGCGGGCGCATGCTGGACCCGAACGGCCCCCGCCCCGAAGATTTCGGGCCCGAGACGGCCTCGATCCATTTCTACGGCAGCCGGATGCGTCGGATGCTGACCCGGCGCCACGGGGGTATTCCGCCGGAGGGCTGCCTGATCGACCGGCTGCTGAAGCGCCACGGCATGCGCGCCGAGGATGCCCCCCTTCCCCCTGAGGCCCCCGCCGCACCGCAGCCTGCGCGCAAGCCGCGCCCCCCGGCCCGCGATCCGAAATTTCTGGCCATCACCTGCATGAAGGACGAAGGCGTCTTCATTCCCGAATGGATCGCCTATCACCAGTCGATCGGCTTTGATCATTTCCTGATCTACACCAACGACTGCTCGGACGGCACGGATCTGATGGTCCAGCGCCTGCAAGAGCTTGGCATCGCCACCCATCGCGACAATACGCGCGGCGCGAACCAGCGCGCGAGCTATCAGATCCGCGCCTTCCGCCGTGCGCTGAAAGAACCGGTCTACCACGCGTATGACTGGGCGATGATCATGGATGTGGACGAATACCTCAACGTCCATGCGGGCAGGAAACGGTTGCGCGATCTGGTCGATGCGGTTCCGCAGGCCGATACGATCTCGCTCACTTGGCGGGTGTTCGGCAATGCGGGGGTGGATGCGTTCACGCCCGATTTCCTGACCGAAACCTTCCATCGCGCCGCGCCGCTGAATTGCCGCCGTCCGGCGCAGGCCTGGGGCCTTAAGACGCTGTTTCGCACCGGCGCCTATGAACGGCTGGGCACACATCGCCCGCTTGCGCCCATGGGCGGGGACTGGGATGCGGTGACCTGGGTGAATGGTTCCGGCAACCCGATGCCGGACCGCTATCGCGAACTGACCAAGGGCAACTGGCGCAGCGGTACCGACAGTGTCGGCTACGATCTGGCGCAGGTGAACCATTATGCCCTGCGCTCGCGCCAGTCCTTCCTGCTCAAGTCGCTCAAGGGGACGGTGCATGGCGGCATCGACCGCAACCTCGACTACTGGACCCGCATGAACCGCAACGAGGAGGAAGACCTGACCATCGCTCCGGCCCTTCCGGCGATGCGCGCGCATCATGACCGCCTGATGTCGGATGCGCGGCTGGCCGAGCTGCACGCCGCCGCCTGTGACTGGCATCGCGGCCGGATCGCCGAAGCGATGAAGATCGAGCCGATCGTTCAGATGTATGACACGCTTGCCGGAAAGGAAGAGACCGCATGAACCGCGACCTTTCCGCCCTTTCCAGGGACGAATGGCGCCAGGAGCTGATCCGCATCGGCGACGAGGGCGGTTTTTTCCGCGAACTCGGCACCCAGCACACCGCGCTTCATGTGCGCGCGGGCGACACCCTTGTCGTGACCTTCGAGAACCTTGATCACGTCTTCGAACATGGCGGCAGCCGCCTGCCCTGGGGGTTCGATTTCATCCGCTCGCACGGCTGGTCGATCCTTGGCCTGATGGCCCATGACTGGACATGGTATCGTGACGCGGCGGTGCACGACTTTTTCGACATGCTGCGCGACGAGGGCTTTTTCGAGCAGTTCTCGCGCGTGGTCTTCTACGGCGCCTCGATGGGTGGATATGCCGCCGCGGCCTTTTCCGCCGCGGCCCCCGGCGCGACGGTCATCACGATCAGCCCGCAGGCCACGCTCGACAAGACCGTGGTGCCGTGGGAAACGCGCTATTCCAAGGCGTGGGACCGGGATTTCAACGACCGCTACGGCTACGCCCCCGATTGTGCGATGGCCGCCGAAAGGGTCTATCTGTTCCACGATCCGCTGGCACCGCTGGATGCGGGGCACGCGGCACTTTTCCACGGCGCCCATGTCACCCGGCTCGGTTGCCGCATGATGGGGCATCGCATCGCCTCGGCCATGCAGGGTATGGGGGTTTTGAAACCGGTCATCGAGGGCGCGATCGAGGGCACGCTGAGCGAAACCGAATTCTACCGCCTGCTGCGCAAGCGGCGCGAATTCACACGCTATCTCAAAGAGCTGCTGCAAAGGCTGGATCAGCGCGGGAATCCGTGGCTGATGTCGGTGTTCTGCCAGCACTATCTGGCCACGCGGCGCGGCCCGATGTTTCGCAAGCATCTGAACGCCGCCAATGCCGAGCTGTTGCGCCAGGGCCGCAAGGTGCCGGGCCGGAAAGGGGCGCCATGACCGACGATCCGACCGAACTGCCGACGGGCGGGGGCGATCCGCTTGGCGTCGGGCGTATGCAGGATGTCGAGGATATTCGCCGCGCCTACATGAAGATGGTGCGCGTTGCAGATATCGGGCGGCATTTCGAAACGCCGGTGCCCGCCGAGTTCAACCAGCCCTACACCGTCACCGAGACAGACTGGACCGGCATGTCGCGCCCGCCTCAGGGCAAATATCTTAACCGCAAGCGCAACCTGCGCCGCGCGATGAACCGCATCCAGCTTTTCCTGCCGGAGCTTCTGGGCGGCGCGCCGAAGCGGATCTTCGAGCTTTCCACCGCCCATGGCGCCATCCTTGAGGTGTTGCGGCATTACGGCCATGAGGTGATGGGCAACGACTATGTGAACATGGTCAGCGGCGATACGCCCGAACAGCGCGCCATTTACCGCCGGGTGAACGATCCGGGTTTCGTGCGTGACAAGGACGATTACGGCCTGCCGATCCCCTCCGGCGATCAGATCGTGGATTGGCCCTATCGCCCGATCATCGACTCCATCGGCATTCCCATGGCGCTGTTCGACGCGGGCAGGACGCCCTATCCGCTAGAGGCCCAAAGCTTCGACTATGTGCTGTCGATGCAGGCGATCGAGCATTACTGCCACCCGCAGGACTGGATGACGATCGTGGACGAGATGTGCCGCATCGCCCGTCAGGGGGTCTTCCTGCTTCTCAACCCGATGATGCCGGAAATGACCGCCGATCCGGTCTATGCGCAGGCTTTCCACAAGGCCCGCGCCGATCTGCGTGACTTCGATCGCCACGGATTTCGCTGTGTCGGCTGCCATCTGCATTGGGGCCAGGCGCTCGGGTTCAAGCTGATGAGGCTCTGACATGCTGATCCTTCACATCGGCTCTCCGAAAACCGGCACGACATCGCTTCAGCAATTCCTCAACCTCAATGAGGACCGGCTGCGCGAGGGCGGGATCAACTATATGCGCGCCGCGCGTTCGCATATCGCGCATAATCCGCTGCCCATCGCAGTTACGCAGCGGCGCGATGAGGCCCTGCTGCGCGCCATCCTTGATGAATACCGACGCGATCCCGATGCGACCCATGTCGTTTCAAGCGAGGTCATGTTCCGGATCCTCGTGGCGCAAAGGTTTCATGAAGTTTTTCCCGCGGATTTGCGCGCCGAGACGAAGGTCATCTGCTACATCCGCCGGCAGGATCACTATGCCGAGGCAATCTATAAACAGCGCGCCAAGAACGGCCTGGTAAAGGTGGACCGTCAGGCATTCCTTGCCGCGCAGATGCCCAAGCTCAGATATTCGCCGCTGCTTGCCAGCTATGCCGATCTGGTCGGGGCCGGGAACATGGTGATCCGCCCGTTCGAGCGGCGGAACTTCAGGGGCGGCGATGTCGTGCAGGATTTCGCGGAAGGCATGCTGGGGCTGCCGGACCTGGAGGGGTTCGCGCTTCCGCCTGCCAGGGCCAACCCCTCGCTCTCGGTCGAGCTGACCGAGATGCTGGGCCGGATCGCGCATGACCGTCTGGTCAATGTGCGCGAGCTGATCCGCGAACTTGGCGAGATGGACGATCCCGATCTGATCTCGTCGCGCGACACGTTTTCCAAGGCCGACCGGCTTTCGGTGATGCGCCACGTCGCCGAGGATAACGAGGCGCTGCGCCGCCGGTATCTGCCCGATACCGCGCAGCTTTTCGACCTCTCCGATCTGGACGACACGGCCGAAAGCCCCGCCCTTGCTCCCGAGGCCATCGCGCGGCGTTCCCATGCCGGCGCGCTTGCCCTTGCGCGCGCCCTGCAGAACCGTCATCGCGCGGCGGTGGAAGCTGCCGAGGCGCGGGCCGCCGCTACCGTCGCCGCTGAACCCGTGCCCGAACCGGCCGCCCCGCCCGAGGCCGAGCCCGCCCCGCCGCCGGCCTATCCGATCTGGTTTTCCGAGATCACGCCCGCAGGATCGCGGCAGGGCTTCTTTCACTGGCTGGGCAATCACGGCGCGGCCTTCGTGCAACGCTCGGCCGCGCAGCTGGTCGTCACCTTCGACAACCTGCACAATGTCGGCGACGCCCGGCCAGAGCGCGACCCATGGGCCGCGAAATTCTGCGCCGAGCGGAACTTCTCGCATCTGGGGATCATGTCGCAATCGTCCGACTGGTTCCGCGACGCCGCCCTGATCGACTTTTTCGCCAAGCTCGCGCGCGACGGGTTCTTCGCGCAGTTCGACCGGGTCTGTTTCGCCGGAACCTCGATGGGCGGGTTCGGCGCGCTCAGCTTTGCGGCACTGGCGCCGGGCTGCAACGTCATCGCCTTCAGCCCGCAATCGACGCTGAATTCTGCGCTGGTTCCCTGGGAGAAACGCTTTGCGAACGGCCGGGCCGCGGATTGGAGCCTGCCCTTCTCGGACGCGGCGGAAACGATCGCGCCGGTGGGGCGTGCCTATATCGTCCACGATCCCTTCTTTGTGCCCGACCGGATGCACGCGACGCGCCTTCAGGGGCCAGAGGTGATCCACCTCAAGGCCTTTGGCTTCGGCCACAAGACCGCGCTGGTGGCAAACCGGATGGGACTTTTGAAACTGATCATGGAGAAGGGGATCGACGGCACCCTGACCGAAGCCGAGTTCTACCGGCTGATCCGCGCGCGCAAGGACATCTTTCTTTACCGCGAAGCGATGGCTGCCGCCCTGACCAGCCGCGGCCAGGATGACCGCGCGCAGCGCTTCCGCGCGGCGTTCAAGCGCCGCCGCAAGGCAAGATAACCGCGTTCCACCCCCGCAGATCCGCCACCAAACCAGTGCCGGACCTATAAAAAGGGGTAAAATCGGTATTTTTCCCATGGCACTCGGGGGCACATGCCCTTAAATGCAAATCCGTCTTCGTCCTGGGGGGAGGAACCCATGCTGGACTTTGCCGCGATGCGCGCCACCCTGGCCGAGGCCTATGACCTCGCGCCGTCCCTGACGCTCGCCGAGGAGATGCGCGACATCCATGCCCGCATGGATCGCGTGGTGCCGCTGCCCGATTTCGCCCGATACGCGCCCTATATCCGCGCGATCAACCGGCTGAAGCGCGAACGCGATGCGGTGATCCTTGCGCATAACTACATGACGCCCGAAATTTTCCACGGCGTTTCCGACGTGGTGGGCGACAGCCTTCAGCTTGCGATCGAGGCGACGAAGGTGACCGCCGGCACGATCGTGCAATGCGGCGTGCATTTCATGGCCGAGACCTCGAAGATCCTCAATCCCGCCAAGACGGTGCTGATCCCCGACATGGAGGCGGGCTGTTCGCTGGCCGAGTCGATCACCGCCGACGGCATCGCCGAGATGCGCGCGAAATATCCCGGCGCGCCGGTCGTGTCCTATGTGAACACCACGGCCGAGGTGAAGGCCGCCTCGGATATCTGCTGCACCTCGTCCAATGCCGCGCAGATCGTGGCGGCCCTGCCCGAGGACACGATCATCATGACGCCCGACCAGTATCTGGCGCAGAACGTCGCGCGGCAGGTGCCGCAGAAGAACGTCGTCTGGTGGGCCGGCTCCTGCATCGTGCACGAACAGTTCACGCCGCAGGATCTGCGCGATTTCCGCACGCATTGGCCCGACACCACGATCATCGCGCATCCCGAATGCCCGCCCGCCGTGATTGCCGAGGCCGATTTCTCGGGCTCCACCTCGGGCATCATCGACTATGTGCACCGCAACAAGCCCGCGCGCGCCATGCTGGTGACGGAATGCTCGATGGCCTCGAACATCTCGGATGAATTGCCCGAGGTCGAATTCGTGGGCCCGTGCAACATGTGCCCCTACATGAAGAAGATCACGCTGGAAAAGATCCTGTGGTCGCTGCACACGATGACCGAAGAGGTCACGGTCGATCCGGCGGTGGCCGAAAAGGCCCGCATCGCGGTCGAGCGGATGATCGAGCTGTCGCGGAAAATCACGAAGTGAGCACCGTCTCGACCGATCGTGTGGTGATCGTGGGCGCGGGGCTGGGTGCGCTTTACGCCGCACTGAAGCTTGCGCCGCGCCCGGTTCTGGTGATCTCTCCCGAGCCTTTGGGCGAAGGTGCGTCCTCGGGCTGGGCGCAGGGGGGCGTTGCCGCCGCGATGTCGCAGGGCGACACGCCCGAATCCCATGCGCAGGACACGTTGCGTGCGGGCGCCGGCACGGTCGACCCGGAAATCGCGCGCATGGTCACCGCCGAGGCGCGCGCGCATATCCTGAACCTGACCGATCTTGGCACCCCCTTCGACCGTGACGCGAAGGGCGGCTACGTCATGTCGCGCGAGGCGGCGCATTCCATGGCCCGCGTGGTGCGCGTGAAGGGCGATCAGGCCGGACGAGAGATCATGCAGGCGCTGATCGGCGCGGTGCGCGGCACGCCCTCGGTGCAGGTGGCCGAAGGGGTCATGGCCTCGGGGCTGGAGGTCGTGGACGGCGATGTCACCGGGGTCTGGGTCGAACGCTCGGGCAAGGGGTCGGGCCGGGTTCTGGTGCGCGCACCCGCGGTTCTGCTGGCGGGTGGCGGGTCGGGCGGGCTTTTTGCGGTGACGACGAACCCGCCGCGCATTCGCGGGCAGGTCATCGGCCTTGCGGCGCGCGCGGGTGCGGTGATTGCGGATGCCGAATTCGTGCAGTTCCATCCCACCGCCATCGCCTCGGGCGAGGATCCCGCGCCGCTTGCGACCGAGGCCCTGCGCGGCGAGGGTGCGGTGCTGGTCAATGCCGCGGGCGAACGCTTCATGCTTCAGGTTCACCCCGATGCGGAACTTGCCCCGCGCGACATCGTCGCCCGCGCCGTCTACAGCCAGACCCAGGCGGGCAAGCGACCCACGCTCGATACCCGCGCGGTTCTGGGCGAAAAGGTGCTGACGCGCTTTCCCGCCGTTGCAGAAGCCTGCAAAAGGGCCGGAATAGACCCTGTTTCGCAGCCCATTCCGGTGGCTGCCGCCGCGCATTACCACATGGGCGGGATCGAGACCGATGCCCATGGCCGGGCCAGCCTCGGCCGGCTCTGGGTCTGTGGCGAGGCGTCTTCGACGGGCCTGCACGGTGCGAACCGGCTGGCCTCGAACGGGTTGCTGGAGGCGCTGGTCTATGCCCGGATCTGCGGCCTCGGGATCGACGCGCTTCTTGGCCCGGTCACCCCCGCGCCCGAAGTTGCGCTGGACTTCCCCGATGGCGGCGACACGCCCGACGAGACCGCGATCGCCCGCCTGCGCCACGCGATGACCGATGGCGTGGGTGTCGTGCGCGACGCAGATGGCATCCGCCGCACCTTGCGCATCATCGCCGGGATCGAGGCCGAAACCCCCTCGGAGGCGCTGCGCAACATGACCGCCACGGCCACGCTGATCGCCGCCGCCGCGCTGATGCGCCGTGAAAGCCGGGGCGGGCATTTCCGCGCCGATTTCCCGCAGACCGATCCCGCGCAGGCGCATCGCTCGCGCCTGACGCTTGACGAGGCGCTCAGGATCCGCGCCCGCGCCGTGAAGGAGACGCCATGACAGCCGCCCTGCCGGATTTCATCCTTGAACCCCTTGTCCGTGCCGCGCTGAGCGAAGACCTCTCGCCCATGGGCGATGTCACCACCCGCGCGGTGATCCCCGCGGGCGCGCGCTACAAGGCCCGGCTGAACGCGCGCGAGGCGGGCGTGGTCTCGGGCATGCAGATCGCGGCACTGGCCTTTCGCATCGTCGATCCGGCGCTGAAGATCGAAACCCTTGTCGCCGATGGCCAGCCCTGCACGCCCGGCCAGACCCTGATGCGGATCGAGGGCGCGGCCGCCGCGATCCTGATGGCCGAGCGCGTCGCGCTGAACTTCGCGGGCCGGCTAACCGGCATCGCCACGCTGACTGCGGCATTCGTTGCCGAAACCCAGGGCACGAAGACCCGCATCACCTGCACCCGCAAGACGACGCCGGGCCTGCGCGCGGTCGAGAAAATGGCCGTGACCCATGGCGGCGGGTCGAACCATCGCTTCGGGCTGTCGGACGCGATCCTGATCAAGGACAATCACATCGCCGCCGCCGGCGGCGTGCGCAAGGTGCTTGAGGCCGCCCGCGCCGCGCGCAGCCACATGATGCGCGTGGAACTGGAGGTCGACAGCCTGCGCCAACTTGAAGATGCGCTGGAGACCGGCGGCGCGGATGTCATCCTGCTCGACAACATGGATACGCCCACGCTGCGCGCGGCGGTGGCGATCAATGCGGGGCGTGCCGTGCTGGAAGCCTCGGGCAACATGCGGCTGGAGCGGATCGCCGAAGTAGCGCAGACCGGGGTGGATTACATCTCGTCCGGGGCGCTGACGCATTCGGCGCGCACGCTGGACCTGGGCCTCGATTTCTGAGAACCACCCGCCTCAGGCCAGATGCGGGCGGAACGCCGCGATCACCTCCTGATAGACCGCGCGCTTGAACGGCACGATCGAGGCCAGCATCTCGTCGGCGTCGATCCAGCGCCAGCAGGCGAATTCCGGGTGCTCCGTCTCGATGCGGATCTGGTCGTCCTGGCCGAGAAAGCGGAACAGGAACCATTTCTGCCGCTGGCCGCGATATTTGCCCTTCCAGACCTTGCCCAAAAGCTCGGGCGGCAGGTCATAGCTGACCCAGCCCGGCGTCTTCTCCACGAATTCCACAAGATCGCCGGTGACGCCGGTTTCCTCCCACAGCTCGCGCAGCGCGGCGGCACGGGGCTTTTCGCCGTCGTCGATCCCGCCCTGCGGCATCTGCCAGGCCGCGCCGGGATTGTCGATGCGCTGCCCGGCAAAGATCAGGCCCGCGGGGTTCATCAGCATCACGCCCACGCAGGGCCGGTAGGGCAGGGCGTCGCGTTCGTCTTCGGTCATCGGGATCGTCATCCGTGAAAAGGGGGGCCGAAGCCCCCCGGTCCCTCAGTTCTTCGGCGCTTCGGCCAGCGGCAGCGTGGGGGCCGCGCCCACCGAAATCGCCGACAGGCCCTTGAGAATGTCGATCGCATAGGCAAGCTGGTAATCTTCAAGGCGCAGCTTCGCGGCCTCTTCGGCGCGCGAGAGTTCCTCTTCGGCCTGGCGCTTTTCATCCTCGGTCAACGAGTCGTTTTCAAGCGAGCCGCGCAGATCGGCCTCGGACCGGTCATGGTTCGCGGCCCCGGCCTCGTCCTCGGTGCTTTCGGGCGCGCGCGGGGGCTGTTCCACCACGATGTCGGGCGCGATGCCCAATGCCTGGATCGAGCGGCCGGACGGCGTGTAATAGCGCGCCGTGGTCAGCCGCATCGCCCCGTCGCCGCGGATCGGCATAACGGTCTGGACCGAGCCCTTGCCGAAGGATTTGGTGCCCACCACGATGGCGCGGTGATGGTCCTGCAACGCACCCGTGACGATTTCCGAGGCCGAGGCCGAGCCGTTGTTGATCAGCACGACGATCGGCTTGCCCTGCGCCAGATCGCCCGGCGTTGCGTTGAAACGCTCGCTTTCCTCGGGGCGGCGGCCACGGGTCGAGACGATCTCGCCCACGTCGAGGAAGGCGTCGGACACTTCGATCGCCTGGTTCAGAAGCCCGCCGGGGTTGTTGCGCAGGTCGATGACAAAGCCGTTGACCTTGTCGATCCCGCCCAGCTCCTCGACCGATTTCTTCAGGCTGTCCTGAAGGTTGTCATAGGTCTGGTCGTTGAAGGTGGTGACGCGCAGCACCACGGTCGATCCCTCGGTGCGCCCACGCACCGCCGTCAGCTTGATCGTATCGCGGATGATCGACACGTCGAAGGGCTCGGCCGTGCCTTCGCGCACCACGGTGATGATGATCTCGGATCCGACCGGGCCGCGCATCTTGTCCACCGCCTGATCCAGCGTCAGGCCCAGGACGGATTCGCCGTCGACATGGGTGATGTAGTCGCCCGCCTCGATGCCGGCGGCGGCGGCGGGGGTGTCGTCCATCGGCGCCACGACCTTCACGAAACCCTCCTCCTGCGTGACCTCGATCCCGAGGCCGCCAAAGGTGCCACGGGTCTGCACGCGCATGTCGTCGTAATCGTCGGGGGGCAGATAGCTTGAATGCGGATCGAGCGAGGACAGCATGCCGTTGATCGCTGCCTGCACCAGATCGCGCTCGTCGACCTCTTCAACATATTCCGTGCGGATCCGTTCGAAGATGTCGCCGAACAGGTCGAGCTGTTCATAGACCGACGAGGATTTATCTGCCTCTTGCGCCAGCAGGGGGGCGGCCACCTGCGTGGTCATCAGCGCCCCGGCAATGGTGCCGCCCGCCGCGGCAATCAGAAACTTTCGCATCGTTTATCCCTGGTCTTTCCTGGTTTCGGTGAACCACTCGCCGGGGTCCACGGGTTCGCCGTTCATCCGAAGTTCAATATAAAGCGTCTCGGCCCTGCCTGCGCCACCACCTTCTGCCGCCGCGGCCACAAATTCCGCCCCGAATTCCTCGGCCGCGGGCTCTGCGCCGCCCATCAGGCCGATCGGGGCCCCGCGCGGCAGCACGTCTCCGGTCTCACCATAGACCGTGCCAAGCCCGGCCAGAACCAGAAGATAGCCTTCTGCGGGCTCCACGATCATCACATTTCCGTAGTCGAGCAAAGGTCCGCGGTAGCGGATGGTGGCGGGCCATGGCGCTGTGACAAGCGCGGCCGGGGCGGTTGCAAGGACCAGGCCAGGGCGGCGGATCCCTGCGGCATCCGCCTCGTCGAAGCGGCGCAGCACCGTGCCCATCGCGGGAAGCGACAGGCTGCCCCTTGCACCTGCGAAATCCTCGAGCGGGGCGCCGATATCGGTATCGAGATCCGCCAGGCCAAGCGCGAACCCCTCCAGCGTGTCGGCGCTTTGCACCAGCTGGCGCAGATCCTCGGGGTCTTCCAGGTAACGGCCGGGCAGGGCGGTGCGGTCGGCCACCGCCTGCGACAGGGCGGTGCGCGCTTCCTGCACCGAATGCAGGCCGTCTTGCAGAACCCCCGCCGCGCTTTGCTGCAACACGCGCAGGGCGGAAATCTCTTCCAGCGCGGCGCGCATCGCCTCGGCCTCGCCTTGCAGGGCGGGCGTCACCGCCGAAAGCACCATGCCCGAACGGGCAGAGCCGACCGGCCCCGCCGGATGCAGCAGCAAAAGTGGCCCTTCGGATTGTTCCATCGTCGACATCACGCCCAGAAGCCGGCCAACGTGATCGCGCCGTGCCTCGAATTCGGCCCGGATCTCGCGTTCGCGGATCGCGGCGCGGCGCAGCCCGTCGCGCATCGCGCCAAGCCCCGCTTCATAGGCGCGGATGGTTTCGGTCAGCGCGGCCACCCGGTCGGCCTTGGTCTGGGCCGCATCCAGCTGTCCGATCACCGCGCGCAGGGCCTCGGCCGCCTGAAGCGCGCTTTCGGGGGCGGGGCTTTCGGCCCCCGCCGTCCCCGCGCCCAGGCACAGGGCCAGAAGGATCGCGCGGACCCTCATCTCTCGATCAGCGTCTTGCCGGTCATTTCGGGCGGCACGGGCAATTGCATCAGGTCCAGCAATGTCGGCGCGATATCGGCAAGCCGCCCCTTGCGCAGCCGCACCCCCGGCGGCCCGCCGATCAGGGCCACGGGAACTGGGTTGGTGGTATGCGCAGTATGCGGCCCGCCAGTCTCCGGGTCGATCATCGTTTCGCAATTCCCGTGATCGGCAGTCAGAAGCATCGCGCCCCCGGCCTTCTCCAGCGCGGCAAGCACGCGGCCCAGATCGCGGTCTATCTCTTCGCAGGCCGCGATGGCCGCGGGCAGCGATCCGGTATGGCCGACCATGTCGGGATTGGCGAAATTCACCACGATCAGGTCATAGCCATGCGCGATCGCGGCGACGAAACGGTCCGTCACCTCGGGCGCCGACATCTCGGGTTGAAGGTCATAGGTGGCGACCTTGGGCGATTTCGGCATGAAACGATCCTCGCCCGCCTCGGGCTCTTCCTTACCCCCGTTCAGGAAGAAGGTGACATGGGGGTATTTCTCGGTCTCGGCCAAGCGGTATTGCGTCTTGCCCTGCCGGGCCACCCACTCGCCAAGCGTGTTGACGATCTCGCGCTTGGGATAGGCCGTTGCCATATAGGCACTGTGGGCCTCTGAATATTCAACCATGCCCAGCAGCGCCGCCCATTGCGGGCGTGGGCCGGTGTCGAATTCGGCAAAGCCCGGCGCGCCGATCGCGCTCAGGATCTCGCGCGCCCGGTCGGCCCGGAAGTTGAGACAGAAGACACCGTCGCCATCCTTCGCACCGGCATAGCCGCCGATCACCGTGGGCGCGATGAACTCGTCCATCTCGCCCTTGTCGTAGGATGCGGCAACGGCCGCCACCGGGTCCGCCGCCTGCACGCCCTTGCCCCGGATCATCGCCTCATAGGCGCGGCTCACCCGCTCCCAGCGGTTGTCGCGGTCCATCGCCCAGTAGCGCCCGATCACCGTGGCGACGGTGCAGCCCGCAGGCAGACGCGCAACCAGGTCGCGGACAAATCCCTTCGCACTGTCGGGCGCCACGTCGCGCCCGTCGGTGATCGCATGCAGCAAGACCGGCACCCCGGCACCCGCGATCATGCGGCAGGCCGCCAGCACATGCTCGATATGCCCGTGCACGCCCCCGTCCGAAACCACCCCCATCAGATGCGCCGCCCCGCCCGAGGCTTTCAGCGCTGCGATGAACGCAAGGATCGACCCGTTTTCGAAGAACGATCCGTCCTCGATCGCCAGGTCGATCGCGCCAAGATCCATCGCCACGACCCGGCCCGCGCCGATATTGGTATGGCCCACCTCGGAATTGCCCATCTGCCCGGCCGGCAGCCCCACGTCATGGCCATGGGTGATCAGCGTCGCATTGGGGCAGCTTGCCATGATGCGGTCGAAATTCGGCGTCCGGGCCAGCAGCGGCGCATTGCCCTCGGTCTCGGACCGCGCGCCCCAGCCATCGAGAATGCAAAGAACGACGGGTTTCGGACCGGACATCGGCACCTCCTGCAAGAACAGCGCCCCCTACATAGGCCCGGCACGCGCGCCGGGCAACAGCCCCCGCTTTCACCAGAGCGTAAATATCCCGGGGAGTCGCCGCAGGCGACGGGGCAGCGCCCCCTCAGGCGCGGTGATAAGGCGTCCCGGCAAGGATCTGGCCCGCACGGTAAAGCTGTTCTGCCAGCATCACCCGCACCAGCATATGCGGCCAGACCATCCGCCCGAAACTGATCGCGCAATCGGCCCGCGCGCGCAGCGCGGGGGCAATCCCGTCCGCGCCGCCGATCACGAAGGCCAGATCGCGCGCCCCGTCGCGCCAGCCGCCCAGCTTCGCGGCGAATTCCGGCGAAGAGATCACCTCGCCGCGCTCGTCCAGCACGATCAGGACGGCACCGGCGGGGACCCCGCGCCCCCGCAGGGGGGCCTCGGCCCCCCTCCCAGGGTCGTTCTGTCCTCGGCCCCCGCCACCCGCGCGGGGGCCCGCCCCCAG
>CALMEG010000082.1 GCA_937863185.1 uncultured Paracoccaceae bacterium | reverse complement strand
TCATCGTCCCCCCGACGGAGCGCCCCCCCGCCCGCAACCGCACCGGCAAAAGTGGATCGCCCTGCCGTTCCGAGGCGGCAAGCCGCCGCCCGGCGAAACGGATGAGCAGCCCGCCCTCCTCGACCCATTCGGCCAGGGCATCCTCCTCCGCGATATCGGCAACATCGGCCAGGATGATGACATCGGGCGCGGCCATCAGCACATCGCCAAGCGTGCCGTCGATCAGATCGGTGGTCGGGCCAAGCGCCTGACGCAGGTAATGGGTGGGCGAAAGCAGCTCCAGCCCCTCGCGCGCGGAGCCGGCGGCGATCAGCGCCACCTTGCGCCGCTTCACGGCATCGTCCGTCAGCGCCACCGCCCCCGCGCTGCGAAGGCCCGCAATCTCGAACCGGGTGATCCTGTTGCGCAGCTCGGGCGGCAGATCGAACGCGGCTTCTGCCGTGCCGTCCGGCCCGAAGGTGGCCGATGCGCGGGCGAGGTCGCGCTCGATCCCGTTGGGATCGAGTCCGATGGCCGCGACCTCGACGGGCGCGGTCATCGGCCCTGCCGCGAGGGCGGTCACCTGCAACCCGCCCTCCTGCATCCGGGGCGCACGCAGGGCCTGCACCGGCGCGGCGGGTTCCCAGATCCGCAGATCGCCACGCGCGCCAAGCGTTTCAAGCAGCGCCGGGCGCCCCGGCCGCGCAAGCCCGTCCGACAGCCAGAGCGTATCGAAGGCGCCTTCGGGCAAGGGGATGGCGCTCCCCTCGGCGGCCGGTTCCCACGGTTTCGGCGACAGGCCGGGAAGCGCGGCCGCCACCTCTTGCGCGGGGGCGAAGACGGGCGCCACGGGGGGAGGATCGCTCAGCATCAGGACGGCGGCGGGGCGTCCGGCCAGGGCGGCTTCGGCCAGGGCCTCGCGCATCCGGTCCTGACGGCGCGGCCAGTCGCGGGCCGAGGCCCAGCTGCCATCCGTCACGATCAGAAGCGGGCCCGAGCCCGCCACCTGCACCACCGGATTGAGGATCGGCCCCGCAAAGCCGATGATCGCCGCCGCGACCGCCGCCATGCGCAACAGCAAAAGCCACCACGGCGTGCGGTCGGCCTGGACCTCTTCGTCCTCCAGCCCCAGAAGCAGCGCCACCCCCGGAAAGCGCCGCCGGATCGGCGCGGGCGGCACCGCGCGCAGCAGGACCCACAGAATCGGCAGACCCGCAAGCCCCAGCAGCAGCAGGGGCGAGGCAAAACCGATGGGGCCCAGCATCCACATCAGCGCACCGGCTCCAGCGCCGAATAAAGCCACAGCAGCGCGCCCTGCGCCGGGGCGCCGGTGTGATGGGTCAAGAACTGCCAGCCCGCCGTTCCCGCCAGATGGGACAGATAGGCCTGCCTCTCGGCCAGCCGCGCGCGATAGCGGGTGCGCAGGTCGCCGGCCTTGCGCGTCTCGTAGCGCAGGGTTCCGGCCATGCTTTCGAAGATCGTGCGCCCGTCAAAGGGAAACTCTTCCTCGGCAGGGTCGAGCACCTGCAACAACACGCCCCGCACGCCCCGGTCGGCCAGCGCGGCAAGGGCCGCCGCAACCGGCGCCGGATCGCCCAGAAAATCCGAAATGAACACCGCGCGCGACCGCGGCACCACGGCCCCGACCTCGGGCGTGCCGTAATCCGCAGATCCCGGCGGCGCCGACAACAGCCCCGCAAGCTGCATCAGCTGCGCCTTGCCCGGACGCGGCGGCGCAAGCGCGCCGACCAACCCGACCCGTTCGCCCGCCCGGATCATCAGCACCGCCAGCGCAAGCGCCAGAAGCCGCGCCCGCGCGCCCTTCTCTGGGCGATCCTTGTGGCCCGAATACCGCATCGAGGCCGCATCATCGACCCACAGATGCACCGATTGCGCGATCTGCCATTCCCGGTCGCGGATATATTGCTGATCGGACCGGGCCGAGCGGCGCCAGTCCACGAAACGCGCCTCATCCCCGGAATGGGCCGGGCGATACTGCCAGAACTCTTCGCCCGCACCGGCCCGGCGCCGGCCGTGCCCGCCCATCTGCACGGTCGCCGCCAGATGCTCGGCCGCGACCAGAAGCGGCGGAAGGGCAGAGGCAACCCCCTCGGCCTCGCGCCGCAGGCCAAGGGCCGCGGGCGCGGTCATATCCTGCGCAGCACTCACGCAGCCGCCTCGGTGCGGCTGACCTCTTGCGCGACACGGTCGATCACGCCGCCAAGGGTTTCCCCACGCGCGCGCGCCGCGAAGGACAGGGCCATGCGATGGATCAGGACCGGACGCGCCAGCGCCAGCACATCCTCGACCGACGGGGCGAAGCGGCCATTGAGCAAGGCCCGCGCCCGCACCGTCAGCATCAGGGCCTGCGCCGCGCGCGGCCCCGGCCCCCAGGCCAGCGTATCGCGCACCGCGGCCGAGCTTTCCTCTTCGCCGGGGCGGCAGGCGCGCACGAGATCAAGGATCATCTCGACCACGCTTTCGCCCACCGGCATGCGCCGCACCAGATCCTGCGCGGCCAGCAGTTCCGCGGCGGTAAAGACCTGATGCGCCGCATTGCTGCTGGCCCCGGTCGTGGCCAGAAGGATGTCGCGCTCGGTCTCGCGGTCGGGATAATCCACATCGACCTGCACAAGGAAACGGTCCAGCTGCGCCTCGGGCAGGGGATAGGTGCCCTCCTGCTCGATCGGGTTCTGGGTCGCCAGAACGTGGAAGGGCCGCCCCAGCGGACGGTGCACCCCGGCCACGGTCACCTCGCGCTCCTGCATGGCCTGCAAAAGCGCCGATTGCGTGCGCGGACTGGCGCGGTTGATCTCATCGGCCATCAGAAGCTGACAGAAGACCGGCCCCTCGATGAAACGGAAGGCGCGGCTGCCATCGGCCGCCGTCTCCAGCACCTCCGAGCCCAGGATATCGGCGGGCATCAGGTCCGGCGTGAACTGGATCCGCGCGCCCTTCAGCCCCATCACGGTGGACAGCGTATCGACCAGCATGGTCTTGCCCATCCCCGGAAGGCCCACCAGCAGCGCGTGCCCGCCCGACAGAAGCGCCGCCAGAACCAGCTCCACCACACGGTCCTGCCCGATGAACCGCCGGTCGATCGAGGCCCGCGCCTCCGCAAGCTTCGCGCCCAGACGTTCGACATCGGCGATCAGTTCCACAGGTTCGACCATGACTTGGGCTCCCTTGCCGCTATATGTTAAGCTAACCAGATAAAGCGAACAGACCCAATGGCAAAGCCCTCATGGCACCTGAGAACAAGACACAAAAGAACGTGAAGCCCCCCAGCGCCGAGGGGCTGGCCGAAGCGGCGGGCAAGGCCGGGCGCAAGGGGCCGCCGCCGGTCCATCTGTGGAATCCGCCCTTTTGCGGCGATCTGGACATGGAAATCCGGCGCGACGGGACATGGTTCTACCTGGGCACGCCCATCGGAAGACCGGCGCTGGTCCGGCTTTTCGCCTCGATCCTCAAGCGCGAGGGTGATGCGTATTTTCTGGTCACCCCGGTCGAAAAGGTCGGCATCCGCGTGGTTGACGCGCCCTTCGTCGCGGTCGATTTCGAACGGATCGGCAGCGGCGCGGGGCAAAAGCTGCGCTTCACCACCAATGTCAGCGATACCGTGACCGCAAGCGCCGAGAACCCGATCCGCGTCACCCGCGCCGAAAACGGCGAGCCCTCGCCCTATATCCACGTCCGCCGCGGGCTGGAGGCGCTGATCGACCGGAAAACCTTCTACCGGCTGGTCGAGATCGCGCGCCCGGCCAACCATGACGGGCAGGACTGGCTTGGCCTGTGGTCCTCGGACGTGTTCTTCCCGATCATCCCCACAGCCGAGCTGGGCTGAAAGCCCGGCGATGCGCTACCCCTCTCAGCCGGTCTTGACCTGATCCGCGCAACCGCCCCGCCGGGTTTCGGCCTCCAGCGTCGCGTGATAGAGGCCGTATTCCTCGGCCAGAACCGCCTTGGCCCGACGGATCGCCGCGGCGAAATCCGTCCCCTCCGCAAGGACCAGATGCGCCTCGAAGGCGCTGCGATCCTCGTCGATCTGCCACAGATGGACGTGATGCAGATCCTCCACACCCGGCAATTCCCGAAGCCGCCCCGCGATCGTTTCGCGGTCCGGCGAGGCCGGAGGGGCCCCAAGCATCAGAATGCGCAGGACCGGGCGGATATCGGTCGCAATGTGCCACAGGATGAACAGCGAAATCCCGATCGTCAGAAGCGGATCGACCAGTCGCCAGTCGAACCACAGGATCAGTGCACCCCCGACGATGACCGCGACCGAGGCCCCCGCATCCGCCAGATTGTGCAGAAACGCGGCGCGGATGTTCAGGCTTTCGCGTGACAGCCGGTAGGTCAGCCCCGCGGTGGCAAGATCGACCATAAGCGCCAGCCCGGCCAGCCACACGACGATCCAGCCGTCGACCCCCGGCGGATCGGCCAGCCGCCCGACCGCCTCGGCCAGCAACCAGACCGCCACCACGACCAGCGTGACATAATTCACCAGCGCCGCGACGGTTTCGGCACGGCTCCAGCCAAAGCTCATGCCCGCATCGGCCGCACGCCGCGCCAACCGGCGCCCGCCCAGGCGCAGCGCCAGCGCCGCCGCATCCGAAAAATTGTGCACCCCGTCCGCCACCAGCGCGATGGAGCCAGCGATCACCCCGCCCAGGACCTGCGCCACCGTCAGCAACAGATTGACCGCAACCGCGAACACCACGCGACGATCGCCTTCGTGCAGGCTCAGCCGGGCATGCGAATGGCCGTGATGATGAGAATGGTGATCATGCGGCATCAGCGCGCGTATCCCCTTTCGCAAGAAGGCGGTGGGTTCGGGATGCCTCCGGCGGGGATATTTCTGGCTCTGAAGAAACCATGCGCATCTTCAGAGAAAAAATATCCCCCGCGGAGCGTTCCGAAGGATATGCCGGGCACCGTCGCATGCTCAATGCGCCTCGGCCCAGCTTTGGCCCTTCCCCGCATCCACGACCAGCGGGACCGCCAGCTTGACGACCGGCTCGGCCGCGCCGGCCATAATCCCGCGCGCGGTCGAGATGAGGTCATCCGCGGCGGCGGTTTCGACCTCGAAGATCAGTTCGTCATGGACCTGAAGCAGCATTCTTGCGGGCAGTCCGGCAATCGCGGCGGGCATGCGCACCATCGCGCGGCGGATGATGTCGGCGGCCGCGCCCTGGATCGGCGCATTGATGGCCGCGCGTTTCGCAAATCCCGCCGCGGGGCCCTTGGCGTTGATTTCCGGCGTGTGGATCCGGCGTCCGAAAAGGGTCTGGACGTGGCCGTGTTCCTTCGCAAAGGCGATCGTGTCGTCCATATACTTCCGGATGCCCGGGAAGCGCTCGAAATACCGGTCGATGAAGCTCTGCGCCTCGGCGCGCGGAATGCGCAGGTTGCGCGCAAGGCCAAAGCCCGAGATCCCGTAGATCACGCCGAAATTGATCGCCTTGGCCTGGCGGCGGATCATCGGGTCCATCCCTTCCACGGGAACGCCGAACATCTCGGATGCGGTCATGGCGTGGATGTCGATCCCGTCACGGAAGGCCTGTTTCAGCGCCGCGATATCGGCCAC
Source organism: uncultured Paracoccaceae bacterium (assembly GCA_937863185.1). GTDB lineage: Bacteria > Pseudomonadota > Alphaproteobacteria > Rhodobacterales > Rhodobacteraceae > CALMEG01. Next base: position 26,975 of record CALMEG010000082.1, on the reverse strand, counting down.
ATGCGCCAGGATGCGCAGCTCGATCTGGGAATAGTCCAGCGACACGATCGTCATGCCCGGGCCGGCCACGAATGCCTCGCGGATCCTGCGGCCCTCGTCCGAGCGCACGGGGATGTTTTGCAGGTTCGGATCGGTCGAGGCGAGCCGCCCGGTATTCGCCCCCGCGATGACGTAGGAGGTATGCACCCGGCCCGTCTCGGGGTTCACATGGCCTTGCAGGGCGTCGGTATAGGTGGATTTGAGCTTGGAGAGCTGGCGCCAGTCCAGCACCTTCGCGGCCAGCCCGGCCGCTTGGGGCTGATCCTCCATCGTGGTGATGTCCTCAAGCACGTCGGCGCCCGTCGAATAGGCGCCTGCCTTGCCTTTGGACCCGCCCGGCACGCCCATCTGGTCGAACAGGATCTCGCCCAGCTGCTTGGGCGAGCCCACGTTGAACGGCTGGCCCGCGGCCTCGTGGATCTCGGCCTCGAGGCCGGCCATGCGCTGCGCGAAGACGTTCGACATGCGCGCAAGCACCGCGGCATCGACACGCACCCCGGCCATTTCCATATCGGCCAGAACCGGCACCAGAGGGCGTTCGAGCGTTTCATAGACCGTCGTGACACCCGCGCGGTGCAGTTGCGGCTTGAAGCGTTGCCAAAGGCGCAGGGTGATATCGGCATCCTCGGCCGCGTAGCGGGTGGCCTGGTCCATCGGAACGCGGTCGAAGGTGATCTGCGCCTTGCCCGAGCCCAGAAGCTCCTTGATCGGGATCGGCTCATGGCCCAGATACTCGGCCGACAGCACATCCATCCCGTGATTGTGCAGCCCCGAGAACATCGCATAGGACATCAGCATCGTATCATCCAGCGGCGTCACGCGAATGCCGTGCCGGGCGAAGATCTTGAAGTCATATTTCATGTTCTGCCCGATCTTGAGGATGCTGTCATCCTCAAGAACCGGCTTGAGAAGCGCGAGCGCCTCTTCCAGCGGCATCTGCCCCTCGGAAAGCGCGCTGCCGCCGAACAGGTCATCCCCGCCGCTGCGATGCCCTAGCGGGATGTAGGCCGCCCGCCCCGGCGTGATGCACAGCGACACGCCCACCAGCTCGGCCCGCATCTCGTCAAGGCTCGTGGTTTCGGTATCGAGCGCAAGCCAGCCCTTCGCGCGTGCCTCGGCCAGCCATTCGCCCAGCGTTGCGCCGTCGCGGATACAGATATAGGCGTCATGATCGAAGGGCAGCGCCTCGGCCGCGGGGGCGCCCGGTGCCTCGGGCATGTCGGTGCCCGGCGCGGCATCGGGCTGGACCGGCGCGGGCGGGGGCTCCAGCCCGAACCGCTCGGCCGTGCGGCGCGTCAGGGTGCGGAACTCCATCAGGTTGAGGAAGTCCAGAAGGGTCTGCGGATCGGGGTCCTTCACCTCGAGGCTGTCGAGGGTGAAATCCAGCGGCGTATGATCGTCCAGCGTCACGAGGCGTTTCGAGATGCGGATCTGATCGGCGAAATTCACCAGCGTTTCGCGCCGCTTGGGCTGCCTGATTTCCTCTGCGCGGGCCAGAAGTGTTTCCAGATCGCCATATTCGTTGATCAGAAGCGCCGCCGTCTTGATGCCGATCCCGGGCGCGCCGGGCACGTTGTCGACCGAATCCCCCGCAAGGGCCTGCACGTCGATCACGCGCGCGGGCCCCACGCCGAATTTCGCCTCGACCTCTTCGGGACCGACACGCAGCCCCTTCATCGCATCCAGCATCTCGACCCCGCCGCCGACAAGCTGCATCAGATCCTTGTCCGACGAGATGATCGTCACGCGCCCGCCTGCCTCGCGCGCCTGGCGCGCAAGGGTGGCGATGATGTCGTCGGCCTCGTAATCCTCGACCTCGACACAGGCCAGGTTGAAGGCCCGCGTCGCATCGCGCGTCAGCGGGAATTGCGGGCGCAGGTCCTCGGGCAGTTCGGGGCGGTTGGCCTTGTATTCCGGGTAGATCTCGTTGCGGAAGGTACGGGAGCTGTGATCGAAGATCACCGCGGCATGGGTCGGCGCGTCGTCGCCCTTTGCATCCTCGATATATTTGAAGATCATGTTGGCAAAGCCCGCCACCGCGCCCACCGGCAACCCGTCCGACTTTCGCGTCAGCGGCGGCAGCGCATGATAGGCACGGAAGATGAAGGCCGAGCCGTCGATCAGATGCAGGTGACAGCCTTTCCCGAATGCCATGTGCCCGGTCTCCCATTCCTGTGTTTGCCCCGTTCTGCCACAACCCGCCCCCGCCTGCCAGCAGCCTTGCGCCCGCCGGCGCGCTCGGGCATGACAAGGGGGCCTTGCAGATCAGGAGGGGTGCATCATGGATTATGGAAAATCAGGCGGCCCTAAACATGGCAAGAACGCCCCCCGCCATGCCGAGCACAATGCCCGTGGCAGCGAAAAGAACCCCTTCGGCAAGCAGGAAACCAAGGCCGAACTTCTTGCAAGGATGAAAGCCGCCGCCAAGGCGCGCAAGGCCTCCGACGGGGCGTGATCCCGCAGCCCCCCCCGCAAACGGGGCGGCGACCGGCGCGCATCTGCCGGGCCATCGCGCACTTGGTCCCGACCGCCATCCTGTGTCATAAAGGTGGAACACAGCGCGCGGGGCCGACATGCATGACCTCTTTCTTGCCTTGCTCTACGGCCTTGTCGCCGGGCTGATGATTCCGGCCGGTGGCTACCTGGCCAGCATCGAGCGTATCCAGCCGCGTTGGCTGGAGCAGGAATTCCGCCACAGCATGATCGCATTCGGCGGCGGCATCCTTGTGGCGGCGGTGGCCTTCGTCCTTGTCCCCAAGGGGCTGGAGCTGCTTTCGCTCTGGCACGGGCTGGCCGCGTTCTTCGGCGGCGGCATCCTGTTTGCGCTGCTGGAGCGCCTGCGCAAGAAACATGCGGGCGCGAACGCCCAGTTCTACGCGATGCTCACCGATTTCGTGCCCGAGGCGATCTCGCTTGGTGCGATCATCGCCAGCCGCTCGGCCGATGCGGCGCTTCTGGCCTTCTTCATCGGCGCCCAGAACCTCCCCGAAGCCTTCAACGCCTTCCGCGAGATCGTGGCAAACGGCAAACGCGCAAGGCCCGGCATATTGCGGTCATTCTTCCTTCTGGCAGGGATCGGGCCGCTTGCCGTTGCGGTCGGGTATCTGTTCCTGCGCGAGCTTCCGATGCTGACCGGCGGGTTGATGATGGCCGCCGCGGGCGGCATTCTTTTCCTGATGTTCCAGGATATCGCGGTGAAAGCGCATCTCAGATACAGCCAGGCGCCCTCGCTGGCCGCACTGGCGGGCTTCGCCGTCGGAATCGTGGCCACCGCGCTGGTCGGAAAGGGCGGCTAGCGTCCCCGCTTCGGGCGCGGAGGAAATTACGGCCCCGGCGGGCCGTCCGCTCAGGCCGCCCTTGCCCGGTCAGTGATCGTCATGGGCATGCGCCCGGTCGATCACGAATTTCTTGTCGCAATAGCCGCACTCGACCTCGCCGGTCTCCTTCGGGATGGACAGCCAGACCCGCGGATGGCCAAGCGCCCCCTCGCCCCCGTCGCAGGCAACCTTCCAGCGGGTCACGGTCTGGGTTTCGGGCGGGGCGATCGTCATGGTCGGGCTCCGTTTGGCTGGCCGTTCTTGTGGCGGCCTGGGATACAGGCTTTAACTTGGCGCGCATGATAACGATTGAGCGGGGGCCGACAAGGTGGAACAACAGGCGATACGCATCGAAAACCTGCGCAAGACCTATGCCGCAACAGGGCGGCAGGGCCCGAAAGAGGCCCTGAAGGGCGTCGACCTGTCGATTCCCGCCGGCTCGATCTTCGGCCTTCTGGGGCCGAACGGCGCGGGAAAATCCACGATGATCAACATTCTGGCCGGGCTGGTGCGCAAGACGGCGGGCAAGGTGACGATCTGGGGCTTCGACCAGGACGTGAACCCCCGCCAGTCGCGCGCCGCGATCGGGGTCATGCCGCAGGAACTCAACATGGATCCGTTCTTCTCTCCGCGTGCCGCGCTGGAGATGCAGGCCGGGCTCTATGGCGTGCCCGCGCGCGAACGCTGGACGGACGAGATCCTGAGCCTTGTCGGATTGACCCAGCAGGCCGAGGCCTATGCGCGCAACCTGTCGGGGGGGATGAAGCGCCGCCTGCTTCTGGCCAAGGCGCTGGTGCACCGCCCGCAGATCCTTGTGCTGGACGAGCCGACCGCCGGCGTCGACATCGAATTGCGCAGCATGCTCTGGGCCAATGTGCGGCGGCTGAACGAACAGGGCATGACGATCATCCTGACCACGCATTACCTGGAAGAGGCCGAGGAGATGTGCGACGAGATCGCCATCATCGACCGGGGCGAAGTCATCGTGCGCGACACCACCCCCGCCCTTCTGCGCCGGATGGACGGCAAGGCCCTGATCGTCGAGCCCGAAGAGCCGCCGCCCGCAACGATCAGCCTTCCCGCCGGGATCAGCATGGAAGCCCGCCCGGACGGCACCATCGCTTTCCTGTATCGCAGGTCCGAAACAAGCGCCGGGGCCGTGCTCGACGCGATCCGCGCAGCCGGCATCCAGATCCGCGATGTCGCCTCGGAACAACCCGGTCTGGAAGAGGTCTTCGTGGCATTGACCTCGAAATCCTGAAGCCTCCGGCGAGGATATTTTTGCTCTGAAGAAGACAGGCGCCGCGCCCTGAACCCCGCAGCGATGCCGGTGGGCCAGGGCGCTTTCGCTTCTCCAGAGACGGTCATCGGCGTCCCCGCCTGTACCGTGCCCCCAGATTCGCACCAATTGGTTTCTTCAGAGTTAAAATATCCCCGCCGGAGGCTTCCGCACCCGTCACGCGCGGGGCGCGTCAGGCCCTGGGCAGCATGTGCCCCAGGGGCCGGCCCGCAAGGATGTGCAGGTGATAGTGCGGAACTTCCTGAACGCCGTGTTCGCCCGCGTTCGAGATCGTGCGATAGCCCGCCCCGCCGGCGCCCGGCGCGATGTTCAGCATCCGGCAAAGTTCTCCCGCCGCGCGGGTAAAGTCGACGATCTCGGCATCCGAGGCTTCGGCGGCGAAATGATCGTGGCAGACATAGGGCCCCTTGGGGATGAGAAGGACATGCTCGGGCGTTTTCGGTGCGATGTCGCGGAAGGCCAGGCTGTGGGCGGTTTCAAGGACGGTGTCGTTGGGGATCTCGCCGCGCAGGATGCGGGCGAAGATGTTTGTCGGGTCATAGGCATAGGCCATTCGGGGTCTCCTCAATCGGCAAACAGGTGATCGGTCCGGGCAATCTGCTCTGCGTTCTCTTGCCCGATTTCCAGAAACCGTGCGAGCGCAACCGCATTGCTTTCGGGGCTTTCGGTCTCGCGCATCTGGAGGAAGACCGGAAAGCGGGCATCGCGCATCCGGTCGCTTTCGAAACGCAGATCGTAGCGGATCGTGGGCAGAAGCCGGTCGATCACCTCTTGCGGGGTGCGATCTCCGGCCAGGCCGACACGGCGGGCATGGCCCAGAAGGTAATCGTCAGAGAAACTGCACTCCACCTCGAGGATGCGGGTCACGGCCTTGTCCGACACGAAATCCTGCATCAGGTCGAAGGCGGCCGGATCGAGGCAGATCAGCAGTTTGTCCGATTTGTGATAGTCGAACAGCATGCGCATGATCGCGCGGCGATGCCGGTTGCGCTTTTCGAGGGTCGTTTCGATTCCGCCCATCGGCGGCAGGCCGCCCGCTTCGTTGAAGATATACTCGACCGCCGGGATATCCGTTTTCGAACGAACCTGATCGGCGATACGCTTTGCGACGTGCCATTTCTTGCACACAAGCATCATCAGCACCCGTTCCCGCCCCAGGCTGGATTCGGTTTCCCAGAAGCGCGGCGCAAAACGGCGTCCGACCCGGCCGCGCCCCGTCAGAAAGCGGAAGAGATTTTGCCCCTCGTTCGAAAGTGCAAATTCCACCCCCGTCCTTGCCCAAAGCGCACCAAGCTTTTCCTTCAGAACCGCCGCATCCGGGCTGATCTTGCGCGCGAACAGAAAATCCTGGCTCAGCAGAAGGTCATAGTGGTCGTTATAGAATGTGACCGGCATCCCGTAATCGGTGAACATCAGGAATGTCAGCGTGCGGGTGCGGATCTCGTGCTCGGGGACGACATGGCGCACGATGGTCTGAAAGAAGGTCTCGTCCGGAATCCATGTGGTCTTGAAGAACCGCATTACGTCGGGTCGGTCGCGGCAGAAATCCAGCACCCATTCGATCGTGCGGCGGCGCAGGCACCACCACTGGCTGCCGATCATCATCTGCAGGTCTTCGGGCACCTTGCGCGACAGGCCAAGCGCACGCTGCCATTTGAAGCTGTTGTAGAACAGCCCCTTGTGGTTGCGCTCGTTGAACCAGTGGCGATAGATCAGCCGCTCTTCCTTGAGGCCGGTCTTGATCCAGTCCGAGGTGAAGAAGTCGAAGCTTTCGATATAGTCCACATCCTCGGCATCCAGCAGCGCGTGGGCGAATTCCGCCGTCTTGATCTGCATGCAATCGCCCGAAAGCATGTAGAAATGCGTGGCGGCGGGGAAGGCCTCGACCGCGGCGCGCACGGCCTCAAGGGTGGCGCCGACAAGGCTCCATTCGCCCCAACCACATTTCAGGCGACGTTTGGCGAAGGTGACGCGCGGATTGCCGGCAAGCGCCTTGCGGATCCGGTCATGATCCGCGCGGCTTGCCCTTGCGTCGAAATGGATCGAGACGAAATCGCCCGCCTCGGTCAGGCGCTCGGCTTGCAGGATGATCCCCTCGGGATCCTTGTGAGTCAGCAGGATGAAGGCGATTTTTGCCATGGGAAGAATGATCTTGCCTGCGCCTGGGAACGATTATTCGCCTTGATAGCGCCAATCGCCATTGTAAAAACAGTGTCTGTTTGTTTTTTTGCCTTAGTTTAACCGCCTTGTGCAAACCATTGAAGCGGGCCTTTCGGAGGAAAGTTCATGGGATTTCCCGGCACCTGGATGACAGAAAGCGAAAGCATGGTCTATCGCGTCGTGCCGAAATGCGCCTGCTCTTCGATCGGACAGATCATGTTCTTTTCCGATCACGGCAGGTTCTTCGACGGCGATATCCACGATGCGACAAGCGGGCTGCACAAGTGGTCGATCGAGGCGAGCCAGAAAAAGATTGAGGACAATGTCAGGCGCCACAAGTCTTTTGCCTTTACCTGCGTGCGCAACCCCTATGCGCGGATCCTCAGCTCTTTCTTCGACAAAATCGCGGGCATCCAGCGCAACGGAAAGCGCTACCGGGGCAACCTCGTGCCGCAGCTTGCGCAGAAATACGGCGTCGAGGTGGGCAGCCCCGAGGACGATTTCGATTTCGACCAGATCAGATCCTTCCGCCGCTTCCTGCTGTTCGCGCGCGACACGATCCGCTGGCGCCGCCCGATGGAGCCCGACATCCACTGGTCGGCCATGTCGGGGCATGTCTCGACCTATATCGTCAATGGCGGGCGTTACGACCACATCTTCTTCACCGAAAAGTTCAACGAGGGCATGCAGGGCGTTCTCGACAAAACCAAGACCGCGCATCCGATAGATCTTGCCCGGATCCCGCGCTTCAACGAATCCGAAGGGCACGGCCCGAAACGCGCCCATCCGGTCAGCGCCTATTTCGATGACCTGTCCCGGCATCTCGTCTGGGAGATCTACAAGAAGGACTTCCAGCTTTTTCGCTACGATTTCGACGATCCGGACAACAAGATGCCGGTGGGCGAGATCGACATGGACGAGGTCCACGCGAAGCTTGGCGATTGAATGCGCCGCATCTGGGCATGGCTGCGCGACCGCATCGAAGTCGAGATCCTGGCGGCGATGGGTTTCATCGCGGGCACCGTGTGGGTCTTTGCCGTTCTTGCCGACGGGGTCACCGAGGGCACGGCGTCGGCCTTCGACCGCGCCGTCCTGCTGGCGCTGCGCAATCCGGCAGATCCCGCCGACCCGTTGGGCCCGCCATGGCTGGAGCTGATGATGCGCGATCTGACCGCGCTTGGCGGCGTGGCGGTTCTGGGGCTGATCACGATTTCGGTCAGCGGGCTTTTATGGCTTCAGGGGCGCCGCCGGGCGGTTGCGCTGCTGCTGGCGGCAATCGGCGGCGGGCAGCTTTTCAGCAGCATCGCCAAATGGATCATCGACCGCCCGCGTCCCGACATCGTGCCGCACGAGACGCTTGTCACCTCGGCCAGCTTTCCCAGCGGCCATTCGATGATGGCGACGATCACCTACCTGACGCTTGCCGTGATGGTCGCGCGGCTGCAAACCCGTCGCAGCCTGCGCCTCTACCTTGTCGGCATGGCAATCCTGGCATCGTTCCTGGTGGGCGCAAGCCGCGTCTATCTGGGCGTGCACTGGCCAAGCGACGTGCTGGCCGGGTGGGCGGCGGGCGCGGGATGGGCGCTTGGCTGCCTGCTGCTGGCCGACTGGCTGTTTCCAGACAGCAAACCTGAACAGGCCCGCGGCGCGCTCAGATCAGGCCGTGGCCGCGAAACAGGGCCTTCACATCGGATTCGGGACGGGCGCCGAAATGGCCGATGACCTCGGCCGCCGCGATGCAGCCCATCCGCCCCGCCACGGCAAGGCTTTGCCCGGTCGCATAGCCATAAAGGAAGCCCGCGGCGAACTGATCGCCCGCGCCGGTCGCGTCCACCGGCACGACGCGATGCACCGGCACCTCGACCCGCTCCCGCCCCCGGATCAACACCACATCGGCGCCCGAGCGGGTGCACACCACGATGGGGCATTCCGCCGAGGCCTGGCGCAGCGCCTCTTCCAGATTGGTCTGGTAGAGCGATTCCCATTCGTGCTGGTTGCCGATCACATAATCCATCTCGGTGCTGACAAGGCGGCGAAAGCCCTCGCGGTGGCGGTCCACGCAGAACGGGTCCGACAGCGCGATCCCGGCCTTGCCGCCGCCGCGCCGGGTGGCCTGCGCCGCCTTCAGGAAGGCCGCCTTGCCGTAATCCTTGTCGAACAGATAGCCCTCGAGGAACAGGATCTGCGCGTGTTCGGCCACCTCGAGGGGCACATCCTCGGTCGACAGCTCGGCCGAGATCCCCAGATAGGTGTTCATCGACCTCTCGCCATCCGGCGTGACGAAGATCATCGAGCGCGAGGTCGGCAGATCCGCCTTCGCCACCGGCGGATTGACGAAATCGGTCCCCTCGGCCGCCATCGAGGCCGCGTAGAACCGTCCGAGCGCATCGTCGCGCACGCGTTCGATGAAGGCCGTGCTCAGGCCCAGATTCCCCAGCCCCGCCAGCGTATTGGCGACCGAGCCGCCCGGCGCCTGCGTGCGTTCGGTCATCGCGGCATAAAGCGTCTCGGCGCGCTCGCGCTCGATCAGCTGCATGATGCCCTTTTCGATGCCCATGTGATCCAGAAAGGTATCGTCGGTCTGGCTCAGCACGTCGACGATGGCATTGCCGATGCCGACAACCTGATAGGATTTCACTGGGTCTTCTCCTCGTATTGGCACAGATCGCGGATGATGCAGACCGCGCATTTCGGCTTGCGCGCGACACAGATGTAGCGGCCATGCAGGATCAGCCAGTGATGCGCGTGGCGCTGGTATTCCACCGGCACGTTGTCTTCGATGGCGCGCTCGACCGCGTCGACATCCTTGCCCGGACAGATGCCGGAGCGGTTGCCGATGCGGAAGATATGGGTATCGACCGCCTGCGCGGGATGGCCGAACCACATGTTGAGCACGACATTCGCCGTCTTGCGCCCCACGCCCGGCAACGATTGCAGCGCCGCGCGCGAGCTGGGCACCTCTCCGTCGAAGGCGTCGACAAGGATCTGGCTCAGGCGGATGACGTTCTTGGCCTTTTGCCGGAACAGGCCGATCGTCTTGATCTTCTCGACCAGCGCGGCCTCGCCAAGCGCAAGCATCTTCTGCGGCGTGTCGGCAATGGGAAACAGCCCGCGCGTGGCCTTGTTCACCCCCGCATCGGTGGCCTGCGCCGAAAGCGCGACCGCCACCAGAAGCGTGTAGGCATTGACATGTTCCAACTCGCCCCTGGGATGGGGTTCGGCCGCCTCGAAACGGCGGAAAACCTCCTTCATGGTGCGATAATCAAGCTGCTTTGCCATGTCCTTCCTATGCCCGCCGCGCCGCTGATCGGCAAGGGCTGACGGCGCGCAAAGCACAGCTTTCGGGTCGCGCGCGGGGGCGGCCGCGCGTATCATGGGCATCCCATACGGAGACCGGCACAATGAATTCCCCCCTGCCCGACGCACAATACCACTTCCGGGTCATCGAGCGTGCCCTTGCCCGCATCGACGAGGCCGACGGCAGCCCCGTTTCGCTTGGCGATCTGGCCGCAAGCCTCGGCATGAGCGCCGCGCATTTCCAGAAGGTGTTTTCCGCCTGGGTCGGCGTCTCGCCCAAGCGCTATCAGCAATACCTGTCGCTTGATCTTGCGCGGGAGTTGCTGGCGCAGCGCATGCCGCTGGATGCGGTGGCCGATCACGCGGGGCTGTCGGGTTCCGGCCGGTTGCACGACCTGTTCCTGCGGTGGGAAGCCATGAGCCCCGGCGAATACGCGCGCGGGGGCGCGGGCCTCACGATCCGCTGGGGCTGGTTTCCCTCACCCTTCGGCGAAGTTCTGGCTATGGGCACGCAGCGCGGCCTTTGCGGCCTGGCCTTCGCCGCCGATACCGGGCGCGATGCCGCCTTCGCCGATCTGGCCGCCCGCTGGCCGCGCGCGGAATTCGTCGAAGACCCCGACGCGATCGCGGGCTGGGTCGAGGCCGCGCTTGGCCAGCGGGGCGAGACGTGCCTGCACATGATCGGCGCGCCGTTCCAGATCAAGGTCTGGGAGGCGCTTTTGCAGATCCCCTCGGGGCAGGTCACCACCTATTCCGACATCGCCGATGCCATCGGCCATCCCCGCGCGGTGCGCGCGGTGGGTACCGCAGTCGGGCGCAACCCGGTCTCCTGGCTGATCCCCTGCCACCGCGCGCTGCGCAAATCCGGCGGGCTTGGCGGCTATCACTGGGGTCTGCCGGTCAAGCGCGCGATGCTGGCCTGGGAAGCGGCCCGGCGCGAGGCCGGCTAGGCACGCCCCGCTCTCCAGGAAGTGATGGGCGAAACCCCGCCACCCGCGCAGAAGCGATGGAACATCCCCGCCGCGATTGGGTAATATTCCCTGCGAGGCCCGTGCAAAGGGCCCTTTAAGATAAAAGGCGATAGAGCATGAATGCGAAGTTTTCCCTGATGCTGGGCGTAACCGGGCTGTTCGCCCTTTCGGCCTGCACGGATCCCTATGCAACGGGTGTCGACAATGGCGCCCATAGCAACCAGACCTCGGGCGCGATCACGGGCGCGTTTCTGGGCGGCGTCTTCGGCGCCACGCGCAAGGGTGACGACAAGCTGGCCAAGACCGCGGCCGGTGCGGTGGTCGGCGGGTTGATCGGCGGCGCGATCGGGGCAAACCTCGATCGTCAGGCGCAAGAGCTGCGCCGCGATCTCGATACCAACGGCGTTTCGGTGGTCAATACGGGCAGCCAGTTGATCGTGACGATGCCGCAGGACGTGCTTTTCGCCACCGACAGCGCGGTGGTGCGCAGCGACCTGCAACGCGATCTCTACACGCTTGCCGGCAGCCTCAACCGCTATCCCGATACCACCGTCGAGGTGATCGGCCACACCGACAACACCGGCGAGGCAAGCTACAACCAGCGCCTGTCGCAGGACCGCGCGAACGCGGTCGCCAGCGTTCTGGTCGGCGCGGGCGTGCCGCGCCAGCGGGTCGTGGCCTATGGCCGGGGCGAGGATCAGCCCATCGCCTCGAACCTGACGCCCGATGGCCGCGCGCAAAACCGGCGCGTGGAGTTCATCATCCGTCCGAACAGCTGACCCCGCGGGGATCGGCAAGCCAGGAAGGCCGGGCATCTGCCCGGCCTTTGTGCATTGTGCACCGCCCTTCCCGGTCATAATATTTGACCAAAGCCAGGGGGTGTCATGCCGTTTCAGAAAATCGAGCCGGAAAAGCTTGCCCATGCGGTCGAACGCCAGATCGAGCACCTGATCTTGCAGGGGATCTTGCGGCCGGGCGAACGCCTGCCCTCCGAACGCGAGCTTTCAGAGCGCCTTGGCGTCTCCCGCCCCAGCCTGCGCGAGGCGATCGCAGCACTTCAGGATACGGGACTTCTGAGCACGCGCGCCGGCGCCGGTGTCTTCGTGGCCGATGTGCTGGGCTCGGCCTTCTCGCCCGCGCTGGTGCGGCTGTTTTCGCGCAACGAACAGGCGGTGTTCGACTATCTCGCCTTTCGCGCCGATCTTGAGGGGGTGGCGGCCGCGCGGGCCGCGCGGCTTGGCTCGGACGCCGATCTGGAGGTGATCAATTCCATCTTCCACCGCATGGCCGCCGCGCATGAAAAACGCAATCCCTCGCTCGAGGCCGAGCTGGATGTCGAGTTTCACATGGCGATCATCGAGGCCTGCCACAATGTCATCATGCTGCACATGATGCGGTCCATGTTCGAGCTTCTGCGCGAGGGGGTGTTCTTCAACCGCTCAGTCATGTTCCGCAACCGCTCGACCCGCGACGCCCTGCTTGAACAGCACCGCGCGATCAATGACGCGGTGCAGGCGCGCGACCCCGAGGCCGCCCGCGCGGCGATTGCCCGGCATATGGAATTCGTGGATGTCGCGCTTCACGAGCAGCAGAAATCCGAACGCAACGAAGCCCTGGCCCGGCTGCGTCTACTGCACGAGGCCGGGCGGTAACGAAAAACCCGGCCGCGGGGGCCGGGTTTCTCATGTCTCGGATCGTCTTGCGGCCTTAGTGCAGGCGGCTTTCGACTTCGGCGATCGACGCGTCGATCATGCTCGACTGTTCCTTCGCACTCATCTGCTTGCCCAGCACTTCGCCGGCGGCGGCCACCGCAACCGCGACGGCCCGGTCCTTGACCTCGCGCAGCGCATGCGATTCAGCCGAGGCGATCTGTTCCTCGGCAGCCTTCAGACGGCGCGCGATCGAGGCTTTCAGCTCGGCCTTGGCCTGTTCGGCGGCGGCCTGCGCATCGCGCTTGGCCGCAACCACGATCTGGTCGGCCTGTTCCTGAACTTCGCGTGCCTTGCGCTCATACCCCGAAAGGATGGTCTGCGCCTCTTCGCGCAGCGCGCGCGCCTCATCAAGGTCGGACTTGATGCCTGCGGCACGTTTGTCCAGAAGCCCGCCCAGAAGCGCCGGCACCTTGAAATAGAACAGCACCGCGACGAACAGCAGGAAGGCCAGCGTCACGACGAAGTCGGTGTTGCGCAGCGAGAAGAACGGCCCCGATGCCGCAAGCGCGGGCTGCGCGGCAAGGATGAGCAGAAGCGAGAGTTTCTTCATCATCTTACCCTTTCAGCCGCGCGTTGATCGCGGCACCGACGGTCTTCGCATCGGCCTTGCCACCAAGCGCCGCCACGATCTCGAGCGCGGTATCCTTGGCGACGGTCTCGACCGCCTCCATGGCGCCGGCCCGGATCTCGGCGATGCGCGCTTCCGATTCCACGGTGCGCGCCGAGATTTCGGCATCGGCCTGCGCGGTGGCGGCATCCAGATCCTTCTGGATGTCGGCACGGGCCTCGGCCACGATCTTCTGCGCCTGCCTCCGGGCATCGGCGAGCGCCTTTTCATAGGCCGCCTCGGCGTCCTTGGCCTTCGCCTTGTAATCTTCCGCGGCGCTCAGATCGCCGGCGATGGTGGCCTGACGGTCCGCCAGAACCGCGCCGATACGCGGCAGGGCGATGCGCGACAGCACCCACCAGATCACGACCAGCGTCACCAGCAGCCAGAAGATCTGGTTGCCGAAGGTTGCGAAATCCAGTTGCGGCATGCCAGCGGATTCCGCCGCATGACCTGCGGCCTGCGCCGCGTCATGCGCCATTTCCGAGGCAGCTTCGTGCGTTTCAGTTGCCATATCGTCCCCCTGGCCCCTTCAGATAACCGGATGGACCCGCCAGGGGCCCACCCGACCGCAAGGATGCGAAAAAGGGATCAGACGGCGAACATCAGCAGAAGCGCGACGAGGAACGAGAAGATCCCCAGAGCTTCCGCGAAGGCGATGCCGATGAACAGCGTCGCGGTCTGGCCGGCAGCGGCCGAAGGGTTGCGCAGCGCGCCCGACAGGAAGTTGCCGGCAACGTTGCCCACACCGACAGCAGCCCCACCCATGCCCATGCAGGCCAGGCCAGCGCCGATGTAAGCACCCATTTGAACGATATCGCCTTCCATGTTCGTCACTCCTTGAGGTTGGAATTGGCTAAATTGAGTTGTTAGCGGGGAACCCGACCTTAGTGATGCGGATGCAGCGCGTCTTTGAGGTAGACGCAGGTCAGGATCGTGAACACATAGGCCTGGATGAAGGCCACGAGCATCTCAAGCCCGTACATCGCGGTGATCGCGATGATCGACAGCGGCGTCACCACCACGCCGATCCCCGACATCAGGACCAGCGGCGCGAAAGCCGCGAAAACCTTGATCACCGCGTGACCGGCCATCATGTTGCCGGCAAGACGGATGGAATGGCTGACCGGGCGCACGAAGTAGGAAATCACCTCGATCAGCGCCAGAACCGGGCGCAGCGCCAGCGGCGCCGAGGACACCCAGAACAGGCCAAGGAAGCTGGCCCCGTTCTTGACGAAGCCCACCACCGTCACCGTCACGAAGACCAGAACCGCCAGCACCGCCGTCACCGCGATATGCGAGGTGGGGGTGAAGGCCTTGGGCAGCAGCCCCAGGAAGTTCGAGAAGACGATGAACAGGAACAGCGTGAAGATATAGGGGAAGAACTTGAGCCCGTCCTTGCCCGCCACATCCTCGACCATCTTGTGGATGAAGCCGTAGGCAAGCTCGGCGATCGACTGGATCCGGGTCGGGATCACCGCGCGGCCACGCGTGCCGATCACCAGCAGCAGGATCACCGCAAGAACCGAGATCGCCATCCACAGCATCGCGTTGGTCGGGGTATACCAGTGCACCGGGCCATCCCCGAACAGGGGCTTGACGATGAACTGATCCATCGGATGGAACACAAGACCGGTGCCAGCTTCTTCCGCCACGTTTATCTTCCCTCTTCATCGGCCGCATCGGCAGCCTGACGTTCTTCGCCCAATTCCCTGGCGGTTCGCAGCATCACCCGCACCCCCGCCGCAAGCCCGAGGAAGGTGAACAGCACCATCAACAGCGGCAGCGTGCCAAACAGCACATCCAGCCCGTATCCGATGCCGAAGCCGATCCCCAGCCCCGAAACCAGTTCGATGACCATACGCCAGGCCATGTTCGCCTGGGAATACTGGTCATCGACGCGCGGGGCCGGTTCATGGGTCCGCCTGACCTCTGTCAGCCGCTCCTCCAGGCGCTTCAAACGCTCGGGATCCGGGCCATCAGTGGGATCTTGGGACATTGCCAGCACCCGCAATTCTTCATGGGGTTCCTACGTCTCACAGCCGCGTGAGTCAAGCGCGCAGGAGGAATATCAAGACACTGAAAGATAACGATAAAATTTTCTGCCGCGGGGCTGCGGCACGCAAGATCACCCGTTTGAGGCAGCCGCGCGGAAGATTTCGATATTCAACCGAACGGTTGACGATCCCGCGCGGCTCGCGCATCACTTCGCCATGACATCCGCCGACACGGCCCCGCTTGACGCCATCTTCGCCGCCCTCGCCGATCCGACCCGGAGGGCGATCCTGACGATGCTGCTCGAGGATGACATGGCCGTCACCGATGTGGCCGAGCCGTTCGCCATGTCGCTGGCTGCGGTGTCCAAGCATCTGGCGATCCTGGCCGATGCCGGCCTGATCGAGCAGGAGAAACGCGGACGCGTCAAATGGTGCAAGCTGGAGCCCGATGCGATGCGCGCCGCCACCGTCTGGATGCGCGGCTTCGGCCAGGTCGACCCGATCGACCTTGATGCTTTCGAACAGTTTCTGGAAACCGAATTCCGCGACGGCTGATCCCCCCCGTGCGGGGCATGAAAAAGGCCCCGGCAGACTGCCGGGGCCTTGCCAGTATCTCATGCCGCTGCCGTTGTTTCAGGCGGCAGGGGAATAATATGCATACATCAGTTCAAGCGGCGTCAGGCTCGACGGGGCCTCCTTGCTCGCTCTTTCGGGGGTGTAATAGGCCAACGATTCTTCAAGCGCCTTCTGCGCCTCGGCCTTGGTGTTGCGCGGAAACGCGATGATCTTCACCATTGGAACTCTCCGGTTTCAGAGTTCCTCCCATGCGCGCAATATAGGGCATGGGGGGCGGTTCGGCACGTCACGATGCTGCAAGGGTGCCATGCGCAGCGCGCAAGAAAAAGCCCCGGCGCGCGGGCCGGGGCTTTTGGGCAGGTTCGAACCGGGGTCAGACCACGCGATCGACCATCATCTTCTTGATATGCGCGATGGCCTTGGCCGGGTTCAGGCCCTTGGGGCAGGTCTTGGTGCAGTTCATGATCGTGTGGCAACGATACAGCTTGAACGGATCTTCCAGCGCGTCCAGACGCTCGCCCGTGGCCTCGTCGCGGCTGTCGATGATCCAGCGATAGGCATGCAGCAGCGCCGCCGGGCCAAGGTATTTGTCGCCATTCCACCAGTAGCTCGGGCATGAGGTGGAGCAGCTCGCGCACATCACGCATTCATAAAGCCCGTCAAGCTTCTTGCGGTCCTCGATCGACTGGCGCCACTCTTTCGCCGGGCGGTTCGTCTTGGTTTCCAGCCAGGGCATGATGCTGGCATGCTGGGCGTAGAAATGCGTCAGGTCAGGGATCAGGTCCTTCACCACCGGCATATGCGGCAGCGGGTAGATCTTCACGTCGCCCTTGATCTCGTCGAGGCCATAGATGCAGGCCAGCGTGTTGATCCCGTCGATATTCATCGCGCAGGAGCCGCAGATCCCCTCGCGGCAGGAGCGGCGGAAGGTCAGCGTGGGGTCGACCTCGTTCTTGATCTTGATCAGCGCGTCCAGAACCATCGGGCCGCACTTGTCCATATCAAGGAAATAGGTGTCCACCCGCGGGTTCTCGCCGGTATCGGGATCCCAGCGATAGATCTGGAACTTGCGGATGTTCTTGCCCTCGGGCTTCGGCCAGGTCTTGCCGACGCGGATCTTCGAGTTCTTGGGAAGCGTGAACTGAACCATGATTTATCCCTTCCAGTCCGTTCGGGAATACAGCGGCCGCGTCGGAGGCTGGCCGGATTTGTTGTAGACACAGCGATCGTAGATCGCTGCGGGATCTTGCGTACCCAGCTGCGCCCCGACCGAGATATCGAGATCGACATTCGACAGCACCCTGCCGCCCGATCCGACGCCGATCCCGACCTCGCCCGAAATGGGCGAGCGCGGCTGAACCTGCTGAAGGCATTGGCGTTCGGCCTGTTCCACCGGGATCGGCCCGCAGGCCGCCAGCAGCGCGGCCAGTGCCGCATAAAGCGCATATGCCGGGCGCGGCGCCATCAGAAGGTCCGCGCCTTGGGGGCGATGGTCTGCAGGCTGATGCCGCCCTCGGCCTCGGTCGTCAGCGGATCGACGATGACCGGACGGTAGCTGAGCGCCACCTTGTTGCCCTCCACGCGGCTGACAGTGTGGACGCGCCAGTTTTCATCGTCGCGGGTGGCATGATCTTCGGAGGCATGTGCGCCGCGGCTTTCCTTGCGGGCCTCGGCGCCGACGATGGTGGCAAGCGCGTTCGGCATCAGGTTGGTCAGCTCCAGCGTCTCCATCAGGTCCGAGTTCCAGATCAGCGACCGGTCGGTGACCTTCAGGTCGCCCAACTTGGCGGCGATGGCGGTCATCTTCTCGACCCCTTCGGCCAGCGTCTTGTCGGTGCGGAACACCGCCGCGTCGGCCTGCATGGTCCGTTGCATCTCAAGGCGCAGGTCGGCCGTGGGGATGGGGCCATCCGCATAGCGCAGCGCGTCGAACCGCGCGAAGGCCGCGTCGACCGACGCCTGGTTGAGCGCCCCGTTGCGCGCCTTGGGATCGACCACCTGCCCCGCACGAATGGCAGCGGCGCGGCCGAACACCACGAGGTCGATCAGCGAGTTCGAGCCCAGGCGGTTCGCGCCGTGCACGCTGGCACAACCCGCCTCGCCCACCGCCATCAGGCCCGGAACGACCGCAGTCGGGTTTTCGGCGGTCGGGTTCAGCACCTCGCCCCAATAGTTCGTGGGGATGCCGCCCATGTTGTAGTGCACCGTCGGCAGAACCGGGATGGGTTCCTTGGTCACGTCGACGCCGGCGAAGATCTTGGCCGATTCCGAGATGCCCGGCAGACGTTCGGCCAGCGCCTCTTTGGGCAGGTGCGACAGGTTCAGGTGGATATGGTCCTTGCCCTCGCCCACGCCGCGCCCTTCGCGGATCTCCATCGTCATGCAGCGCGAAACATAGTCACGCGGCGCGAGGTCCTTGTAGTGCGGCGCGTACCGCTCCATGAACCGCTCGCCCTCGGAGTTGGTCAGATATCCCCCCTCGCCGCGCGCGCCCTCGGTGATCAGGCAGCCCGAGCCGTAGATGCCGGTCGGGTGGAACTGGACGAACTCCATGTCCTGAAGGGCCAGGCCCGCGCGCGCCACCATGCCGCCACCGTCGCCGGTGCAGGTATGCGCCGAGGTCGCCGAGAAGTAGGCGCGACCATAACCGCCCGTGGCCAGAACGACCATCTTGGCGTTGAACACATGCATCGTGCCGTCATCAAGCTTCCAGCACACCACGCCCTGGCAGGTGCCGTCCTCGGACATGATCAGGTCGATGGCGAAATACTCGATGAAGAATTCCGCGTTGTTCTTGAGGCTCTGGCCGTAAAGCGTGTGCAGGATGGCGTGGCCGGTGCGGTCGGCCGCGGCGCAGGTGCGCTGCACGGGCGGGCCTTCGCCGAATTCGGTGGTGTGGCCGCCGAAGGGGCGCTGGTAGATCTTGCCCTCTTCGGTGCGCGAGAAGGGCACGCCGTAATGTTCCAGCTCGTAAACCGCCTTGGGCGCCTCGCGCGCGAGGTATTCCATCGCATCGGTATCGCCCAGCCAGTCCGACCCCTTCACGGTGTCATACATGTGCCACTGCCAGCTGTCGGGGCCCATATTGCCCAGGCTGGCCGCGATGCCGCCCTGTGCCGCCACGGTGTGCGACCGGGTCGGGAAAACCTTGGTCACGCAGGCCGTGCGCAGGCCCTGTTCGGCCATACCGAGCGTTGCGCGCAGGCCCGCGCCGCCGGCACCGACCACCACGACGTCATATTCATGCGTCTCGTATGCGTAAGCTGCCATGTTTCAGTTCCTTCAGAGCGCGATCTTCACGAGCGCATAAAGCCCGCTGGCCATCACGGCATAAGACAGCATGATGGCAGCGATGATGCCGACCTTGCGGGCGGTGCCATGGGCATAATCCTCGATCATCATCTGCGCACCCTTGGCAAAGTGACGCATGCCGACAACCAGCGTGAGTCCGGTCAGGATGGCCGGGAACGGGCGCGAGAAGATCGCCAGAACCTCTTCATGCCCCTGCCCCAGTGCGCGGCCGAAGACGAACAGGAAGGCCGGAACCAGGAAGGCCAGCCCGACGGCAGTCACCGTCATGAACCAGTGATGCTCGGTCCCGGTGCCGGCGGCACCCTTGCCCACGGCGCGTTTACGATCGGTCAGATACCGCATTTGCTGCCCCCTCAGACCAGAATGATGGTGATGACGGTCAGCACGACTGAACCGATGATGCAGGCCCAGCCAAGACGTTCCGCCGTTTCGATCTCGAGCCCGTGGCCGGCATCGAAGTAAAGGTGCCGCAGCCCGGCAAGGTAATGATACCAGACGCCCAACACCGAGGCGGCGAAGATCAGATCCCCGAACCACGAGGTTGCAACTGCATTTGCAACCGCGAAATATTCAGGCCCCGTGGCAGCTGCAAGCAGCCACCAGACCGCCAGCACGACGCCGACGATCAGCGCGTTGCCGGTAATGCGGGTCAGGATCGAGGTAAATGAGGTCATCTGCGGGCGATAGATCTGCAGATGCGGGGAAAGAGGCCGTTCAACCCGTTTCACGTCAGCCATTTTGGGTTCCTCTGTCGCTAGGCCCCCCGCGCCCGGAAGCGTAGTGGGGCTGGCCGGATTTTCCCCTTGAATAACGCAATTTTCGCCCGAGTCACGCACTCAGACGGCCATGAAGGCGTTTTTCACCCCCTGAAAGGCAAGAAAATGCCGTTCGTGATCACAAATTTTTGACGTGTGATCACGATACTGGAGATTTTCCCGTGCCGACCTCCGGCAAAGTTCAGAATCTTCCCAGATTGAAATTTTGCGAAAATCCGACTGCAACCCGGCCGTCGCTGTCCGACGCTTCGTGATAACGCAGGTCCAGCGATGTCACTTCATTCAGGCTGTAGCTGATGCCGATATCGCCGTAGCTGTGCGAGGCCTGCTTCTCTCCGACGGTGCCGGAAAGCGCGAAGCGGTCGTTCAGCTGCGCATCGAAGCCAAGATTGGAATTGAAGCGATCGCCTTCCGGGTCGTAAAGCGTGGCGCCACGGATGCTGATCCCTTCGCTGATCGGCATCGCAAGTTTAACGAAAGCCTCGCCACAACATTCGCCGGACGCGTTGTAGAAGTAATGTGCATAGCCCAGATCATAGCGCAGACCGAAATCGAACGCGCTGCGATAACCCAGCGTCAGGTCGACCTCCAGATCATCGCCATTGCCCATGTCCAGGGTCGATCCCCAGGCACCGGCATAGAACCCGTCCGAAAAGACATAGGCATAGCCCTGCAACGCGGGGTGCCCGTCCGAGTTCGAACGGCCGTAGGACATGTATTCGGAGGTGAGCGCATAGCCGGCCCAAACCTCCGGACCGGCCTCCTGCGCGGCGAGCGGCGGCGCGGCACACAGACCAAGCCCCACAACGCCCATGGCGATTGCCTGTTTCATGGATTTACCTGCTCTTGCCTGTTTTTTTGAAAACATAGCACGAACAGAAGAAAATCGCCCCTCTTTATTCGGGAAGGGCGAAATAGTGCCTTGAAGTGCCCGGCATACATCACCTTGTATCCGGGGCCCACCCGTTAAAGCGGCATCAACGCCCAGTAATCCAGATCCAGAAGCACTTCGGGGGCGTATTTCCCATCCTCCCCGCGCAGCGCGAAGGGTGCCGCGCCCTGCCGGGTTGCTACAAGACGCAGCCGGATCGCGCCCACGCCCGGCGCCGCCGTTTCGGACTTGTCGAGAACTTCGGACCAGGCTTTCACCGTATCTCCGGCAAAGCAGGGATTGGCATGCGCGCCCGCATTCAGCGCCACGATCATCTGCGCATTGGCCAGCCCGTTGAAGCTGAGCGCGCGCGCCATCGAGATCACATGGCCGCCATAGATCAGCCGCTTGCCGTCCTCGCGGAAAGTCGCGTCGAAATGCACCTTGGCCGTGTTCTGCCAAAGCCGGGTGGCCAGCATATGCTCGGCCTCTTCGATCGTGACGCCGTCCACATGGTCGATCTTCTCGCCCACCGCATAATCGCCCCAACGGTGCCCTTCGCCCGAAAGCCCAAAATCGTAATCCGAGAAATCCAGCCCCTCGGGCACGACCAGCGCCTCGGGGTGCACCACCGGGGTCAGCTCGGGCAGAACGGTTTCGGGCGCCGGCGCATCCATGCGGTTCTTGCGCACCATCACCCAGCGGACATATTCCAGCACCGTCTCGCCATGCTGGTTGATGCCGCGCGTGCCGACATAGACCACCCCGGACTTGCCGTTCGAGTTTTCCTTCAGCCCGATCACGGTGGATTCCGAACGCAGCGTATCGCCCGGCCAGACCGGCTTGAGCCAGCGCCCCTCGGCGTAGCCCAGATTGGCCACGGCATTCAGGCTGATATCGGGCACGGACTTGCCGAACACGACGTGAAAGGCCGCCAGATCGTCGACCGGGCTCGCCCGCAACCCGCTGGCCCGCGCGAATTCATCCGATGAATAAAGCGCACCGCGCGCGGGATACAGCGCGTGATACAGCGCACGCTCGCCGCCCGAGATGGTGCGCGGGACGGCGTGGCGGATGGTTTCGCCGATGCGGTAATCCTCGAAAAAGCGGCCCGGATTGGTCTTCATCTTACTGCTCTCCCAGTTTCAGGTCGGGATGGTATTCGCCCGGCACTTCCTTCGTGACGGCCTGCGCACAGCGCATGACGCCCTTGGCCGCATCGAAGGCATAAGAAGGCGCGCCGTGCAGCGCCCACCCCCGCGACAGCGCGAGCGAGACCTTGTGGCAGAAGGCCGAGGTGTCGTCGTCGGTCAGAAGACGATAAAGTTTCATCAGTAGTTTCCGGCAAAGACGTTGTAGCCAAGCAGGCTGTGAATCCAGGCCGCCAGCCCGTAAACCGCCGCCGCGCCGATCAGGTTCTTGATATCCCCGCCGATTGATCCCTTGGCCGGGCGCTTCCACGGGCCTGCGCGGTTGATCACGACCATCTCGGCCACGGCCCAGATCCCCATCGAGCCGAACAGCAGGATCGAGGCCAGATCGCCATTCACCAGCAGGTGCCCGACCGACCACAGGATCACCCCCGTCAACATCGGGTGGCGGATCTTGTCGATCAGTACCGAGCGCGCGCCGCTGACCCCGAACAGATAGACCGAGATCAGCATCAGCGTATTGTTCGCATGCCCCATCCCCGGCAGCGGCGCATAGACCGGGATCACGTCGGCCATGCGATAGCCGATGACCATCAGCACAAGGCCAACCAGCACAAGCCCGGCCACCATCGAACGCGCCTGCGGTTCCATCATAAGCCGCTTGCGCGGCGCCAGCCGCTTGAACAGGTGCGCCAGCACCCACAGCAGGATACCAAGGATCAGTAGAAACATGCTTTCGCCTTTCAGTCGCCCAAAGCGGCAATCGCCTCGGCCTTCGCCAGAACCTGCCGCGCGGTCACGATATGCAGGTTTTCGACGATCTTTCCATCCACAACCGCAACCCCGAGGCCTTTCGCCTCGGCCTCCTCGAAGGCGGCGATCTGGCGGCGGGCAAGTTCGACCTCGGCCTCCGAGGGAGCGAAGGCGGCATTGGCCACATCAAGCTGGGCGGGATGGATCAGCGTCTTGCCGTCAAAGCCCATGTCGCGGCCCTGCTCGCATTCGACGCGCAGGCCATCGGCGTCCTTGAAGGCGTTATAGACCCCGTCGACGATGATCTTGCCATGGGCTTTCGCGGCCAGAAGGCACAGGCCCAGCCCCGCCTGCATCGCAAGCCGGTCGGGGCGGAAGCGCGATTGCAGCTCTTTCGCAAGGTCGTTGGTGCCCATGACCATGCCCGCCAGGCGCGGATGGGCCGCGATCTCGGCGGCGTTCAGCATGCCAAGCGCAGTCTCCATCATCGCCCAGAGCGGAACCGAGGCGATCAGGTCGGCCACCGCGTCCAGATCGGCCGCGCGCGAGACCTTGGGGATCAGGATCGCATCGACGCGCGCGCCTTCGCGGATCGCCTTGGCGAAGGCCAAAAGATCCTCGCGGCCCCACTCGGTATCCAGCCCGTTGACGCGCACGATACGGGCGCGGCCGCCGTAATCGGCCTCGGACAGGGTCCGGGCCAGCAGCGCGCGGGCATTGACCTTCTCATCCACCGCAACCGCGTCCTCGAGATCGAAAATGATGGCATCGCAGGCCAGGCCGCGGGCCTTTTCCAGCGCGCGTTCGTTGGAACCGGGGATATAGAGCACCGAGCGGTAGGGACGGGCGGGCATGGACATGATTCTCTCCTCGCAAGATTATTTCGCCAAGGACCACATTCGCGCCACTTTCCGCAAGGCCCGATTTGCCGCAATGCAGAAATGGCCGCAGGGGTATCCTGCGCCCCGCTCAGAGCACTTGCCAGATCAGCCGCAGAGAAATCGCCAGCAAGGCCCAGATCACGATGCGGAAGAACAGGACCTGAGGGATGACGCGCACCGCCCACACCCCGGCAAGGACGGCAAGTGCCGCGGGCGCCATCAGCATCACCGCCACGCCCAGATTGGCCGGGCTAAGCTGGCCAAGCGCATAATAGGGCACCAGCTTCACCGCGTTGATGAAGGCGAACAGGATCGTCGAGGTGCCCGCGAAGACCGTCTTGCTCATCCCCAGCGGCAGCGCATAGACCTGCCAGGGCGGGCCGCCCGAATGGCTGACGAAGCTTGTGAATCCGGCGATGGTGCCCCAGAAGATGCCCTTGCCCGGATCAGGTGGGCGCGGCTCGGCCACGGCGGGGCGGCGGAAGATCGCGTTCAGCGCGAAAACGCTGCCGATCACCCCGACCAGAAGGCCCACCATCCGGTCGCTGACCACGCTGGCCGTGGCCCAGCCCAGGGCAATTCCCAGCACCGCGGCGGGGGCCACGATCATCAGCACCCTGCGGTCGAACTCCTTGCGCCATGCCCAAAGGCCGAACATGTCCGACACGATATAGACCGGCAGCAGAAGGCCCGCGGCCTGGACCGGACTCATGACCTGCGCCAGAAGCGGCACCGCAATCCCGCTGATGACCGGAAGCCCGCCCTTCGACAGCCCGACCGAGATCGCGGCCAGAACCGCGAAGACCCATCCCAACGTGTCCAGTTCCATTCCCGCCCCGGCCAGAGAATCAGGCGCCCCGCTGGCGCATCGCCCATGTGATAGGGGATCGCCCCCGCGAACGCACGCGGGCGGCGAAAGGGGGCCAGACGGGCGGAATTGTTCACAACGGTATACAATGCGGGGCGGTTTTGCCCCGCCGCAGCGCAGCGCCCTTGCCAGAAAGCGCGCAAAGGGCTAACCCTCCCCGCGTCAGTTTCAATCCATCCCACCCGGAGGAACCCATGGCCCGACCCAAGATCGCCCTTATCGGCGCCGGCCAGATCGGCGGCACGCTCGCCCATCTCGCCGCCATCAAGGAACTCGGCGATGTCGTCATGTTCGACATCGCGGAAGGCACCCCGCAGGGCAAAGCGCTCGACATCGCGGAATCCGGCCCCTCCGAGGGCTTCGACGGCACATTCAAGGGCACCAACGACTACGCCGATATCGCGGGCGCCGATGTCTGCATCGTGACCGCCGGCGTGCCGCGCAAGCCGGGCATGAGCCGCGACGACCTTCTGGGCATTAACCTCAAAGTCATGAAATCGGTGGGCGAGGGCATTGCAGCGCACGCCCCGAACGCCTTCGTGATCTGCATCACCAACCCGCTCGACGCGATGGTCTGGGCGCTTCAGCAGTTCTCGGGCCTGCCGGCCGAGAAAGTCGTCGGCATGGCCGGCGTGCTCGACTCGGCGCGTTTCCGCCACTTCCTGTCGGTGGAATTCGGCGTCTCGATGCGCGATGTCACCGCCTTCGTCCTGGGCGGCCATGGCGACACGATGGTGCCGCTGGCGCGCTACTCGACCGTGGCCGGCATCCCGCTGCCCGACCTGGTGCAGATGGGCTGGACCACGCAGGACAAGCTTGACGCGATCGTCCAGCGCACCCGCGACGGCGGCGCCGAGATCGTGGGCCTGCTGAAGACCGGTTCGGCCTTCTATGCGCCGGCCACCTCGGCCATCGAAATGGCCGAAGCCTACCTGAAGGACCAGAAGCGCCTGCTGCCCTGCGCGGCCTTCGTGAAGGGCGCCTTCGGCCTTGACGGCATGTATGTCGGCGTGCCGACCATCATCGGTGCCGGCGGCATCGAAAAGGTCGTGGACATCAAGCTCAACAAAGACGAGCAGGCGATGTTCGACAAGTCCGTCGATGCCGTGAAAGGCCTTGTCGAGGCCTGCAAGGGCATCGACCCCTCGCTGGCCTGACGCAGACTGAATACCCAACCGGAAAACGCGCCCTTCGGGGCGCGTTTTTCTTTGCCCGCTGCATCCGGCACTGCCGGATCATCCCCAAATCGCTTGATTCCTGCGATTCAGAAGCCATGACGCCCCCTGTCAGGATCTTTGTGATCACAGTTTTTGAGCCCGTGATCACAAAGCGTGGATTTCTGCCGGTGGCACCGCATTTCCGGCAAATATCGTTTTGTGAGGCAGGCCAGATGTGTCAAGAGGGCCTTCAAATTGCACCAGCATGGGACATTGCCATGAATATCCATGAATACCAGGCGAAAGCCCTTCTTCGCAGCTATGGCTGCCCGGTCTCCGAAGGGCGCATCGTGCTCAAGGCGGACGAGGCCAAGACCGCGGCGGGCGAACTTGACGGCCCGCTCTGGGTCGTTAAGGCCCAGATCCACGCGGGCGGCCGCGGCAAGGGCAAGTTCAAGGAAGCCGAAGCGGGCGAAAAGGGCGGTGTCCGTCTGGCCAAGTCGGTCGAAGAGGCCGAGCAGCTGGCCAAGCAGATGCTCGGCCGCACGCTGGTGACGCATCAGACCGGCCCCGTCGGCAAGCAGGTCAACCGCATCTATATCGAAGACGGCTCGGACATCGCGCGCGAACTTTACCTTGCCGTTCTGGTGGATCGCCAGACCTCGCGCATTTCCTTCGTCTGCTCGACCGAAGGCGGCATGGATATCGAGGAAGTCGCCGCCAAGACCCCCGAGAAGATCCTGTCCTTCTCGGTCGATCCGGCCTCGGGCCTGTCGGATTTCCACGGCCGCCGCGTGGCCTTCGCCCTTGGGCTGGAAGGCCCGCAGGTCAAGCAATGCGTCGCGCTGATCAAGAACCTCTACAAGCTCTTCGTCGAGAAGGACATGGAGATGCTTGAGATCAACCCGCTGATCGTGATGACCGACGGCAACCTCAAATGCCTCGATGCGAAGATGGGCTTCGATGGCAACGCGATCTACCGTCACCCCGACATCGCCGCGCTGCGCGACGAAACCGAGGAAGACCCCAAGGAACTCGCCGCCTCGAAGTTCGACCTGAACTACATCGCGCTCGATGGCGAGATCGGCTGCATGGTGAACGGCGCCGGCCTGGCCATGGCCACGATGGACATCATCAAGCTTTACGGGGCCGAGCCTGCGAACTTCCTGGATGTCGGCGGCGGCGCCACCAAGGAAAAGGTGACCGAGGCCTTCAAGATCATCACCTCGG
>CALMEG010000081.1 GCA_937863185.1 uncultured Paracoccaceae bacterium | reverse complement strand
AAGGGGCAGACCGGCCTTTCGGTGGCCTTCGATCTGCCCACCCAGACCGGCTATGACAGCGACCATGTCCTGAGCCGGGGCGAGGTCGGCAAGGTCGGCGTGCCGGTCTGCCATCTGGGCGACATGCGCGCGCTGTTCGACCAGATCCCGCTGGAGCAGATGAACACCTCGATGACGATCAACGCGACCGCGCCGTGGCTTCTGTCGCTTTACATCGCGGTGGCCGAAGAGCAGGGGGCGGATGTCTCCAAACTTCAGGGCACGGTGCAGAACGACCTGGTCAAGGAATACCTGTCGCGCGGCACCTATATCTGCCCGCCGAAGCCCAGCCTTGCGATGATCACCGATGTCGCCGCCTATACCGCGCAGCACCTGCCCAAATGGAACCCGATGAACGTCTGTTCCTACCACCTGCAAGAGGCCGGCGCGACGCCCCAGCAGGAACTGGCCTTCGCCCTTGCCACCGGGATCGCGGTGCTGGACGATCTGAAGGACAAGGTCCCGGCCGAGGGGTTCCCGGCGATGGTGGGCCGCATCTCGTTCTTCGTGAATGCGGGCATCCGCTTCGTCACCGAGATGTGCAAGATGCGCGCCTTCACCGAACTGTGGGACGAGATCTGCCGCGACCGCTATGGCATCGAGGAAGAGAAGTTCCGCCGCTTCCGCTATGGTGTGCAGGTCAACTCCCTTGGCCTGACCGAGCAGCAGCCCGAAAACAACGTCTACCGCATCCTGATCGAGATGCTGGCCGTCACGCTGTCGAAGAACGCGCGTGCGCGCGCGGTGCAGCTGCCCGCCTGGAACGAGGCGCTCGGCCTGCCGCGCCCCTGGGATCAGCAATGGTCGCTGCGCATGCAGCAGATCATGGCCTATGAGACCGATCTTCTTGAATATGGCGACCTGTTCGACGGCAACCCGGCCGTCACCGCCAGGGTAGAAGAACTGAAGGACGGCGCGCGGCAAGAGCTTGCGACGCTCGATTCAATGGGCGGTGCGATCGCCGCGATCGACTACATGAAATCCCGGCTGGTCGAATCCAACGCCGAGCGGCTGAACCGGATCGAGGCGAACGAGACCATCGTCGTCGGCGTGAACCGCTGGCGCGAGGGTGAACCGAGCCCGCTGACCGCGGGCGATGGCGGCATCATGGTGGTCGACCCGGCGGTCGAGCAGGACCAGATCGCGCGCCTGCAAGCCTGGCGCGCGGCGCGCGACGAGGGGGCCGTGCAACTGGCGCTTGGCGCGCTGCGCGATGCGGCAAAGGCCGGCGAGAACATCATGCCGGCCTCGATCGCCGCGGCGAAAGCGGGCGCCACGACCGGCGAATGGGCTGGTATCATGCGCAAGGTTCATGGCGAATATCGCGGCCCGACCGGCGTTTCGCGCAACCCCTCGAACCGCACCGAGGGGCTGGAAGAGATCCGCGAAGCCGTGGATGCGGTCTCGAGCCAGCTTGGCCGCCGCCTGAAATTCGTGGTCGGCAAGCCCGGTCTCGACGGTCATTCCAACGGCGCCGAGCAGATCGCCTTCCGCGCCCGCGATTGCGGCATGGACATCACCTACGAAGGCATCCGCCTCACGCCCGAGCAGATCGTCGCCAGGGCCGTCGAGGACGAGGCCCATGTCGTGGGCCTGTCGATCCTGTCGGGCAGCCACCTGCCGCTGATCGAAGAGGTGATGGAGCGGATGCGCGCGGCCGGGCTCGGGCATGTGCCGGTGCTGGTCGGCGGCATCATCCCCGACGAGGATGCCGGGAAGCTGCGCGGCTTCGGCGTCGCGCGGGTCTATACGCCGAAGGATTTCGAGCTGAACCGCATCATGATGGACATTGTGGCGATGGTCCGCCCCGCGCCCATCGCGGCGCAATAGGCGCGGGTTTCTCCCTTCCCCCCGTTCGCGCGCGGCCCTATGGTCGCGCGCATGACCGCTGCACCGACCTTCTCTGACGATCAGGCCGAAGCCTGGGACCGCGTGGCCGAGGCGCTTGCCGATGCCGGGATCGACCTTGTCGAAAGCACGCTGATGCCCGATGGCGGCGGCAGCCGGGTTCTGGCGGTGATCGGCAAGGCGGGGTCGGGCAAGACCATGCTCCTGGCCGCGCTGTTCAAGGCGCTGGAGGCTGCGGGGGTCGAGATCGTCTCGGGCGATTTCGAGGGGCGCAAGCGCAAGGACAAACGCACGCTGGCGATCCTTGCGCCGACCAACAAGGCCGCATCCGTCCTGCGCACGCGCGGCGTGCCGGCCACCACGATCCACCGTATCCTCTATACCCCGCTTTACGATCCCGAATACGAACGCATCGCCGAATGGCTGGCCGGGCAGGGGGACCGTCCCAATGTCGACATGCTGGAAATCGGCGGGCTGACGGATGAGGCGCTCGACCGTGCCCGCGCCTTCTACGAACAGGTCAAGTCGATCCCCGCCGCCCTTGCCGCCGCGGGACTGCGCGGTTCGGATTTCATTCGCGGCTGGAAACGGCGCGAGGACCCCCTTGATATCGGCTTCGTCGACGAATCCTCGATGCTCGACGAACGCCAGTTCGACGACCTGCGCGAGCTGTTCTCGACCCTCATCCTGTTTGGCGATCCGGCCCAGCTGGCCCCGGTGAACCAGTCGGGTGAAATGGTGTTCGAGCGGCTTTCCGACAAGCGCAAGCTCGTGCTGCACCGCATCCACCGCCAAAGCGACGACAACCCGATCCTCGATCTCGCCCATGCCCTCTCCGACGATGCCCTGACCTTTGAGCGGTTCGAGCGGATGATCGAGGAATTCGCGCGCAACGATCCCCGCGTGGTCTGGGCCGAACGGGTGGAAAGCGATCTCATGGCGCGCAGCCCGGTCCTGGTCTGGCGCAATGCCACCCGTATCCGCCTGATCCAGGCCTTCCGCGCGGCCCATGGAGCCCCGGCCGATCAGCTCCTGCCCGGAGAGCCGCTGATCTGCGACGGGATCGAGCTGCCGCTGAAACATCGCAAGAAGCGCATCGACCTCGAGGCGCGGGGCCTCATCAAGGGGGCGCAGGTCATCTATCTCGGCCCCGGCAAGAAGCCGGGCTTCTCGCGCCTGCATGTGATGGGCGCAGAGGATCCGCGCCTTTCCGCGGCCTCGATCATCAAGATCGAACTGCCCGACCAGGAAGAACCCTTCATCCCCTATGCCGCCCGCATGGGTGCGGCCTTCCTGCACGGCGCGGCGGTCACCATCCACAAAGCCCAGGGGTCGCAATGGGAAAACGTCCAGGTCTTCGCCCCGGATCTTTACGCGGCCTTCCGCGCCGGGCGGGTCGAGGCCGGCATCCCGCTTTGGAAACGGCTGGCCTATGTCGCGATCACGCGCGCCGAACAGCGCCTCCTTTGGGTCACGCGCGCCCGGCTTGCCCGCCCCGCCGCCCCGCTGTCCATCGACGATCTCAAACCCGGTGCGGCACCGCTGCGGCTTGAGGCCGAAGATCCCTGAGGGTTTCTTCAGAGCCGAAATATCCCCGCCGGAGGCTTCCCCGACAAAGGCCGGGAGCCTCCGGCGGGGATATTTGAACGAAGATGAAAGCAGGCCCCTTTCGCCTGCCGCGCAGGCGGCCTAGTCTGCATTCCGATGCCCGAGAGAAGGAGATGGCAGATGCGCTGCGTATTCGTCCAGTTTCGCTGTCAGCCCGGCAAGACCTATGAGGTGGCCGACGAGATTTTCGACCGCGAGGTGGTCAGTGAGCTTTATTCGACCAGCGGCGATTACGACCTGATTGCCAAGATCTATATCCCCGAAGATGTGGATGTGGGGCATTACCTGTCCGAAACGCTGTTCGATATTCCCGGTATCAGCAGGACGCTGACGACGATGACCTTCAAGGCGTTCTAGCCGTCAGGTTTTTGTGCGGGGGTCAGTTCCGGATGATGCGGAAGATGGCGGCCGCGGCCCAGCCGGCGAATACGGCAAGCGCCAGAGACATCAGGCCATAGGCGGCGGGAAGATCGCGCGACAGGCCGAAAAGCCAGCGTTCCAGCCCGACCTTGCGCACATAGATCGCCGCGCGATGCTGATCGATGACATGGCCACCGCGCAGCAGGAAGATGCGGGTCTTGTAATCGCCTTCGGCGAGATTCGAGGGCAGGTCGAAATCGGCGCGAAACAGCGTGTCCTCGACCAGATGAACCCCGCCCGTCTCGACCGAATAAAGCCCATCGGCCTCGCGGATCCTGAGAAGGGCTTCGGTGAAGGGGCGTGCATCCGAAACTGTTAGCGGACCGGAGAAGGCCCGCATCGCCAGCGGGATCGAGATGCGTTGGGTCACGTCCTCGTCCGGGGCGAGGATGTCGTTCAGCGGTCCGGTCGTGGCAACGGAATAGAAGGTGGGGGCGGCTGCCACGCCCACGGAGGCGGTGTTGACCCAGATGCCCGCCTCGCGCGATTTGCGCCGGATGGTGACGGGGGCAGAGGGGCCCTCGAGCGTCACGATGACCTCGAGGGGCGGGCCGCCCGGTTCCGGGCTATAGCGTTTCACCGCGCCGTAGATCAGGATCTCGGAGCCTTCGAAGCTTGCCGTGATGTCGATATTGTCCTGGCTGAGCCCGGCGACGACCTCTTCCGCGCGCGTGGCAACGCCGGTTAGGCAAAGGAGAAGGGCGGCGGCGAAAAGCTGTCTCATGCCGCGGCCCCCGTCGAAAGCGAGTAGAGATCGCCCGGCGGGATCAGCAGGTCGAGCGCAAGCTTGCCCGCAACTGCCAGCACCAGAAGCGCCAGAAGGATGCGCAGCTGCTCGGCTTTCAGCCGCGCGCCGAACTGCGAACCGATCTGCGCGCCGATCACGCTGCCGATGATCAGCATCAGGGCCAGCATCACGTCGACCGACTGGTTGGTTATGGCGTGCATGAAGGTGGTGAAGGCGGCAACGAAGATGATCTGGAACAGCGAGGTGCCGATCACCACCTTGGTCGGCATGCCCAGCAGGTAGATCATGGCGGGCACCATGATGAAGCCCCCCCCGACACCCATGATGGCCGCGAGGATGCCCACCACCATGCCCACGAGGATCGGCGGAATGACCGAGATATAAAGGCCCGAGGCGCGGAACTTGACCTTCAGCGGCAGGTTGTGCACCCAGGTATGCTGATGGCGCTTTACCGGCTTGGTCGCGCGGCGGGCGCGGCGCATCGCGCGCAGTGATTCCTGCAACATCAAAAGCCCGACCGAGCCAAGGAAGACGACATAGGACAGCTGCACCACAAGGTCGATCTGACCCATGCGCGCCAACAGGTTGAACAGCCACACGCCCAGGGCCGATCCGCTCAGCCCGCCCAGAAGCAGCACGAGGCCCATCGGCACATCCACCGCCTTGCGCTTGAACTGCGCCAGAACGCCGGAAACCGAAGAGGCGACGACCTGGTTTGCGCCCGTGGCCACGGCCACGGTGGGCGGGATGCCGATGAAGAACAGAAGCGGTGTGATCAGGAAGCCGCCGCCCACCCCGAACAGGCCCGACAGCACGCCGACCAGCCCGCCGATCCCCAGCAGGAGAAAGGCGTTCACTGCGATTTCGGCGATCGGGAGATAGATCTGCATCTGTCGGTTCCGCGCGGGGATCTTGTCCCCAGTCATGCCCCCCAAGGCGGGCGGTGTCAAACTTCGGACGCCGGTGTCCGAGGCTCAGCCCAGATCGCGCAGATATCGTCGGAGAACCCGTTCGAGCTTGGCCGCGCCCAGGGGGGCGATGGCCTTGGTCTGTTCGTGGCTGATCTGTTCGTCAGCCATCCCGGCGCCCATGTTGGTGATGACCGAAACGGCCGCGACGCGAAGCCCCAGGAACCGCGCAAGGATCACCTCGGGAACGGTCGACATGCCCACGGCATCCGCGCCCAGAACCTTTGCCGCGCGGATCTCGGCCGGGGTCTCGAACGAGGGGCCGGAGAACCAGCAATAGACCCCTTCGGGCAGCGCGATGCCCTCGGCCCGGGCGGCGGTGGCAAGGGCTGCGCGCAGTGCGGGATCATGCGCCTCGGTCATCGGGACGAAGCGCGCGTCGGTCGGCTCTCCGATCAGGGGGTTGGTGCCGGCGAAGGCGATGTGATCGTTCAGCAGCATCAGCCCGCCGGGCGGGATGTCGGCGCGCAGTGATCCGGCCGCGTTCGTTAGCAGAAGCGACTCGCATCCCAGCCCGCGCAGGATCTCCAGCGGCAGGCGCATCTCGGCGGGGTTGCCGTGCTCGTAATAATGCGCCCGTCCGCCAAAGACGGCGACGCGCTGTCCCTCAAGCTCTCCGATCACAAGCCTGGGGTTGTGCCCCGAGACGCCGGCATGCGGAAAGCCGGGAAGGTCCGAATAGGGGATGGCGGTGCCCTGCACCTCATCGGCCAGATGGCCGAGGCCCGAGCCCAGGATCAGCCCCAGCCGAGGCGGCGCCGTGCCCGCCCGGTCGCGGATCAGGCGGGTGAGTTCAGCGCTCTTTGACATAGGGTTCTCCGCCCGCGCGCGGCGGGATCGCCTTGCCGATGAATCCCGCAAGGATGATGACCGTCAGGATATAGGGCAGCGCCTGCATGAACTGCACCGGCAGCGTGACGAAGCCCAGATCGAGATTCTGGTAGCGGTTGGCGATCGCCTCGAGAAAGCCGAACAGCATCGTGGCGCCAAGCGCGGGCAGCGGGCGCCATTTTGCGAAGATCAGCGCGGCAAGCGCGATGAAGCCGCGCCCGGCGGTCATTTCCTTGACGAAGCCCGCCGACAGGCCAGTGGCCAGATAGGCCCCGGCAAGGCCGGTCAGAAGCCCGGTGATGGCCACCGCCGTATAGCGCAGCCGTATGACCGAGACCCCGGCGGTATCCACCGCGGCAGGGTTTTCGCCCACCGCGCGCAGCCGCAGCCCGAAGCGCGTGCGAAACAGAAGCCACCATGTGGCGGGCACCGCAAGGAACGCCACATAGACCAGCGCGGTATGCCCCGAGATCAGGTCGTAATAGATCGGGCCGATCACCGGCACGTCGCGCAGCGCCACGGCGCCGGGCAGGACGATCGGCTCGAACCGGCCGCCGCCCATCAGCTGCGGGGTGCGTCCGCCCTGGCCGAACCAGCTTTGCGCGATCAGCACCGTAAAGCCCGAGGCCAGGAAATTCACCGCAACGCCCGAGATTAGCTGGTTCCCGCGAAAGGTGATCGAGGCAAGCCCGTGGATTACCGCAAGAACCATCGCGCCCGATATCCCCGCCAGCAGACCCAGCCAGACCGAGCCCGTCACCGCCGCGATC
>CALMEG010000080.1 GCA_937863185.1 uncultured Paracoccaceae bacterium | reverse complement strand
GAAAAGGCATACGCCACCCGCTCGCCCCGGGGGAGGGAGGTCCGTATCAGCCCCAAGCGCCCCGCCCCCGGGCGCCCCCCCACCCCCCCCGCCGCCACGAACACGATCGCCCGCCAGTCAAGCCCCGCCATCTGCGTGAAATCCAGCGAGGCCGCAAGCAGGATGAACACCCCCGATACCAGCAGGATCGTGGCATGTTCCTTGAACCGGCGCAGCTCCACATACGAGGGCAGATCGGCATTGGCGATCACCAGCCCCATCACCGTCACCGCCAGAAGCCCGCTTTCATGCAGCGCCGTATCCGCCACCGCGAACACCGCCAGAAGCGCGCTGAACAGCACCGGCACCTTCATGTATTCGGGCACCCAGCCGCGCCAGAAGGCCCGCGCGATGCCGAACCCGCCCAGAAGCCCGACGATCAGCGCGAAGCCGATGCCAAGCGCGAGGTCCATCACCGCCTCGCCCATCGACAGGCCCGAGCGCGAGACGAGAACCACCTCGAAGGCCAGCACGGCGGCAAGCGCGCCAATCGGATCGTTCACGATGGCTTCCCATTGCAAAAGCTGCGCGGGGCGGCGCGACAGCCGCGCCTGACGCAAGAGCGGCGCGATCACGGTCGGCCCCGTCACGATCATGATGCCCCCGAAGACGGCCGAGGCCTCCCAGCTCAGCCCCGCGCCCCAGGCAAGCGCCAGCGTCGACAAGAGCCACCCCACCGGCGCACCGATCAGCACAAGCCGCTGGACGCCCGCGCGCGCATCGCCCAGGCGGTGCAGATCAAGGCTCAGCCCGCCCTCGAACAGGATCACCGCAACGGCAAGCGAGATCAGGGGCCCGGTCAGATCGCCGATATCGCGCATCGGATCGAACAGCCCGGTCAGCGGCCCGACCACGATCCCCGCCACCAGCATGACCACGATGGCGGGCAGGCGGAAGCGCCAGGCCAGCCATTGCGCGCCAACCCCGACCACGCCCACCAGGGCAAAGGCCATGACCGGGCCAAGGCCGTCCATCGTCTCCGCAACCGCCATCGCCCCCCCCTTCGCCGGAATCCGTCGCACCAAAACCCGCCCAAAAGGCGCAGGTTCCCCTTTGAATTGCAAGATTTTTCGTGGTGAATAAGGGCGCTGCACCCCGGCCGCACCCCGGCCGGCCCAGCCCGCAGACAGGAGTCACGCCGATGTCCGACACCCCCTTGCCGCGCAGCGCGCTGTCCACTCCCGGCGAGTTCGACCCGCCCGGCGCCGCCTCTCTGGAGGGGGGGCTTGCGGGCGCGCTGCACCGGCTGGAGCGGGCCGAGCGGCCCTTCGATTACCGCCCCGGCGACCTGCCCCCGCCCGATTGCGACCTGCGCGCCCTGCGCGACCGCCCCCTTGTGCCGCCCCCCGGCCCGATCGAGGACAAGGCCTTCACCGATTTCGCCATGCGCGCGCGCAACCTGGCGCGCCGCATGGCCGCCGACCCCGCCACGACCGAACTGGAATTCCTGCATGCCAAACTGGTCATGGCGCTGCGCCGGCGCGAGGCCCCGGCCGCCGCGCGCGATCTGTTCCTGCGGCTCTGGCACGAAGAGGGCACGCATCTGGCCCGGACCCTGCCCACCCGCTGGCGCATCTCGGCTGCGCAGACCTTCGCCAATCACGGCGCCACCGAAACCGAGCGCAGGCTTGGCGGGGAAATCGCGCTGCTGTTCGGCATGGTGAAGCTTTATGAAACCGAGCGGCGCTTTTCCGGCCTGCCCGGCTGGAAGGTCTTTCCCGCTCCCCGCCCCCAGCCCGGCCCCCTGCCCCTGGGGATCGAGCCGTTCGGCATTGCCGATGGCGATCTGGCGGGCAACCTGCTGGCCCGGATCTGGCGCATGGCGCTGGATGCCGGGCCGGGTGCCATGGCGCATATGGCCTGCGTCCTGCTGGACGAACTTGACCGCTCGAACCGCACGGTGCTGCGGCGGCTGGCGAAAATGCGCGCAGCGCGTCACCCTACGCAAGATTGACCTTTTTTTGCAGATACAGTAGGGCATCTGGACCCGCATCCGGCGGGATCGCTCCGGGGCGCCCGAAACTCGCGTCCCTTCACCCTGCGGTCCGATACCGCATATAGGACGCTGATGACCAAGTTTACCGACCTGAAGCTGGACCCCAAGGTCCTTTCTGCCATTGCCGATGCCGGCTATGAAACCCCCACCCCGATCCAGGCCGGCGCTATCCCGCCCGCGCTGGAAGGCAAGGATGTGCTGGGGATCGCCCAGACCGGCACGGGCAAGACGGCCTCTTTCACGCTGCCGATGATCACCATGCTGGCCAAGGGGCGCGCCCGCGCGCGGATGCCGCGCAGCCTCGTGCTGTGCCCGACGCGCGAACTTGCCGCCCAGGTGGCCGAGAATTTCGACATCTACGCCAAGAACACCAAGCTGACCAAGGCCCTGCTGATCGGCGGCGTCAGCTTTGGCGAGCAGGACAAGCTGATCGACCGCGGCGTCGACGTGCTGATCGCCACGCCCGGCCGCCTGCTGGACCATTTCGAGCGCGGCAAGCTTTTGCTGACCGGGGTGCAGATCATGGTCGTGGACGAGGCCGACCGGATGCTCGACATGGGCTTCATCCCCGATATCGAGCGGATCTTCCAGCTCACGCCCTTCACCCGCCAGACGCTGTTCTTCTCGGCCACCATGGCGCCCGAGATCGAGCGGATCACCAACACCTTCCTGCACGCCCCCGCGCGCATCGAGGTTGCCCGCCAGGCCACCACCTCGGAAAC
Organism: uncultured Paracoccaceae bacterium; assembly: GCA_937863185.1. Taxonomy (GTDB): domain Bacteria; phylum Pseudomonadota; class Alphaproteobacteria; order Rhodobacterales; family Rhodobacteraceae; genus CALMEG01. Next base: position 743 of record CALMEG010000080.1, on the reverse strand, counting down.
GATCACGCAGAAACTGGTGCAGATCACGCCCACCCGGCGCGATCAGGCCGCCAAGCAGAAACGCGAACTTCTGCGCGCCCTGATCCGTGCCGAGGGCGAAACCTGCACGAACGCCATCATCTTCTGCAACCGCAAGTCCGATGTCGACATCGTGGCCAAATCGCTCAAGGCGCATGGCCTGAATGCCGCGCCGATCCATGGCGACCTGGACCAGAGCCAGCGGATGCGCACCCTCGACGCCTTCCGCGACGGCTCGCTGCAACTTCTGATCGCCTCGGACGTGGCCGCGCGCGGGCTGGACATTCCGGCCGTCAGCCATGTGTTCAACTTCGACGTGCCCAGCCACGCCGAGGATTATGTGCACCGCATCGGCCGCACCGGCCGCGCCGGGCGCAAGGGCACGGCGTTCACCATCGCCACCCCGGCCGATGACAAATACCTCTCGGCAATCGAGAGCCTGGTGAAACAGCAGATCCCGCGCACCGAGACCCCCGAGGATTTCACGCTTTCCGAAGCCGCCCAACGCCCCCCGCGCGACCGGGACGAGAAAGAGCGCAGCTCCTCGCGCAGCCGCAGCCGCGGCGGGCGAGACCGCAACCGCCGCGCGCCGGGCGAAGAAACCGCCGCAGCACCCGCCACCGCCGCCCCCACCGAGGCCGCACAGCCCGAGCCCCGGCGCGAAGACCGCCCCGAGCGCAAGGAAGAGCGCCGTGACCGCGGCAGCCACCGCCGCGACCGCGACA
>CALMEG010000079.1 GCA_937863185.1 uncultured Paracoccaceae bacterium | reverse complement strand
TCGCGGACGGGGTGATGCCCTCGAATGACGGGCGCGGCTATGTGCTGCGCCGGATCATGCGCCGCGCGATGCGCCATGCGCATATGCTGGGCGCGAAAGACCCGGTGATGCACCGCCTGGTCCCCGCGCTCGTGCGCCAGATGGGCGCGGCCTATCCCGAACTGACCCGCGCGCAGGCGCTGATCGAAGAGACGCTGAAGCTTGAGGAAACCCGGTTCCGCCAGACGCTCGACCGCGGGCTGAAGCTGCTTGACGACGAGGTCGCGGGCCTGCCCGAAGGGGCGGCGCTGCCGGGCGCTGCGGCGTTCAAGCTTTATGACACCTACGGCTTCCCGCTCGACCTGACGCAGGATGCGTTGCGCGAGAAGGGCCTGACGGTCGAGACCGAGGGGTTCGACGCCGCCATGGCCGAGCAGAAGGCCAAGGCGCGCGCCTCCTGGGCGGGCTCGGGTGAGGCGGCGGATGCCACGATCTGGTATGATCTGGCCGAAAAGCATGGCGTGACCGAGTTCCTCGGCTACGACACGGAAACCGCCGAAGGGCAGATCGTGGCGCTGATCCGCGACGGCGCCGAGGTGGACAGCGCCAGCGACAGCGTGCAGGTGGTGACGAACCAGTCGCCCTTCTACGCCGAATCCGGCGGGCAGGTGGGCGACCAGGGCATCATCCGCACCGAAACCGGCGAGGCGCATGTGACCGACACCCGCAAGGTGGCCGGCATCTTCATCCACATGGCCACCGTGACCGAGGGCACGATCCGCAAGGGTCAGCCCGCCAAGCTCGAGGTCGATCACAAGCGCCGCACCGCGATCCGGGCGAACCACTCGGCCACGCACCTGCTGCACGAGGCGCTGCGCGGCGCGCTTGGGGCGCATGTGGCGCAGCGCGGCAGCCTGAACGCCGAGGACCGTCTGCGGTTCGATTTCAGCCACGCCAAGGCGATGTCGCCCGACGAGGTGGCGCAGGTCGAGGCCGAGGTGAATGCCTATATCCGCCAGAACAGCCCGGTGGAGACCCGCATCATGACGCCCGACGATGCCCGTGCGCTTGGCGCACAGGCGCTTTTCGGCGAGAAATACGGCGATGAGGTGCGCGTGGTTTCGATGGGCACGCAGCTCGGCTCGGGCAAGGGCGCGGATGGCAAGACCTACAGCCTGGAGCTGTGCGGCGGCACGCATGTGAAGCGCACCGGCGATATCGGCGCCTTCGTGGCGCTTGGCGACAGTGCGTCCTCGGCCGGGGTGCGGCGCTTCGAGGCGCTGACCGGGCAGGCCGCGCTTGAGCATCTTCGGGCGCAGGCCGCGCGCCTGTCCGAGGTGGCGGGCGTGCTCAAGACCCAGCCCGGGGATGTGGCCGAGCGCGTGCGCGCCCTGGCCGAGGAACGCCGCGCGCTTGCCAATGAGGTTGCCCAACTGCGCCGCGAGCTTGCCATGGGCGGCGGTGCCGCTGGTGGGCCGGAAGTTCAGGAAATCAACGGGTTGAACTTTGTTGCTCAGGTAGTTTCCGGGGTGTCGGGCAAGGATCTTCCCGCGCTTGTGGACGATCTGAAGGCCCGTGTGGGCAGCGGCGTGGTGTTGGTCGTGGCCGATACCGGCGGCAAGGCGGCCGTCGCGGCCGGCGTGACGCAGGACGCCACCGCCCGGATCAGCGCCGTCGATCTGGTCAAGGCCGCCGCGGCCGCCCTTGGCGGCAAGGGCGGCGGCGGGCGCGCCGACATGGCGCAGGCAGGCGGGGCCGACCCGTCGAAGGCCGACGAGGCGGTATCCGCCGTCAAGGCCGTCATTGCAGGAGCGGACTGATGGCCACGGCCCTCTGGATTGCCCATGTGAAGGTTCTCGACCCCGAAGCCTACGGCCGCTACGCCGAGCTTGCGGGCCCCGCGATCGCCAGGCATGGCGGCGTGTTCCTGGCCCGCGCCGCGCGCTATGTGCAGCTTGAGGGTAAGGAACGCGCGCGCCATGTCGTCGCGCGCTTCCCCAGCCTCGAGGCCGCCGAGGCCTGCTATCACAGCCCCGAATACCAGGAGGCGCTGTCGCATGCCAAGGGCGCGTCCGAACGCGATCTTCTGATCGTCGAGGAAAACGCCTGATCTTCCGCGCCCCGCGCGGATAGGGTATAAGGCGTTCATCGAACAGTTCTCGGAAGGGGGCGGAGCCAACCGCCCCTCGCAAAGGGGCAGGGACATGTGCCGTTGGGCCGCCTATATCGGGCAACCGATCTTTCTTGAGGAAATCGTCAGCCGTCCGGGCCATTCGCTGATCCATCAAAGCCAGTGCGCCACGCAATGCCACACGGCGATCAATGCCGATGGCTTCGGCTTGGCCTGGTATGGCGAGCGGCCCGAGCCCGGCCTTTACCGCGACGTGATGCCCGCCTGGTCCGACCCCAACCTTCGCAGCCTGACCGCGCAGGTCCGCTCGGGGCTGTTTCTGGCGCATGTGCGCGCCTCGACCGGCAGCGCGACCAGCCGCAACAACTGCCACCCTTTCGCCGTCGGACGCTGGAGCTTCATGCATAACGGGCAGATCGGCGGCTATGACGCCTGCCGCCGCGATGCCGAGATGATGATCCCCGACGCGCTTTATCCGCATCGCAAGGGCGCGACCGACAGCGAGGCGCTGTTCCTCGTGGCCCTGGCCGAGGGGCTGGAGGACGACCCGAAGGGCGCGCTTGAACGCGCCACCGCCCGGCTTGAGGCGCTCAGCCGTGCGCGCGGCGCCATGCCCCACATGCGCCTGACCGCGGCGCTGTCGGATGGCGCACGGCTCTACGCCATCCGCTACGCGACCGACGAGCACGCCCCCACGCTCTATCATCGCTGGTCCGACAGCAGGGGTGGGCGCGCCGTCGTGTCCGAGCCGCTTGAAAGCGACGAGGGCGATTGGGCCGCCGTTCCGGCCGGCAGTTTCTGCGTCTTCGAGGGTGCCTCGGTTTCGATCGAACCGTTCCGCCCCACGGCCTGCGCCGCGGCCGCGTGACGCTTGCCACCAGCGCGCGCCCGCACTACTGTGGCCGCCATGAATACCGCCTTCACCATTTGCATCTGCATTACCGGCTGACATTCGTCAGGCGGGCGGTTTCTTCAGTTTCCAAAACCTCGTTGAACCTGCTAAGCCCGCCGCCGGGACCGTTCGCGAGGACTGCGCATGACCGAAATCCGCCTGCATAACACCAAGACCCGCCGCGACGAGACATTCGTGCCCATCGACCCGGGCAATGTGCGGATCTATTGCTGCGGCCCCACCGTCTATGACCGTGCCCATATCGGCAATGCGCGCCCGGTGGTGGTGTTCGACGTGCTGGTGCGTCTGCTGCGCCATGTCTACGGCGCCGGTCACGTCACCTATGTGCGCAACTTCACCGATGTGGACGACAAGATCAACGCGCGGGCCGCGCAGACCGGCCGTCCCATCGGCGCGATCACCGACGAGACGATCGGCTGGTATCACGCGGATATGGACGCGCTTGGCGCCGCGCGCCCCGATCACGAACCCCGCGCGACCCATTTCATCGGCGCGATGATCGCCATGATCGAGGGGCTGATCGCCGCGGGGCATGCTTACGCGGCCGAGGGGCATGTGCTTTTTGATGTGCGCAGCTATCCCGATTACGGCAAGCTGTCGGGCCGGTCGGTCGATGACATGATCGCGGGCGCGCGAGTCGAGGTGGCGCCCTACAAGCGCGACCCGATGGATTTCGTGCTGTGGAAGCCCTCTTCGGACGATCTGCCCGGCTGGGACAGCCCCTGGGGGCGCGGGCGGCCGGGCTGGCATATCGAGTGCTCGGCCATGAGCTATGAGCTGCTTGGCGCAAGCTTCGATATCCATGCCGGCGGGATCGACCTGCAATTCCCCCACCACGAGAACGAGATCGCGCAAAGCTGCTGCGCCCATCCCAATGCGGATTTCGCGCGCTACTGGCTGCATAACGAGATGCTCCAGGTCGAGGGTAAGAAGATGTCCAAGTCCCTGGGCAATTTCTTCACGGTGCGCGACCTGTTGGATCAGGGCATCCCCGGCGAGGTGATCCGCATGGTCTATCTGGGCACGCATTACCGCAAGCCCATGGACTGGACCGCCGAGAAGGCCGCACAGGCCGAGGCGACATTGCGCAAGTGGCGCGGCCTGGGGGCGGGGGGGGGGCCCCCGCCCCGCCCCCCCCCCCCCCCCCCCCGCGCGCCCGG
>CALMEG010000078.1 GCA_937863185.1 uncultured Paracoccaceae bacterium | reverse complement strand
CGTGAAGGCGGCCGCACCGTCGGCGCTGGCGTCGTCGCCAAAATCATCGAGTGATCCTTCGGGATCGGATGGGACAGGGCCGCCTTCGGGCGGCCCTTTTCCTTTGCGCCTGGCGTCGGGGTTATTCGCGCCACATCCTCCAGGCGGTCCGCTCGCCCGGGTTGGCGCGCAGCTTGCGCACCATGTTGGCAAACCAGAACCGCCCCGCCAGCGGCTGGTAAAGCCGCGCGGCGCGGCGCACGAGGCGCACCATCGCCGCATCGTCCAGCCCGACCGTGCGGGCCGCCGCAAGCGCGCGCGGCGGCGGGACACGGTTGCACAGGAAGACCATGCAATCGCGTGGCACCCGCGCCAGCGGCGTGAAGTAATCGGCCAGCAGGAACATCTGCACCGCCAGCCAGGGCTGCACGCGATGCAGGAAATCCTGCTGCACCACGATCGACCGGCCCGGGATCAGCGCCGGAAAGAACTGGACGGCGATATGATCGGCAAGGGTGGCCGATTTGGCGGCGTCGATCACCAGAAGCTCGACCGGGTCGCCGCTCCAGGTCTGTTCCATGATGTCGCCCGCGCGCAGCTCCACCATCGGTTTCCAGGGGGTCAGAAGCCGGTGCGCGAGCAGAAGGATGTCGTTGCCGGCAAATGGGGGAATGCCCGCGGAATAGAGAAGGCGCTGCTTGACGCTTTCGTCGGCGGTGAACTGGTCATAGGCGATGACCGGTGTGGGCCGCGCCGCCGCACGATGCCCCGCCGCCAGGCGCGCGGCCGAGCCGCCGGCGAAGGCGCCCAGGTCGATCGTGGCGCCCGCGCCGGTGGACCAGTCCCGCGCCAGCCAGAAGTAGAGCTGTGTTTCCTCGGGCGAGAGCATCGACGGCACGCCAAGCGCCGCCTCCAGCCCGGGATCGCTCAGGCCGCGCCAGGGGCGGGCGGCAAATATCGCGGCGGGGGTGTCCTCTGCGGGCGGTTCGGGCGGCATGGACATTGCCTAGCACCGCTCTGGCCGCGTTGCCAGCAATCATGGTTGCGCTGCGGCTGCAAATCGCGCTTGATTTCGCCGCGCAGGTGCCGTAGCACCCGCCCACGGCCTAGGGGTGTAGCTCAGTTGGTAGAGCATCGGTCTCCAAAACCGAGGGTCGGGGGTTCGAGCCCCTCCGCCCCTGCCAGGCCGTCCTCCGCATCGCCCGGATCTTGATGTCGCGCGTTGCGGCGGCGCGCGGGATCCTTGAACTTCCCGGCACAAGCGCGTATCTGGGCAAGACGCTGCGGGCGTGACACAAAGGACGAATGATGACGAACCCTCTTCAGTTCATGCAGCAAGTGCGCTCCGAGGTGGCCAAGGTCGTCTGGCCGACGCGGCGCGAGGTGCTGCTGACCACGGCGATGGTTTTCGTGATGGCGGCCCTGACGGCCGTGTTCTTCGCGCTTGTGGACTGGATCATCCGTTTCGGCGTCTCGGCCATCATCGGCTGAGCGCGTGGCCGCAACCGGCTTTTCCGGCTCAAGGTCTTGATATCCGGTGAATTGGGCGGTAAAGCGACGTGACTTTTCTGGAACCGGCGTGCATCGATTCGGTATGCGCGCTGTTTTTTGTTCTGGGTGAGGCGGGGCAACCCGTTGAATTTAGGGAATATTCCGGCGCGGGGCGTTGGTGAGAAAGAGGCTGAGGCGAGCATGGCGAAGCGGTGGTATTCGGTGAGCGTTCTCTCGAACTTCGAGAAGAAAGTCGCCGAGCAGATCAAGCAGGCCGTTGCCGATCAGGGCCTTGAGGACCAGATCGAAGAGGTTCTGGTTCCCACGGAAGAAGTGATCGAGATCCGCCGCGGCAAGAAGGTGACGTCCGAGCGGCGCATCATGCCGGGCTATGTGCTGGTGCGCATGGACATGACCGATCGCGGGTATCATCTGGTCAGCTCGATCAACCGCGTGACCGGGTTCCTTGGCCCGCAGGGCAAGCCGATGCCGATGCGCGACGGCGAGGTGAACGACATGCTCAAGCGTGGCGGGGATGCCGGCGCGGCCGCCCCGCGCAACCTGATCCCCCTCGGGGGGGGGGG
>CALMEG010000077.1 GCA_937863185.1 uncultured Paracoccaceae bacterium | reverse complement strand
CTGGCTGATCCTGCCCGCGACGGTGATCCTGTTCCGCGAGGTCTTCGTCTCGGGGCTGCGCGAATTCATCGGGGCCGATGCGGGCAAGCTGAAGGTCACCTACCTGGCGAAATGGAAGACGACCGCACAGATGGTGGCGATCGCCACGCTGTTCCTTGGAACCGGGCTCGATTTTCTGGAAAAGGGCCGCGCGCCGCGTGCGGGCGAAGGGGACCTGCCCACGGGGATGACGCCGGCCGACATGGCCAACCATGTCGGGCTTGCGCTGATCTGGGTGGCCGCGGTGCTGACGGCGCTGACCGGGTGGGACTATTTCCGCAAGGCACTGCCTTTCCTGAAGGACAACCCTCATGATTGACGTTGTTTACTTTGCATGGGTGCGCGAACGGATCGGGCTGGCGCGCGAACGGGTGGACAGCCAGGCCGCGACCGTTGCCGCGCTGGTCGATGAGCTGCGCGCGCGCGAGGATCGCTATGCCGCGGCCTTCGCCGACATTTCCGCGCTGCGCGTGGCGCTGGACCAGGAGCTTGCGGATTTCGACGCGCCCCTTTCCGGCGTGCGCGAGGTCGCCTTCTTTCCGCCGATGACCGGGGGCTAAAGATGCGCATCTCGGTGCAAGAGGCCCCGTTCGATCCTGGGGCGGAAGCCGCCGGTTTCGGCGCGGGGCGCAGCGATGTCGGGGCCGTCGTCACCTTCGCGGGCCTCGTGCGCGATGACAGCGGCCGGATGCAGGCCCTTGAGATCGAGCATTACCCGGCGATGACCGAACGCGCCATCGCCGCCATCACGCAAGAGGCGATGGCGCGCTGGACGCTGGCCGATGCGCTGGTGATCCACCGTTACGGCCGCCTGACCGTGGGCGAGACGATCATGATGGTCGCCACCGCCGCGCGCCACCGCGCCGATGCCTTCGCCGCGGCCGAGTTCCTGATGGATTACCTCAAATCCCGCGCGCCCTTCTGGAAGAAGGAGATCGGCCCCGAAGGCGAAAGCTGGGTCGCCGCGAAGGATGCCGACGAAGCCGCGCTGAAGCGCTGGTAGGGCTACAGGTTATCCTCGACGCGAAAGCCCGCGGGGATGTCGTCCTGCCCCTCAAGGATCAGGTCGGCCATGACCTCGGCCACCTTCGGCGCCATCCCAAACCCGATCTTGAAGCCGCCATTGGCGATGAAATGGCCGGGCCGACCGGGCCATGCGCCCAGCATCGGGGCGCGGCTTGGCGCGCGCGGGCGCAACCCCGCCCAACGGTCGATCACCTCGGCATCGCGCAGCGGGGCACAGACCGCGCGGGCGCGCGCGATCAGCGCCTCAAGCTGCGCATCGGTGGTGTCAGGGGCGTCGTAATCCCGCTCGGAGGTCGAGCCGATGGCAACGGTTCCATCCGCATGGGGCACGATATGCAGCCCCTCGGCATAGATCTGCGGCGCCCCCGCCCCCGCATCATGGCGCATCAGGGCCGACTGGCCCTTCACCCCGTTGCCCATCGGACGGGCGAAGGCATCCGACAGCGCGGCCAGCCCCGCCACACCGGTCGCGTGCAGCACGGCCCCTTCCTCGGGTCCGTCGCTCAGCACGATCTCGGCGCCAAGGGCGCGCAGCGCCGCCAGAAGCGCCGCCCCCGCCCGGCGCGGGCTGGCCCGCGCGCTCAGCGTGTCATGGATCACCCGGCCCGAGGCCGAGTGCGGCGCGAACGCGCCGAAGGCGCTGCGATCGGCCACGCGCCAGACCGCGTGATCGCCCCAATGCCCTGCGGCGCCAAGCGCGCGCGCCCCGGCCGGCGCCACCTCCGCATCGCCCGCAAGCGGCTGAAGCCGGCCGATCCGGGCATATCCCGCATCCCCGCCCCCGACCGCCGCGACATCGGCCCAGAACCCCTCGGCCATCAGCAGGCTTTCCAGCTGGAACTGCTTTTTCAGATTCCACTGTTCGGGAACATGCGGCGAAAGCGCCCCCACATGTCCGCCCGAGGCCCCCGCGCCGATCCGATCCTCCTCGATCAGGCGCAACCGGGCGCCACGCCGCGCCAGCATGAACGCGCAGGCCAGGCCGAAGACGCCGCCGCCCCGCACCGTCACCTCGATCCGATTGCCCGTTGCCATCGCCGGCCTCCTTCGTCATGGTCCGCGCGGATCCAGGGGCTACCTACCGCCAATGCACGACACAGACCAGAGCAAGCCGGACCTTTCCTGGCGCGACGGGACCATCCCCGTCTCGACCCGGTTCGAGGATCCCTATTTCAGCCTTGCCGACGGGCTGGCCGAGACGCGCCATGTGTTTATCGCGGGCAATGACCTGCCCGCGCGGCTGCGCCCCGGCTTTCACATCGCCGAGCTGGGCTTCGGCACCGGGCTGAACCTTCTGGCCACGCGCATTGCGGCGGGCGACATCCCGCTCCGCTATACCAGTTTCGAGGCCTTCCCCCTTGCCGCGCCCGATATCGCGCGCGCCTTGCAGGCCTTCCCCGAGGCCGCTGCCATCGCCGCCCCCTTCCTTGCGGCATGGGAAGCGGGCGCGCGGCGCTTTTCGCTTGGCCCGATCGAGGCAGAGGTCATCATCGGCGATGCGCGCGAAACCCTTCCCGGCTGGTCCGGGCTGGCCGATGCCTGGTATCTCGACGGCTTTTCACCCGCCCGCAACCCCGAGCTGTGGGGGCCGGAACTGATGGCCGAGGTCGCGCGCCACACTGCGCCGGGGGGCAGCTTTGCCACCTATACCGCGGCAGGCTTCGTGCGCCGCGCGCTTGCCGATGCGGGCTTCGCCGTCAGCCGCGCGCCGGGCCACGGCCGCAAGCGGCACATGAGCCGGGGCACCCTGCCCGCATCGGGCTAAGCGCACTCAGCGCGCGGGATCGAGGCCGCGCAACTCGGCGCTGAAGCGCAGCGCCCCCTTGTCCGCCCGCCCCAGACGCGCGCGATAGACCGGCAGGCTTTCGGACACCCGCATGACATAGTTGCGGGTTTCGCTGAACGGGATCATCTCGATCCAGTCCACCACATCGACACTTGGCTGGCGCGGATCGCCCATCTCCTCGATCCAGCGGCGGGGCCGCCCCGGACCGGCATTGTAGCCCGCCGCCACCAGCACCGGAGAGGGGCCGAACTCTTCGCGCAGGACCGACAGATAGGCCGTGCCAAGCCGCGCGTTATAGACCGGATCGGTGGTCAGCTTGCCGGGCTCATAGGCCAGCGACAGCCGCTCGGCCATCAGCTTTGCCGTGCCGGGCATAAGCTGCATCAGCCCGCGCGCACCGGCAGGCGACACGACCGAGGGGTCGAACTCGCTTTCCCGGCGCGCGATGGCCAGGGCAAGCTCGCCCGGAACACCAAGATCGGCGCCCCCGATCCCCGACAGCGGGTAATAGGCGGAAACCAGCATCGCCCCCGATTCCGCCGCGCGCTTGCCAAGGCGCAGGGCCAGATAGGGCTCGTCCCATTCCAGCGCCAGCCCCGCCAGACGGGCCGTATCGTCGACCGAAAGCGTTTCGGACAGGTGCAGCAGGAAACGATCCGCCAGGTCGCGCTGACCGGCCTCGTGCAGCAGCACCGCGGCCTGAAACACCGGCGATTGCACGAAGCCCGCGCCGCGCCAGTCCGGCAAGGGGGCCGGAACGGCAAACCCCGGATCGATTTCCTGCCCCGCACGCTCGGCCGCCAGAAGCCCGTAGAACGCGGTCTGATAGGCGGCGGCGGCGCGATAGGCGGCCTGCGCCGCATCGGCCTTGCCCATCACCTCAAGCGCGCGGCCCTTCCAGTAACCGGCCCGCGACAGGCTGATCGGGCTTTGCACCGCCGCCATCAGTGCATCGAAATGCGTCAGCGCGGTCGGCGCATCGCCAAGCTTCAGCGCGGCATAGCCCGCAAGCCATTCCAGATCGGCATAATCGCCGGCGAATTCCGGCCCCAGCCGATGGCGGGCGGCAATCTTGTAGGCGCGGCGCGCATCGCCCCGGCGCAGATCCCGTCGCGCAAGGGCCGCGCGCAGATCGGCCCACAGCTCGGGCCGGCCCAGGCTTTCGGCGTTGCCCGAGCGCTCAAGGATCAGCTCGGCCGCCCCCTCCTCGGCGCCGTTGCGCCAACGCCATTTCGCCCGGTCAAGCGCCAGCCCGGCCGATCCCATCATCCGCTCCGGCACGGCGGCGATACGGGCATCCACCCCCGACCCGTTGGCCTGAAGCGCCAGCCGCGCCTCGGCCACGGCCTTGGTTCCCGGCGTGACATGGTCAAGCATCCGACGCGCCTGTTCGCGCCGCCCGAGATCGAGCATCGCCGCCATCCGCCCGCCGTGATGGGGCGCGACATGCCGGCCATAGCGCGTCAGGAACGCCTCCTGATCGGCCTCGTTCAGGTCAAGATTGCGCCAGGCGGCCTCGGCCGCGGCGGCGGCCTGCGCGCCTTCGCCGCGCGCCTCATGGGCGGCCACCAGCGCCAGCGCGCCGGTTCCGGTCTGGGGCGCCATACCCTTGAAATACGCGATCACCCGATCGGGCGCGGCCCCGTCCAGCTTTGCCTCGCCCCGGCGGCGCAACAACTCCATTCCCGGCCAGTCGGCGCGGCGGGCGGCAAAATCGGCATAGGCAGGAAAGGCCCCCTCCCCGGCCCGCAGGCGGTGCCATTCCACGATGTCGAAGGCCAGGGGCCCGGCCGTGCGGGCGGCGCTTTCCGCCCCGGCCCAGTCCTTCTGCGCCACTGCCTGCAAGGCCAGCGCAAGGCCCGCGGCATCTTCGGCCAAGGCCCCTGGCGCCGTCCATGTAACGACGATCGCGGCCAAGGCCGCCGATTTTAGAAGCCTGCGTATCATTGCCCCGCCTGCACCGGTTTCCCTCTTCCTGCCTGCCCCCGGCATGTCATGCAATTCACAAACTTGGCAAGCGCCTGCGCCTCGCCTATGGTCCGCGCGATTTCCACCGGGCGAATCCGCCCCGACGCAAGGAGCGTGTCATGTTCAAAGGGTCCTTTCCCGCGCTGATCACGCCGTTCAAGGACGGCAAGCTGGATCTGGACGCGCTCAAGAAGCTTGTGGAGTGGCATGTCGCCGAAGGCAGTCACGGCCTCGTGCCGGTGGGCACGACCGGCGAAAGCCCCACGCTGAGCCATGACGAACATATGCAGGTCGTCTCCGAGGTGGTGAAGGCCGCGGCGGGCCGCATTCCGGTCATCGCCGGGGCGGGGTCGAACTCGACCACCGAGGGGATCAGGCTGATCCGCCACGCCGAGGCTGCCGGGGCGGACGCGGCGCTTGTGGTGACCCCCTATTACAACAAGCCGACGCAACGCGGGATGCTGGCGCATTTCACCGCGATGCACGATGCCTGCAACCTGCCGATCATCATCTACAACATCCCCGGCCGGTCCGTCATCGACATGACGCCCGAAACCATGGGCACGCTTGCGCAGCTTGCACGCATCATCGGCGTCAAGGACGCCACCGGCAAGATCGAGCGGGTGAGCCAGCAGCGCGAGGCCTGCGGCAAGGATTTCGTCCAACTTTCCGGCGAAGACGCAACCGCGCTCGGCTTCAACGCCCATGGCGGCGTGGGCTGCATCTCGGTCACCGCGAATGTGGCCCCCCGCCTCTGCGCCGAATTTCAGGAAGCGACGCTGCAGGGCAATTATGCCAAGGCACTGGAGTATCAGGACCGCCTGATGCCGCTTCATACCGCGATCTTCGTGGAACCCGGCGTTGCCGGCGCGAAATACGCCTTGTCGCAACTTGGCAAATGTACTGCCGAGGTGCGCTTGCCGCTGACCGAGCTTCTCGACAGCACCAAAACCCAGATCGACGCGGCCATGAAGCATGCCGGGCTGATCTGAAGCGCCCTGGCCAACCGAACCGTCAAGCCCCGCCGCAGCTTGCCTCCGGCGGGGATATTTTTTCAAAGGTGAAAGCCCTGCGCTTCATCTTCGCACAAATATCCCGCGGGGGTCCGGGGGCGCGAAGCCCCCGGCTTCGGACGGTTCGCGCTCAGCTTTCCGCCTCTTCGGCCTCGTCGAGTTCTTCCGCCGAAGTGTCCGAGTCGATTTCATAGATCGCCCATTGCCCGTCGCCCTGGGGGCGCGGAAGGTCTTCCGCCTTCCAGTCACGATGCATGTTCGCCTTGGCGATGAAATGCGCGGTGATCGGGGCGGTCAGGAACAGGAACAGCGTGATCATCAGCTCGTGCAGGCTGAGATCATCGCGGAACACCGCGAAATAGAGCATCGAGGCGATCAGCACGCTGCCGACCCCCACGGTCGTGGCCTTGGTTGGTGCGTGCAGCCGCGTCATCGGGTCGGGCAGTTTCACCAGGCCATAAGATCCGACAAGGCCGAACACCCCCCCGATGACCATGAGCGCCGAGATGACGATTTCCCAGAAAAGTTCCATCATTCCCTCACTCGATGATATCGCCGCGCAGGATGAACTTGGCATAGGCGACGGTCGAGACGAAGCCGACCATGGCAAACAGCACCGACGCCTCGAAGAATATCGCCGTATTCTCGGCGATCCCGAACAGCACCAGAAGCGCGATGGTGTTGATCACCATCGTATCGAGCGCAAGCAGGCGGTCGGTCACGCCGGGGGCATGCACCACGCGGTAGAGATTGAACAGGAGCGCCAGGGTAAAGCAGGCGATCGCGAACATCAGCGCATAGGTGATCATTCGAAAATCTCCTTCAGGCGGCGCTCGTAGCGGTGCTTGATCTCGTCGCGCACGCTGTCGGGTTCGGGCGCGTGCAGGCAATGGACCAGAAGGCTGTGCCCGTCGGCGGCGAGTTCGGCGCTCAGGGTGCCGGGGGTCATGGTGATGGTTCCCGCAAGGACGGTGATCGCCTCGGGCGAGCTGAGTTCCAGCGGCACGGTGATCCAGGCCGGGCGCATGTTCTCGTTGCGCATGAACAGCACGATCCGCGCCACCGTGATATTGGCCACGACGATGTCGTAAAGGACCACCGCGATATATTCGACGATCATCGCGGGGTTGCGGATGCTGGGCCGGTCGACCCAGTAAGGTGCCGTCAGCATCGGAATCACGATGCCCAGCAGCAGCCCGAAGGCCAGCGATGTCGGCGTATAGGCATTGGCCAGCATCAGCCAGACCGCCGTCAGCAGCGTGGTAAGATAGGGGTGCGGGAAGATCCGTTTCAGCATGTGCCCTCCGCCCTAGTGCCCGGTTTCGCTTTGCGCGGCGGGGGGCGCGTCACCCCCCTCATGCGCGGCTTCGTCCGCGTCGTGATCGTCATGCCCCGAGGTCGCGTTTGCGGCGCGCTCGGCCGCGCCCTCCATCACCGCGTCGATATAGGCCTGCGGATGGTGGATCTGCGCAGCTGTGCCTTGCAGCCAGTGCGAGGCGGGGCCCGCAAAGACCGTCAGCGCGGCGAGCACCGCCAGAAGCCCCCCGGCCGCCGTGAAGGCCAGCCCCTGCGAGGGGGCCTCGGGCACCGGCGCCCGGTCGCCCCCGGTGGCGTAGGCCTTCCAGAAGACGATCGAGCCGGCGCGGCTGAACCCGACGATGGCGATCAGCGAGGTCACGAGGATCGTAACCCAGATCAGCCATTGCCCGCGCGTCCCGTCCAGAATCATCAGCTTCCCCAGAAACCCCGCCAGCGGCGGCACCCCCGCCATGGCGATGGCCCCGGCAAAGAACATCGACGCGATCAGCCCGTTCGCCGCGATCGGCGGCGCGGGGATCAGCGCAAGGCCGGGCGCGCCGCGGCGTTCCTTCGCCAGATCGGCCACAAGGAACAGCGCGGCCGCGGCGAAGGTCGAATGCACCATGTAGTAAAGCCCCGCGCCGGTTGCCGCCTGATCGAACTGCGCGAAGGCCAGCATCATCGTGCCGACCGAGCCGATCACCGAATAGGCCACGAGCCGCCCCAGATCGCGCGCGCCCAGAACCCCCACCATGCCGATGACCAGCGACAGCAGCGCCGCGGGCATCAGCACCTCGGAGGCCAGCCCACCGATCGTGCCGCCCTCGGGGAAGACCAGCGTATAGACCCGAACGATCGCATAGACCCCGACCTTGGTCATGATGGCGAACAGCGCGGCGACCGGCCCCGGCGCGTTCACATAGGTGGCCGGCAGCCAGAATTGCAGCGGCACCAGCGCGGCCTTCACCGCGAAGACCAGCATCAGAAGGATCGCGCCCACCCGGATCAGCCCGGTTTCCGCCGCCGGCATCACGGCGACCTTCTGCGCCAGGTCCGCCATGCTCAGCGATCCCGTCACCGAATAGATCGTGCCAAGCGCGAACAGGAACAGGGTCGATCCCGCAAGGTTGTAGACAACATATTGCACGCCCGCCTTCAGCCGCGCCTCGCCGCCCGAATGGATCATCAGCCCGTAAGAGGCGATCAGCAGGACCTCGAAGAACACGAACAGGTTGAACGCATCGCCCGTCAGGAACGCGCCGTTGATGCCCATCATCTGGAACTGCATCAGCGAATGGAAATGCCAGCCGCGGCGGTCCCAGCCGGAGCCGAGCGCATAGAGTACCACCGCAAGGCCAAGCGCGGCATTCAGCACCAGCATCAGCGCCGACAGGCGGTCAAGCACCAAGACGATGCCGAAAGGCGCCTCCCAGTTGCCGAGGCGATAAACCTCGGGCGCGCCGGACGATGCATCCACCATCAGCTTGATCGTGACCGCCAGCAGCGCGACCATCCCCGCGACCGAGAAGATGCGCTGGGTGCGCAGGTCATAGCGCATCCACAACACGATCAGCGGGGCAAGGAATGCCGGCAGGACGACCGGCGCAATGATCCAGTGATTCACGATTCGCTCTCCTCGTCCCCGAGGTCGATGCGGTCATTGCCTGCCTCGATGAAAGCGCCAAGCGACAGCATCACGACCACCGCCGTCATCCCGAACGAAATCACGATGGCGGTCAGCACGAGCGCCTGCGGGATCGGATCGGTA
This sequence comes from uncultured Paracoccaceae bacterium, assembly GCA_937863185.1. GTDB lineage: Bacteria > Pseudomonadota > Alphaproteobacteria > Rhodobacterales > Rhodobacteraceae > CALMEG01. Next base: position 4,126 of record CALMEG010000077.1, on the reverse strand, counting down.
TAGCCCGGCGTCGCCTCGCCCAGGTGATCGAGGATCGGCGGCATGTTCACCGCCAGCCGCCCGGTGGCGAACAGAAACACGTTCACGGCATAGGACAGCATCGCCATGCCCAGAACCACCGGGAAGGTCCGCAGGCGCAGGATCAGATAGATCCCCGCCGCCGTCATCACGCCGATGGCGCTTGCTACCAGCGCTTCCATCAGATGCCCTCCTCGGAACCGTCTTTGCGTTGCCGTCGCAGCATGGCCCCCGCAAGGCCCACCTCGCGCGGGACATGCCCCGCCATCTCGCGCGCTTCGGGTTTCTCGGCCACGACGTGGAACCCCTCGTCCCCGACGGCCGCGCGCCGTGCCAGCCGCGACAGCCCGCCAAGCGCCAGCATCACCGAACCGACGACACCAAGGAACACGCCAAGGTCAAAACCCATCGCCGTGGCGAGTTCGAACTTCTCGAAGGGCGGGATGCGGAAATAGCCGAAATCCGAGGTCAGGAACGGCAGGCCGTTGAACAGCGCGCCGATGCCGGTAATGCCCGCCGCCAGCACGCCCAGCGCGATCAGCACATGGTAATAGACCTTCTGGCGCGCCTGGGTCCAGGCAAAGCCCGAGGCCATGTATTGCATCACCAGCGCGATCGCCGCCACCAGCCCCGCGATGAAGCCGCCGCCGGGCAGGTTGTGGCCGCGCAGGAAGATGAAGACCGCCATCATCAGCGCGATGGGCATCATCACCCGCGTCGCCACCAGAAGCATCAGCGGGTGCTTGTCGCCCGCGCGCGCGACATCGGGGCGCCAGGCGATCAGCTTGCGCGACGAGGCGCCGGTCAGCAGCGCCTCGGTCAGCGCGAAGATGACAAGCGCGGCGATGCCGAGCACGATGACCTCGCCGAACGTATCGTAGCCGCGGAAGTCCACCAGGATCACGTTGACCACATTGGTGCCGCCGCCCAGCTTGTAGCTGTTGGCCAGGTGGTATTCCGACATCGTCGGGAAGGCGAAGTCGCGCACCATCAGCGCATAGATCAGCAGGCCGGTTCCAAGCCCGCCCGCCACGGCAACCAGCGCATCGAAGCGGCGCTTGATCAGCCGGGTTTCGGGCTGGGTGATCTTGGGCAGGAAATTCAGCGCCAGCAGCATCAGGACCGCGGTGACCACCTCGACCGAGATCTGCGTCAGCGCAAGGTCGGGGGCCGAGAGATACACGAAGCTCAGCGACACGATCAGCCCGACGATCGAGATCAGCACAAGCGCCAGTAGGCGGTTGCGGTGATAGGCCACCACGCAGCCCGTCGCCACCAGCAGCGTCACCCAGGCCGCGGCCGCGACCGGCGTGATCGGCAGCATCGCACGGGTCGGCGGCCCCTGCTCTCCGGTCGTCCAGGCCCAGATCCCCGCGGCCAGCGCGGCCAGCACGAAGATCAGCAGGTAGCGCGCCATCGACCCGTTATGCAGCGCCGAGGTGAAGCGCGTGGCACCGCGCACGCAGGCCCCGACCAGCGCGTCGAAGACAGCCTTCGCCTCGGGGCGCGGGGTGGCAAGCCACAGCGCCTCCAGCCGCCGGTGCTGGCCAAGCACCACAAGGCCGCCCACCACCGCAAAGACCGACATCCACAGCGCGGGCGTGAACCCGTGCCACAGCTTGACCGGATGCATGTGCAGCCCGCCCCCCACGACCGCATTGGCCGCCGCCTCCAGGATCGGGCCCGCGAAGGTCATCGGCATGATGCCGATCGCCACCACCAGCACGACAAGGAAGGCCGGCGCGGCCCACATGCCGAAGCCCGGATCGTGGGGCTTGTGCGGATAGTCGTCGCGCACCGGACCAAGGAAGGCATGCGCGATATAGCGGAACGAATAGGTGGCCGAGAACAGCGCGGCAATGGCCGCAAGCGCCGGCACGATCCAGCCGTTGCCCGCCCAGAGCGTATGCGAGGCCTCTTCCAGCATCATCTCTTTCGACAAAAACCCGTTCAGCAGCGGAATCCCCGCCATCGACAGCGCCGCGACGGTGGCGATGGTGAAGGTCACCGGCATCAGGTGGCGCAGCCCGCCAAGGCGCTTGATGTCGCGGGTATGGGTTTCATGGTCCACGATCCCCGCGCTCATGAACAGGGCGGCCTTGAAGGTGGCATGATTGATGATGTGAAACACCGCCGCGACCGCGCCCGCCTCGGTTCCCAGCCCCAGAAGGAAGGTGATCAGCCCCAGATGCGAGACCGTCGAAAAGGCCAGAAGCGCCTTCAGATCGTCCTTGAAGATCGCGATCTTGGCGCCCACCAGCATGGTCACAAGGCCCGTCGTGGCGACGATGTAGAACCATTCGGGCGTGCCCGACAGCACCGGCCACAGGCGCGCCATGAGGAAAAGCCCCGCCTTCACCATGGTGGCCGAATGCAGATAGGCCGAAACCGGCGTGGGCGCCGCCATCGCGTGGGGCAGCCAGAAATGGAACGGGAACTGCGCCGATTTGGTGAAGGCGCCGCCAAGGATCAGGATCAGCGCGGGCAGGTAATAGGGCGAGGCCTGGATCGCCTCTTTCGATTGCAGGATCGCGCTGATGTCGTAGCTGCCCGCGATATTGCCCAGGATCAGCATCCCCGCAATCATCGAAAGCCCGCCAAGGCCCGTCACCGTCAGCGCCATGCGCGCGCCCTGCCGCCCTTCGGGGAGGTGCTTCCAGTAGCCGATCAGCAAGAAGGAAGACAGTGAGGTCAGCTCCCAGAAAATCAGCAAAAGCAGGATGTTGTCGGAAAGCACGATGCCGACCATCGCGCCCTGGAACAGCAGTAGGTAGGTGTAGAACTGGCCGACCGGATCGTCCTTGGACAGGTAGAACCGGGCGTAAAGAATGATCAGCAGCCCGATGCCCAGGATCAGCGAGGCGAACAGAAGCCCCAGCCCGTCGATCATGAAATTCGCGTTCAGCCCCAGCCATGGCAGCCAGTCGAACCGCGCCGTGATCACCTCTCCGCGCAGGATGGCCGGGGCGTTCAGCAAAAGCCCCAACAGCGCAAGCCCGCTGATCACGCCCGCGGAAATGGCGGCATGACTGCGTCCGGTGCGGATCAGCAATGCGGGAAGCAGGGATCCCAAAAACGGAAGGGCGGCGATAAGGGCTGGCGACATGCGTTTTCTCTGGTCCGTTCGAATGCGGGCCTTCGGGCGCGTGCGATCAGGAAGCGAGGCCTTCGGCGCGGGTATTACCTAACTGGTTCAACGCCTTTGGGGTGTCAAGACAAACGGGACCGATTCGCGACACCGGCCCCGCGAAAACGGCCCACCGTGGCAATTCGGGTCTTGCGGCCACCATCCTCGATGCTGCGGATGCAAAACAATCTGGCAACATAATTCCGCGCCAAGCGCAAAGCGGCACATTCCCGCGCCTTTCGGGCGCCGCTCTCGGCAACAAAGCGCAGATCGCGCGCCTGTAACGCGCGTTTGAGCGCCCCGGCCTCATAGCGGACTTGCAAGAATGCCTAAGCTGTGGCTATGGATCGCCGTCCACCGGTCTGACATATTGGCCGGAACTGTCTGGGATAACTTGGAAAATAGATGCGCGCAGCTTGTTCTACCACCGCTCCTGAAATGACCCGCCGCAGCCTGCTTGCGGGCCTGTCCGCGGGGGCCATGCTGCTGGGCGCCACTGCGCTGCCGCGTGTGGCCCGCGCCCAGGAAGCGGCCGCGCCGGCACCTGCCGCACCCGCAGCCTCTATTGCCGCAACGCAGCAATTCTCGTTCGACATTCTGGCCGAGGAGATGCGCGCACTTGCCGCACGCGAACCGCAGCACGCCGAACAGCCCAAAAGCTTTCTGGACGATCTGACCTATGACGATTACCGCCTGATCCGTTTCAACCCCGAGCGCGCCCGCTGGGCCGACACCGAGGCAAGCCGCTTCCGCATGCATGCCTTCCACATGGGCTGGCTGTTCAAGGACCCGGTGCTGATCTACGAGGTGACGGGCGACCAGTCGCAACTGATGGCCTTCGACACCGACGATTTCATCTACGAGCGCGAGGCACGCGACCGTGTTCCCGAACATGCGCCCCTGCCCGGCGTGGGGGGTTTCCGCCTGCATTATCCCCTGAACCGCCCCGACGTGTTCGACGAGCTTGTGGCCTTCCAGGGG
>CALMEG010000076.1 GCA_937863185.1 uncultured Paracoccaceae bacterium | reverse complement strand
GATCGATCTCGATCGGGTCTCCGGCTACGCCTCGCCAGGCGGCCCCGCGGCGGGGATGCATTCGTAATCCCCCCCGCCGATCATCTTCACGCCCTTCGCCGCAAGGGCCGCGCGATGGATCCAGCCGGTGGTCTTGCCAAGCGTCTTTCCGGGCTTGCCGGGCTTTCGCTGCAAAAGCGTCACCTGCCGTGCCGGCGCCTCGGGCTGCGGCGGGGTCAGGCCGCCCGGCGTCTGCGCGGGATCGCCCACGCCCCATTCGCGCCTCCATTCCGCGGGATGCAGGGTCGGGCTTTCGCCGGACTGGGTCAGGAATTCGGCCACGTCGAAACCGATGCCGCCCGCACCGATGACCGCCACGCGCGGCCCGGCAGTAACCGCCCCGGTCAGGATGTCGATATAGGACACGACCTGCCCGCCGCTTGCCGGGATCGCGGGATCGCGCGGCGCAACACCGGTGGCGACGATCACCTCGTCGAACCCGTCAAGCTGCGCGACATCGGCCGTTTCGCCCAGACGCAGCGTGACGCCGCTGCGCTCCAGCATGGTGGCGAACCAGTCCGTCAGGCCGTGGAACTCTTCCTTGCCGGGAATGACCCGCGCCATGGTCAACTGCCCGCCGATCTGCGCGGCGCGGTCGAACAGCGTGACCCGGTGGCCGCGCATCGCGGCGGTGATCGCGGCGCTCATGCCGGCGGGGCCGGCCCCCACGACGGCAACGCTGCGCGGGGCGGCGGCGGGCACGATCTCCAGTTCGGTCTCGAAGCCCGCGCGCGGATTGACAAGGCAGCTTGAAATCTTGCCCTGGAATGTGTGGTCAAGGCAGGCCTGGTTGCAGGCGATGCAGGGCGCGATCTCGTCCGCGCGGCCCGATGCGGCCTTTGCCACGAAATCCGGGTCCGCAAGGAACGGCCGCGCCATCGAGACCATATCCGCCTGCCCCCGCGCCAGGATATCCTCGGCCAGGTCGGGCGTGTTGATCCGGTTCGAGGTGATGACCGGAATACCCACCTCGGGGCGCAGCCGCGCCGTCAGCCAGGCGAAGGCCGCGCGCGGCACGGAAGTGGCGATGGTGGGCACGCGCGCCTCGTGCCAGCCGATTCCGGTATTGAGCAGGCTCGCCCCCGCCGCCTCGATCGCGCGGGCCAGCGTGACCACCTCGTCCCAGCTCGATCCGTCGGGAACAAGGTCGATCAGCGAGATGCGGTAGATCACGATGAAATCCGGCCCCACGGCCGCGCGCACGCGGCGCACCACCTCGACCGGCAGGCGCATGCGGTTTTCGTAGGCGCCGCCCCAGCGGTCGGTGCGCTTGTTGACATGGCGCACGAGGAACTGGTTCAGGAAATACCCCTCCGAGCCCATCACCTCGACCCCGTCATAGCCTGCGTCGCGGGCGCGCGTCGCGGCGGTGACGATATCGGCGATCTGCTTTTCGATCCCCTCTTCGTCCAGCTCCTTCGGAACGAAAGGCGAAATCGGGGATTTGACCGCCGAGGCCGAAACGCAATCGGGCCCGTAGGCATAGCGCCCCGCATGCAGGATCTGCATGGCGATCAGCCCGCCCGCCTTGTGCACGCGGTCGGTGACAAGACGGTGGTTTGCCATGTCCGCATCGGTGAACAGGCCCGCCGCACCGGGAAACACCCCGCCCTCACGGTTGGGCGCCATGCCCCCGGTGACCATCAGCGCCACGCCCCCCCGTGCCCGCGCGGCATAGAACTCGGCCACCCGGTTCCAGTCCCCCGTCTCTTCCAGGTTGGTATGCATGGAGCCCATCAGAACCCGGTTCTTCAGCGTGACATGCCCCAAGGCAAGAGGCGACAACATATGGGGATAAGGGTGCATTCGATCCTCCCTGGCTGGTGGCAATGTGGCGCGCCGGTCGGGCCGTGTCACGCCAAACGCCGCGTCATTTCTCCCTTCGACGACGCTCGCCGGGCTGTTGCCTCATTCGGGACAAGGCCCGCGAATTCCCCGGTATTGTCCGGCCCCGGCCCCAATTGCGCCTGATTTGCCGCCGATACCTTGGGAAGCTGCTTAAATGTTGACAAAGGTCTTACAATGGATCGCCTGACAGAGATGGAGGCCTTCGCCACGGTCGTGGATCAAGGCGGCTTCACCGATGCTGCCAAGAAGATGGGGATTTCCAAATCCGCCGTGTCCAAGCATGTCTCCGCGCTTGAGGCACGTCTGGGCGCGCGCCTTCTGAACCGCACCACGCGGCGGGTTTCGCCGACCGAGATCGGCCTGGCCTATTATGACCGGGCGCGGCGCGTCCTGAACGACGCGGGCGAGGCCGACGCGCTTGTCACCTCGATGCAAAGCGCGCCGTCGGGGCTTTTGCGGATCTCGGTGGCGACGGATTTCGGCGTCAACCTGCTATCTCCGGTGCTGGGCGATTTCCTGCAGGAATATCCCGAAATCACGGTCAACATGGTGCTCAACAACCGCTATGTCGAACTGATCTCAGAAGGGTTCGACATGGCCATCCGCGTCGGAGAGCTTGAGGACAGCACCCTGCGCGCGCGCAAGCTGACGGAAACCTCGCGCCGGATGATTGCCTCTCCGTCGTATTTCCAGCGCTTCGGCCATCCGATGAAGATCGACGACCTGAACGAGCACAAGCTGCTGCATTACTCGAACCAGTCGAACGGCAATGTCTGGAAGCTGACCGCCCCCTCGGGCGAGCGGCGCCAGGTCCGCTCGGCGGGATGGCTGACGGTGAATGACGGCCAGTCGCTGCTGCATGCGGCGATCGCGGGGCTGGGCATCGCCTATCTGCCCTCGTTCCTTTACGCCGATGCAATGAAACAGGGCCTCGTGGAAGAGGCGATCCCCGATCTGCCGATGGAAACGCTGGGGATCTATGCAGTCTATCCGCCGGGTCGCTTCACGCAGCCCAAGGTTCGCGCCTTCATCGACTTTCTGGCCGAAACCTTCGCCGACAAGGGCCCGGACAACTGGTAAGCGGCCCTATTCCGCCCCGGCTTCGGCCTGGGGTGCGGCGGTCAGGATCACCTCGACCCTGCGGTTGCGCATCCGCCCCTCGGGCGTAAGGTTCGACGCGCGCGGGGCAAGCCAGCCCGCCCCCTCGGCCCCGATCTGCGCGGGCGCGATGCCATGCGCCTCGATCAGGCGCCTGCGCACCGCCTCGGCGCGGCGTTTCGACAGCGCGACATTGCCCGCCAGCCCGCCTTCCAGATCGGTGTGCCCGACCAGCGTGACCCGCGCCTGCGGCGTAGCGTGCAGGAAGGCCGCCAGATCCCTGAGCGAGGCAAATTCCGCACCGCCCAGCGTATCCGCGCCGCTTTCGAAGGTCAGATCGTCGAGCGCGACGTGACCCTGTGCCAGCAGTTCCGCCGTCAGATCCCCGCCGCCCACGGCCACCGGCGCGGCGGTCAGGTCGTCCGGCGCGGGCGCGGTGGGCGCGGGGGGGGCCATCAGGCCTGCCGACACTTCCGTCAGTTGCACGAAACCCGATTCGGACGAGCGGCTGACCATCAGCGCCAGGTAGTCCTGCCCCTTCTGCGCCGAAAGAAAGCGGAAATCGCCCAGGTCGACATGCATCGCGGGCTCGGGCAGAAACTCGGCCTCATAGCGGAAATCGAACCCGCCACAGGCATCGGTCTCGCATTCGAAAAGGATCTCGTAGCCCGCGGCGGCGATCTGCGCGCGCAGTTGCACAAGGATCTGCGTCGGGCTCTGGCTGTTGGCCGGAAGGCGCCAGGCGCGGTCGGTGCGCGCGCCCTCAAGCATCTGCCGCGCGAAATCCGAAGCGGTCCACGGGCCGACCGGCAGCCGGTAGGCCGCTCCTGTGCTCGAGGTGGCGGCGGTCTGTTCGGCATTGGCGGGCAGATCGGGCGTGAAGGCACGCGCAGCCTGCGCCCCCCCGGCGCATAGCGCAAGCGCCAGCAAAAGCCCGCGGATCAAGAGGTCTCTCCGGGCGCCAGACGATAATGATAGGCGCCGATCGCCTCAAACCCCATGCTGCGGTAAAGCGGGTTTGCGGCCTGGTTGGCCTGCGTGACAACAAGGGCGATGCGCGCGGCACCCTGCGCGGCCGCCCATTGCGCGGCCTCGACGATCATTACACGGGCAAGCCCCTTGCGGCGCATCTCGGGCAGGATGACAAGCGCGTGCAGCATGGCCGTATCGCCGTGGATGGCGGCGAACATGGCCCCCGCCGCCCTGTCCCCCATGCGGCCCAGCACCGCGGACCGGGGCTCTGCCGCGCGCTCCATCACGGCCTGGCGCGCGGGGCCGATGCCCAGCTCGGACCAGAGGTCGCGCACGATCTGAAGCGGTGGCCAATGCATGAAGGCCGTCACGGGGGGCACGGCATCCGCGATCCGGTCGACCGGCGCGGCATAGATCGTGACCGGATCGAACAGGCTGTAGCCCCGCCGGTGCAGCGCATCGTCCAGCGCCTGTTCTCCGGGGCGGACCATGAATTTCGGCACCTGCCCGGCCGGGCGGTGGGCGCCCCCGGCCGCGGCGATATCGGCGGCGTGGAGCGGCCCCTCAAGGCTGGCGCAACTGGCGCGGCTGCCACCGCCCGCGCCGAAGCGCACCTTGAACCCCCCCGCCATCTCATGCCGCGCGGCGGGCCAGGTCGTGTCGATCACCTCGAAGATCGGGGCATGTTCGGACATGATGCGATCAGTCTCCTTCCGGAAAAGCGGCGCGCAGCCGGGCCAGCCCCTCGGCCACGCGGGCAGGATCGGTTCCGCGCACCACGAGGTTGGTGCCATAGGCGCCATCGGCCACGAAGGGATAGGAGCCCAGCGAAAGATCCGGCATGGCCCCGGCGATCTGCCCCAGTTCCGCGGCAAGGGACGCCTCGGGCACCATCACGCGCCAGCTTGCGCTGACCAGCGGCAGCCCGCCACTCAGGCCGGGCAGGACCGAGGCGACCATGGCCTGAAAGATGCCGGGAACTCCGGCCATCACATGACAGTTGCCGATGGAGAACCCCGGCGCGGCGGATACCGGGTTCTCGATCAGCCGCGCGCCCTCGGGGATGCGGGCCATGCGCAGGCGCGCCGCGTTGAACTCGGTGTTGCGGGCGGCGTAGTGCGCGGCAAGGATCGCGCGGGCATCTTCGCGCACGCCGATCTCGGCGCCGAAAGCCTCGGCCACGGCATCGGCGGTAATATCGTCATGCGTGGACCCGATCCCCCCCGAGGTGAACAGATGGTCATGCCCCCCCGACAATTCCCTGACCGCCGCCACGATGGTTGCATGCACGTCGCCGACGATGCGGACTTCCCGCAGGTCTATGCCGGCTTTCGCCAGTTCCCCGGCAAGGTAATGGGCATTTCCCTCGCGCGTGCGGCCGGTCAGGATCTCATCTCCGATGATGAGGATCGCGGCGGTGGGGTTGGGCATGGCAGTCTCCTGTTACACATCCCCTATATTGCCTGCGGCAGGGCACGAAAAGCCCGGCACTGGCCAAGGCGGCGATTTGTGACTATCTAGGGCCCGCAAGCGCAGGAGATTGACCGTGGACGACAACCGTGGCCGCCTGACCAAAGACGGCATCCGCATCCACGATGCGGCAGATTTCGAGGGCATGCAGGCCGCGGGCCATCTGGCCGCGCGGATCCTTGACGAGGTTGCGCCGCTGGTGGAACCCGGCGTCACCACGGCCGTGCTGGACGATTTCATCCGCAACCGGGTCGGGGAACTGGGCGCGACATCGGCCACCATCGGCTATCGCGGCTATCAGCATGCGTCCTGCATCAGCGTGAACCATGTGGTCTGCCACGGCATTCCGGGCGCGAAGGTGCTGAGGGACGGCGACATCCTGAATATCGACGTGACGGTGATCCTTGACGGCTGGTTCGGCGATACCTCGCGCATGTATGTGGCGGGCAACCTGTCGCGCAAGGCCGAGCGGCTGATCCAGGTCACGCATGACGCGCTGATGCGCGGGATCGAGATGGTGCGCCCGGGCAATACCTTCGGCGATATCGGCCACGCGATCCAGCAATTCGTCGAAGGCCACCGCATGAGCGTGGTGCGCGATTTCTGCGGCCACGGCCTTGGCCGCGTGTTCCATGCGCCGCCGAACGTTCTGCATTATGGCCGCGCGGGTTCGGGCCCCGTTCTGGAAGAGGGCATGTTCTTCACCATCGAGCCGATGGTGAACCTTGGCCGTCCGGAAACCAAGGTGCTCGCCGATGACTGGACCGCGGTCACGCGCGACAAGTCCCTTTCGGCCCAGTTCGAGCATTCCGTGGGCGTCACCGCCGATGGCTGCGAGATCTTCACGCCCAGCCCCGCGGGGCGGTTCCACCCGACCTGGGGCTAGGGCGCGAAAAGGCCTGACAGGACGGGCGGGATCGGGGTATCCCTATCGGACCCCCCGCATCCCCCGCAGGAAAACGGGGGCGGACCCGACCGAAGAGGAGGCCCCATGTCGACCCATCCCATCAGCCGCTTTCCCGTGCCCGATCTGGCCAGCCTGCCGCAGGACATCCGGGACCGGATCGTCGCGGTGCAGGAAAAGTCTGGCTTCGTGCCGAATGTGTTTCTGGCCCTGGCCCACCGCCCGGACGAATTTCGGGCCTTCTTCGCCTATCACGATGCGCTGATGGAAAAGCCCGGCAACCTGACCAAGGCCGAGCGCGAGATGATCGTGGTTGCCACCAGCAATGCCAATCAGTGCCAGTATTGCGTCGTTGCGCATGGGGCGATCCTGCGGATCCGCGCGAAAGATCCGCTGATCGCGGATCAGGTGGCGATCAACTATCGCAAGGCCGACATCCCCCCGCGCCAGCGGGCCATGCTCGACTATGCCATGAAGGTCTCGCTTTCCGCCTGGGCGGTGGAGGGCAGCGATCACGCGGCCCTGCGCGGGCACGGCTTCACCGATGAGGACATCTGGGATATCGGCGCGATCTCAGCCTTCTTTGGGATGTCGAACCGGATCGCCAACATGGCCTCGCTGCGGCCCAATGACGAATTCTACACGCTCGGCCGCGATCTGCCGGCGCGCGGGCCGGACCCTGCGTAATCAGGGCAGGAACAGCCGGCGAAAGACGAAGCCGCCCACAAGCCCGAGCGGGGCGCCAAGAAACACCCAGCCCGTCGAAAAGGCCGTCGCCGACAGGATCAGCGGGACCGCCACGATCAGGATCCGCACCCAGAGGGGGCGCAGAAGCGGGTTCTGGAAATCGATCATGCCATCTCGCAATTCCACGGCACCTTGCCGCATGGGCATAGGATTTCAGGCGCCGGGGGCCTTGTCCAGAGCGGACGGGCAGGCCGCGCCATAGGTCGCACCCCGAAGGCAGGCGTCGATTTGCATGGTGAGCTGCGCCCTGCGCGGGCTATACCATGCGAAACGGGGGGTGAACGGTGCGGACATGGGCATATCGACGGGCGGGGCCCAAGGCCGGGCGGGATTGCCCGGCGGGGGGCGGGCCATGGGCGTGACCCGCCGCCCCCTGCCCGGCGGCGCCGAGGCGATCCGCCTTGCCCTGCCCTCCGGCGCCTCGGTGACGGTGCTGAGCATCGGCGCCACGCTGCACCGGATCGAGACCCCCGACCGCCACGGCCATCTGGCCAACATCCTGCTGAGCCATGACGACCCCGCCGCGCACCTGGCCGGGCGCAGCCTTCTTGGCGCGTCGATCGGGCGCTATGCCAATCGCATCGCAAACGCCCGCTTCGTGCTGGAGGGGCGCACCGTCCTGCTGGATGCGAATGACGGCGCGAACACGCTGCACGGCGGCGCGGAGGGCTTTGACAGGCGCATCTGGACGGTTCTGGAGGTGCAGGAACATCCGCTGTCGCTGACCCTCGGGCTGCACAGCCCCGATGGCGATCAGGGCTTTCCCGGCGCACTGAACGCAACCGCGCGGTTCGACCTGTCCGAGGATGCGCAGGGGATCACGCTTTCGCTTCGCTACGGGGCCGTATGCGACCGGCCCTGCCCGGTTTCGCTAACGAGCCATGGCTATTTCAACCTTGCCGGGGGCGGCTCCGTGCTGGATCATCGCCTGTCGATCGCGGCAGGGCATTACCTGCCGATCCGCGCCGACGGCATCCCCGATGGCCCGCCGCGCCCGGTTTCCGGCACCCCCTTCGATTTTCGCGTGGCAAAGCCGGTCAGGCAGGACATCGCCGCCGCGTGGCTGGCGGCACAGGGCGGCTATGACCATAACTTCTGCCCCGATCCCGCAGACGGCACGCCGCGCCCGGTGGCCCGCCTGTCGGACCCCGGTTCGGGCCGCGCAATGACCGTGATCTCGGATCAGCCAGGGCTTCAGCTTTACACCGCCAACCGGCCGCCCCTTCCGGGCCTTCAGGCGCATTGCGCGCTTTGCCTGGAGCCTCAGGCATGGCCAGACGCCCCCAATCGTGCCGATTTTCCCGGCACCATTCTGCACCCCGGCGCAAGATATCGCCACCGCCTTGCCCTGCGCTTCACGACCGGCTAGTGCCCGGCCCCCGGATTTTTCCTTCAACTTTCAAGGAATTGCCCGCCGCGACCCGGACCGAACGGAGCTTTGCATGGCGGAAAGACACCCGACCTCACCCTCGCATGTTTGTATTTTTCTTGTCGACAAAAAAGATTTTTCGCGTCTACGATAAGAATCAGAAACCGTCGCAAGAAGCGGACATGCGACAAACCGACACAGGAGGACTGAATGAACTACCCTTCGAAATTGCTGAGCCTGGCCGGTGCGGCCTCGATGCTGGCTTTCGCCGCTTCGGCGCAGGATGTGACTTGGCGGGTTCCGACCTCGGTGCCCGAGGGTTCGCCCTATTACGAGAATTTCCTGGTGCGCTTCGCCGATAACGTCGATCTGCTGACCGATGGCGCGGTCGAGGTCCAGCCCTTCGGCGCGGGCATCCTGGTTCCCGCGCTTCAGGTCTATGACGTCGTCCGCGACGGCGTCGTCGAGGCGGGCCACTCGACACCCAGCTTTCTGGTCAACCAGAACCCGATCAACGCGATCTTCGCCGGCTTCCCCGGCGGCATGGGCCCCGAAGCCTATTCCACCTGGATCTACGAAGGTGGCGGCAAGGAAAAGCTTGAAGAGATCCGGGCCGCGGAGGGCATGAAATCCCTGGTCGTGGGGATCGGCTCATCCGAGATCATGGCCCATGCCAACAAACCGATCAAAAACGCCGAAGACCTCAAGGGCCTGAAATACCGCACCTCGGGCCCCTGGGCCGAGGTGATGCGCGACTATTTCGGCGCGGTGCCGACCGTCGTGCCGCCGGGCGAGATCTACACCCTGCTGGAACGCAAAGGCGTCGACGCGATCGAATGGGGCCCGCCCTCGGGCAACCTGCCCGAAGGTTTCCACGAAGCCGCGCCCTATATCGTGACGCCCGGCGTGCACCAGCCGACCTTCCTGTGGGAAGTGGTGATGAAGCAGGAGACCTGGGACCAGCTTGACGATGCGCTCAAGCCCAAGATCGAGGCCGCGGCCGAACTGACCACCCTGCAAAGCCTGCTGCATTTCTACGATCAGGACATGAAGGCCATGGGAACGTTCCGCGCCAGCAACGCCGAGGTAATCGAGCTTGACCCGGCCTTCGCCCAAGAGCTTTCGGCAGCCGGGGTCGACTGGATCAAGAAGACCGCCGAGGCACAGAAAGAGGCGGGCAACGGCCAGATGGCCGAGATCCTTGCCGACTATCTGGCCTATGAGGATCGCTGGACCGCCGAAAGCGGTTACCTCATCCGCAACGGCAACTAAGACGGCGGGGGCGATCATGAAAGGGGTCTTTCTCGCGGTTGCGGACGGGATTTCCGCCGCATTCGGACTTGTCTCGCGTTTGATGGTCCTGATCCTGATCGCCTCCATGCTTTATGAGGTGGTGGCGCGCTATGCCCTTGGCGCGCCGACGCTCTGGGCCTTCGACGTGGCCTATATGAGCACCGGCGTGCTTTTCGTGCTGGGTGCCGCGCAGGCGCTGCGCGAGGATGCCCATGTGCGCATCGACTTCCTGTCCTCGCGCCTGCCCGCGCGGCTGCGCGGCTGGATCGACGGGGTCGCGTTCCTTCTGGTGCTGTGTCCGATCTTCACCAAGCTGGCCATGGTGGCCGGGGGGCGGGCCTGGCGCGCCTACCTGACCCAGGAGGTCGAAACCGTCAGCCCTTGGGCACCGCTGATGTGGCCCTTCTATTCGGCCCTGACCATCGGCCTTGGCGCGCTTGCGCTGCAACTGGCCGCAGAAGGGATCCGCGCCCTCACCACGCCGCGTCAGGACGACGCCTTCAAACTCGAGGCCTGAGATGCTGACCGCCGGACTGATGTTCCCCGCCCTTTTCGCGCTTATCCTTCTTGGCCTGCCGATCGCGTTTTCGCTGGTGATCGTATCCGTCGGGGCCGGCCTTGTCGCCTTTGGCCCGGCCGCCTTCAACCAGCTTTACGGATCGTTCTACTCGGCCTCGACGAATTTCATCCTGTCGGCGATTCCGATGTTCATCCTGATGGGCGCGCTTCTGGAGCGGTCGGGCATCGCCGAGCGGCTTTTCCGGGTCATGAACATGTGGCTGGGCCGCCTGCCCGCGGGTCTTGCGCTTGCCACGATCGCCATGGGGGCGATCTTTGCCGCCGCCGCGGGTGTCGTCGGCGCGGTCGAGGTGATGATCGGCATGATGGCCATTCCCGCGATGCAGCGCGCGCGCTACGACAACCGGCTGATCGCGGGCACGATCTGCGCGGGCGGATCGCTTGGCACGATGATCCCGCCCTCGGTGATCGCGGTCATGTATGCCTCGCTTGCGCAGATCTCGGTCGGCAAGCTTCTGGCGGGCATGATGTTTCCGGGCCTGATCATGGTGGGCCTGTTCCTGGCCTATATCGCGCTTCAGGGCATGATCCGCCCGGCCGAGGCCGACACGGCCGCGCAGATCGAGGACGAGGTCGGCCTGGCCGAAAAGCTGCGCGCCACGCTGGTCACGCTCGTTCCCGTCTTCGCGCTGATCTTCGCGGTGCTGGGCTCGATCCTTGCCGGGATCGCCTCGCCGACCGAGGCGGCGGCGGTGGGCGCGGCCGGCGCGCTTCTTCTGTGCATCGTGAATCGCCGTTTCAGCACCGGGATGTTGCAGGAATCGCTGAAGATCACGGTGCGGATCTCGGCCATGATCCTTCTGATCGTGGCGGCGGGCACGATGTTCATGGGCGTGTTCGCGGCCAATGGCGGCGCGCGGATGATCCGTCAGTTCATCGAGGGCGCGGGCCTTGGCCAGACCGGGATGATCGTCTTCTTCCTTCTGGTCGTTTTCGTTCTGGGCTTCGTGCTGGACTGGACGGCGAATGTACTGATCTGCGTGCCGCTGTTCACGCCCTTCATCCGGTCCGCCGGGATCGACCCGGTCTGGTTTGCGACCATGGTCCTTGTGGTGATCCAGACCAGCTACCTGACGCCGCCGATGGCCTCTTCGATCTTCTACCTGAAATCCATCGCGCCCCCCGACATGACCTATGGCCAGATGTGCCGGGGCGTGGTGCCGTTCATCATCCTGCAACTGCTGACGCTGGCGCTGATCGCGCTCTTCCCCGAAGTGTCGACCTGGCTGCCCTCGAAGCTGGTGGGCGTCTGAGGCACGCGCGCCCCGTATCGCGGGGCGCTGTCGAAAATGGTGCCGCCACCCAGGGGAGCGGGCGACGGCACCGGCCCCTCAGTTGAGCAGCACATCCAGCGGGACGGGCTCGGAGAGGGTCCATTCGTCCACCCGTGCGGGTGTGCCGCCGGTGATCTCGACGATCTGCATCAGGGCGGTGTTCTGGTGATGCAGCGCATCGGTGAAGCTGCGCGGCCCGAAGGTCGTGGGTTCGTCGCGCATCTTCTCCAGCTCGGCCGTGACCGCGGCCCCGTCCAGATCGCCCGCGCGCGCGACCGCCTTGGCCCAAAGGTCGATCAGCACATAGCCGGGATAGGCATACTGGCTGGCCGGGCGGGCGCCGGTGGCGGCCAGATAGGCCTGGTTGAAGGCCTCGACCTCGGGGCGCGGGTCGTCGCCATGGATCGAGCCCTGGACCGGAAGCACGAAGCCCGACAGATCCGGCACCGCGTCAAGCCAGTAGGACCCGTCCACAGCCGAGCCGTTGAGGATCAGCGAGCCGACCCCGGCCGCACGCAGCTGGCGCACCGCCGCCGCGGCGCCCGGCATCACCGAACAAAGCATGATGACATCCGGCTCTGCCCCCAGTTCCCTGATCCGGGTGATCTGGCTGGCGATCGAGGCATCGTCGTTCTTGAACGTATCGCGCCCGACGATCGTTGCCCCCTCAAGGCGCGGGAACATCCATTCAAACCCGGTGCAGATCCCCTTGTTGTATTCGATGAAGGTATCCTCCAGCACATAGGCAGTGCGGGCGTCGCGCCGGCCATGGGACCATTCGGCCATCGTCGCGCCCTGCACCGGGGCCAGCACCGAGGACGAAAAGCTGTTCGGCCCCACGCCCTGGATCCCGGCCTTCACATCCTCGGCGCACAGGAAAAAGCTGTTCATGCCCTCGGCCTCGGCGGCAAGCGCCGCGGGGGCGCCGAAATCGTAGTCGCAGGACACCACCATCATGTCGGCGCCATCGTCCAGAACCTGAAGCCCGGCCTTCGCGGCCTCGGCCCGGTCAGTACGGGTATCGGCCTCGACCACGCGGATCTGACGGCCCAGCAACCCGCCGGCCGCGTTGATCTCATCGATGCGGATCTTGGCGGCAGTGGCGGCGGGGGTGTCATAGGCCTCCATCCAGCCGGATTTGGCAATAGCGAAGCCCACGGTGATGTCGTCCTGGGCTGCGGCGGGCAGCGACCAGCCAAGCGCCAATACGACACCCATCATCAATCGGTTCGGTTTCATCGTTCTCTCCTGTTGGTTTTTCTGGTTCGGATCAGTTTTTCGGGCCACTGCCGCCCCGCGCGATCCGGCGCATGGGCAGCATCAGGTCGCGCCCGGCCAAAAGGCCTTGCGGGCGCAGAATGAGGACAAGGATCATCGCAATGCC
>CALMEG010000075.1 GCA_937863185.1 uncultured Paracoccaceae bacterium | reverse complement strand
CCCCCCTCACGCGTTTGGGAGAGCTCCCCGCCGCCACCAACACCGACCCCATCGCCCGGCACCGCCATGTCGATGGCCTTGTGCAGCATCAGGTTGTCGCCCGGGCGGCAGACGACGGTCAGCGCGACGCCGGCCATCCCGCCCGAGGCATGCATCGGACGCAGCGACGGTCCGGCCGCTGCCATGCGCGACATCGAATCCGAAACATTGGCGACCGGCAACCTTGCAAAGGCGTCGACCAGCGCCTTCGGCGCGACATTGGGGCGTGTGAGAATGCGGAAACCGACAGTCATGTTCAGTCCTTTTTATTGGGTCGAGGTCTCTTTGGCCGCGTCCAGGAGCTTGCGGTTGGCGATGCGTTCGGGCGGCAGCGGCTTGCCTTCAAGCAGTTCAAAGATGCCGCGCACGGCCTCCACGCCGACACGGGCGCTTGCCTGCCGCGTGACGCCGCCGATATGCGGGGTCATGACGATCTGCGGCTCGGCGAAGAAGGGATGGTCCGCGGCGGGCGGCTCGGCGGCAAAGGTATCGAGGCCCGCACCGGCAAGCTGGCCGCTGTGCAGGGCCTCCAGCAGGGCGGCCTCGTCGATCAGGCCTCCGCGTGCAGTGTTCACGACATACGCGCCCTTTGGCATCCGCGCGATCGCCTCGGCGTTCAGGATCTGGCGGGTCTGGTCGTTCAGGGGGCAGTGAAGGCTCAGGACGTTCGATTGCCCGAGCAATTCTTCGAAACTGGCACAGCGGTGAACGCCGTGCGCCGCGAAAACCTCGTCCGAGGCATAGGGGTCATATCCCACCAGGTTCAGGCCCAGTCCCCGTGCCATCCGGCCCGTCGCCTGTGCAATGGCGCCCATGCCCATCAGGCCCAGCGTTTCACCGGCCAGCTCGCGGCCGGCAAAGCCCGGCTTTTCCCAGCGACCCTGCCGCAGGCCGGCGTCAAGTGGCAGGAGGCGCTTCACCGTGGCCAGCATCAGCGCAATTGCGTGCTCGGCCACCGATACCGCGTTTGCTCCGGTTGCCACCAGAACCGGTATGCCGCGCTGGGCGGCGGCGGCCAGGTCGATATTGTCGACACCCACGCCATGCTTGGAAATGACACGCAGTTGGGGTGCGCGATCCATCACGCTGGCGTCGATCCGGCCCATCCGCGAAACGATCCCCACGGCCTGGGTCCGCTCCATGTAATCGGAAATGACATCGCTGTCGGCATAGGGGGGCGTGTGCACCGCCTCATAGCCGTGCTCGGCCACAAGCCGGGTCGCGCTTGGATCGAGGTCGGGTCCGGTTACCAGGATCGTTTTGCTCATCGCGCAGGTCTCCGTTGCGCGCCTTGCAACGAAAGCGCGCCGATGTTGTTCAGGATGTTTCAGTAATGCGTCGATCAGCCTCCCAGCAGATCGCGCCAGTCCTCCAGTTCAGACATTGATATCAGACAGAGGCTCTTCACAAAAACGCGAAATTCTGGTTCATATATTAAGAAAAACTGGATTTGTTATGGATACCCGACAGCTTCGCACCCTGCTTGCCATCGCCTCGCACGGCACTTTCGCGCAGGCCGCGGGGATTGTCGGCCTGACCCCGTCCGCGGTCAGCCAGCAGATCAACGCGCTGGAGCAGGAATTGCGCACCACGTTGTTCGACCGCTCGTCCCGGCCGCCGAAGCTGACTCCGCAGGGGGTGCAGGTGCTTGAAGTCGCAAAGAATATCCTTCAGTTGGAAGAAGATACCAAGGCCAGCCTGCGCGGCGATCAGATTGCGGGCACGCTGATGCTGGGATCGGTCCGCTCAAGCGCGCTGAACCTTCTGCCACGGGCGATCGTCCAGATGCGCCTTCAATACCCGCTTCTCAAGACCAATCTCAGGATCTCGCTCTCCTCGACGCTGATCGCCGATGTTGCGGCCGGACGAATCGACGCCGCCGTGGTGGCCGAACACGTCGGCATCCCCAACGCCTTACGCTGGAGTCCGTTTCTGCGCGAACCCCTGTGGCTGATCGCGCCGGAGGGGACCGAATCGACCGATCCGATCCACTTGCTGAATTCCCGGCCCTATGTCCGCTTCCGCAGCGCGGTCCCGCTGGCGAACCTTATCGATACCGAGTTGTCGCGCCTTGGCGTCGTGACCCAGGACATCGCCGAGATTGATACGATCGGGGCGATCGTGACCTGCGTGCGCCAGGGGCTCGGGATTTCGGTTGTGCCGCATGTGGCCTTGCAGGAGCCCGAGGATTTCAGGCTTGCGCGGCTTCCTTTCGGCCAACCGCAACTGACGCGCCAGATCGGCATCGTGGAGCGCACAGTCTCTCCGCGCGGAGAGATCATTGCCCGGATCCACGACGTTCTGGCGCAGCTTTGTGGCCCCCATGGAGTGCCGCGCGGATAGCGCACGTACCTAGGTGCCGACACGGCCATTCCTGCCATCGCGACATGGCGGTTTGGGACGGCGTTTCGTATCGGTGCGGGCGGTAGGCCCTTGATTTTCAATTGATGACAACTGGCCCCGACTGGGCCGCAGCGGGCGAGCTCTGTTCTGGACGGGCTTTTGTCGCGCACGCTGC
Organism: uncultured Paracoccaceae bacterium; assembly: GCA_937863185.1. Lineage (GTDB taxonomy): Bacteria > Pseudomonadota > Alphaproteobacteria > Rhodobacterales > Rhodobacteraceae > CALMEG01. The sequence continues at coordinate 1,694 of CALMEG010000075.1, read as the reverse complement.
AGCGCGGCGGGGATCAAGCTTGAAACGCTGCGCCCAACCCCCTAGCATGATCGGAGCAGACCAGTTTTTCGGTGCAACCCGGTGTTTGCGTGTGCCGCAACGGTTCAGTCGGTTTCCAGTCTTTCGTTTGGGCCTTGATGCGTTAGCTAAGCCCTCGTCTGTTTTTCCGTATCCATCAGGTAAGCCCCGACATGCGGTTTCTTCAACAAATCTCGTCACGATTGATTTTTGTCAAATGGTCGAGGTGCCGTGTCCACTACGACACGGGTATGGTTCACGCATTGCGCCTATGCCTGTTCATGATCAACCTGCTTTCAGTGGGTCTGTATGGCTTGGCCGCGCAAGCCAGACCGCTTGCCGCAACCGACAATCTGACGATGGTGATCTGCAGCGAATACGGAACCTACACCCTTGCGGTGGATGCGAACGGCAGCCCGGCAGCGCCTTCGAAACATTGCTCGCAATGCCTTGACTGCTTTTCTTTCCCGCCCTTTGCGCTGAATGATGCGGTCACTACGCTGCGCGCACCCGAAGCCCGCCCGCGCGTGTCGTCCCTGCCTTCGGACCCTGAACCTGTCTCTCTTGCCCAGGCTTTCCCATTGCCGCGCGGCCCCCCATCGGGGGTCGTGGCTGAGCTTGTTCTGCGTGCCCTTGGGGCGCAAAAGCAGACCTACAAGATCGGTATCGCTGAACATCTCCGGAATTCCGTTCAGCGGATCGACATTGGGAACAAGCATCGGGCGAAAAACGAGGTCGCTCGATGAACCTGATAACCAGACTGTTCCTTTCTCTCGCCCTTGTGCTTTTGGCTGCAATGCCGGGCCGGGCGGAACCTGTTCTCCCGAGTTTCCTGAAGGAAGTGCCCGCCGCGTCGATCGTGGAGGGGGCCGATTCCTATGGTCCGTTGCGCGACGATGTGCCGGTTGCCCCGATCCTCAAAGCAGGAGAGATCGTCGGCTGGGCTTTCATTACGTCGGATTTCGTTTCGACCACCGGCTACTCCGGCAAGCCGATCCACACACTTGTGGCCGTGGGTGCCGATGCGCGTGTCATCGGGGTAAAGCTTGTCAAGCATTCCGAACCTATCGTCCTGATCGGCATCCCCGATTCCAAGATGCAGGCGCTTGTGGCCGATTATGCCGGGCTCGATCTGGTGGCCGAGGCGCAATCGGGCGGTACGGCGCATGATCTCGACATCATTTCCGGCGCGACCGTCACGGTGATGGTTATCGACGATTCCATCGTGCGGTCGGGCCTGAAGGTTGCACGGGCGCTGGGCCTGGGCGGTCTTGTACCCGATGCGCCCGATAGCGGCCCGCGGTTCGAGCTTAACCCGGATGCCACCGCGCCCTCCGACTGGATGACCATGCAAGGCGACGGCACGCTGCGCGGTCTGACGCTGGATGTCGGGCAGGTGAACGAGGCTTTCGCCGCGCTGGGCGATCCCCGTGCCGATGCGCGCGCGTTGACCGACCCACCGGAAACCACCTTCATCGAGATGCAGGCGGCGCTTGTTTCGCATCCCGCGATCGCACAGGCGCTGCTGGGCGCTGCCGAGGCAAAGAACCTGTCGAACTGGCTGGCCGAGGGCGAGCATGCCGTGGCGATCATCGGGCACGGCCTCTACAGCTTCAAGGGGTCGGGCTATGTGCGCGGGGGCATCTTCGACCGTATCGTCCTGATCCAGGATGATG
>CALMEG010000074.1 GCA_937863185.1 uncultured Paracoccaceae bacterium | reverse complement strand
GTCGGCCCCGGGTAATGCAGCCCGCCGAGGATTCCGGCGGGAATGACCAGCCGGTGCAACCGGCGCCAGCGCGCGCCGCCAAGCCGACGCACCGCCCCGTCGTTCGAACTGAGCGCGAGCGGTATCATGAGCACGAAGGCCGAGATGCCGAAGGTCAGGTAAGGGCGCTTGAACAGGTCACGGATCGCCTGATCCCACAAAAGCCCCATGTCCAGCACCAGCCACGCCGCCAGATGCAGCGCCACATAGAAGAACGCCAGAAGCCCCACCGCACGGCGCTGCCGGATCAGGTTGATCCCCATGAACCGGCGCAGGGGGGTCATCGCCAGCCCGCCGACCAGGAACCAGAGCGCGATCTTGCCCAAGCGATGTTCGATCTCTTTCACCGGATCGACCCCAAGCCCGCCCTGAACGCCAAGCCAGACGATCCACGCCAAAGGCAGCAATCCCGCCAGATAAACCGCACCGGGCGGCACGCGGCGAAACGCGCCGCTAAGTGAGGCTGCCATCTGCATCAGTAGTTCTTCGCCAGATCCATGCCCGAATACAGCCTCGCCACATGCTCGCCATAGCCGTTGAACATCTGCGTTGGCTTGCGCGGCGCAAAGATACCCGCGCCAATCACGCGTTCAGAGGCCTGGGACCAGCGCGGATGGTCCACTTCGGGGTTCACATTGGCATAGAAGCCGTATTCGCGCGGCTGGAGTTCCTTCCACGTCGTGCGCGGCTCCTGTTCGGTCAGCTCGATCTTCACGATGCTCTTGATCGACTTGAAGCCGTATTTCCACGGCACGACAAGGCGGATCGGCGCGCCGTTCTGCTTCGGCATCTCTTCACCGTAAAGGCCGGTGGCCAGAATCGTCAGCGGGTGCATCGCCTCGTCCAGCCGCAATCCCTCGACATAGGGCCAGTCGATTCCCCCGGATTGCTGGCCCGGCATCTCATGCGGGCGATGAAGCGTGGTGAAGGCCACATATTTCGCGGAAGGCTTCACGCCCACACGCTCCAGCAGCGCGGCAAGTTCGAACCCGATCCACGGCACCACCATCGACCACGCCTCGACGCAGCGCAGGCGGTAGATCCGTTCCTCAAGCGTGACGGGCTTGAGGATATCGTCAAGCGGATAGCTTCCCGGCCGCTCCACCAGGCCACCGATCTCGATCGACCAGGGGTCCACGGTCAGGTTGCCCGCATGGCGCACCGGATCGCCCCTGCCCCAGCCGAATTCGTAGAAATTGTTGTAGGTGGTGATTTCCTTGAAGGTGTTTGGCGGGGCATCCGTGGAATAGATCGAGGGCTTCGCACCCCCCTTGGCCGCCGAAGGGTCGGCGATAGCGCCCGCAAACACCGCCGCGCCCGCCCCCGCCATCAGCGCGCGCCGGGTCAGGTAATGGGATTTCGGCGTTACTTCCGACCAGCCCGGGCTGTGCCATTTGCGCGAAGTCATTATCTTCTCCTTGCCTTGCCTTGGTTCATTTAGCGCCGTTTCACCGGCCTTCCCCTCACAATACGTTGACGAGTCGGCGTTGTTACCACTTTGCAGGAAAAGGTTTTGCCGTCACAGTCCGCACCGGAACCCCGCCGCGCCGAAGGGCCCGGCCCGACACCAGGGAGAACCCATGAATATCAGATTTCTTGCAAGCCTCGTCATTGCCGGATTCGGCGCATCGGCCGCCGCCGCGCAGGACGCCCATGTCTGGCAGGTCGAGGATAGTTTCGAGAATGTCACCTTCGCGGTCGAGAATGCCATCATCGGCCAGGGCCTCGTCATCGACCATGTCAGCCATACCGGCGAGATGCTGGAACGCACAAAGGCCGATGTCGGGGCAACGCGGACGATCTTCACCGCGGCCGACATCTATTCCTTCTGCTCGGCCACCGTTTCGCGCGCCGTGATGGAGGCCGACCCCACAAACGTGCAATTCTGCCCTTACGGGATCTTTGTCTATGAAACCCCCGAAGCGCCCGGCACGGTCACGGTGGGGTTCCGCGACTATCCCGAAGGACCGATGGACCAGGTTGAGGCACTTCTGTCCGATATCGTGGCCGAAGCCCTCATGCTGGAAGACTAGACGCCGCGCCCCGGCCCTTTGGCCGGGGCACCCGCGACAAGGCCGCATCGCTGCGTTGATCTGGACAGACCGGCGCTTCGTCTCTATCTCAGGACGACCATGGCCAAGAAATCCGACCCCAATTCCAAGCTGATCGCCGAAAACCGGCAGGCGCGCTACCACTACGCGATCGAGGACGACCTCGAGGCGGGCATCGTGCTGACCGGGTCAGAGGTGAAATCGCTGCGCACAGGCCAGTCCAATATCGCCGAAAGCTATGCCAGCGTCGAAGGCGGAGAGCTGTGGCTGATCAACTCCTATATTGCGGCCTACAAACAGGCCGGCGTCTTCGGACATGAGGAACGCCGCCGGCGCAAGCTTCTGGTCTCGAAGAAGGAACTCTCGCGGCTTTGGAACGCCGTGGGGCGCGAGGGCATGACCCTGATTCCCCTGTCGATGTATTTCAACGATCGCGGGCGGGTAAAGCTGAAGCTCGGCATCGCCAAGGGCAAGAAGGTCGCCGACAAGCGCGAAACCGAGGCGAAGCGCGACTGGAACCGCCAGAAACAGCGCTTGCTTAAGCAAGGCGGCTGACCCCTCCCCAAGGGCATCCGGACTTGCCCGCCCGCCCCATCCCCGCTATGCAAAAAACCGTTGAGCGGAGGGCACAGGATGGCCATGGACGACCCAAAGACACTGGTTTCAACCGACTGGCTGGAAGCGCATCTGAAAGATCCGGATCTGCGCATTCTCGACGGCTCGTGGTTCCTGCCCGTGATGGAGCGCGACGCGAAGGCCGGCTATGCCGAGGCCCATATTCCCGGCGCGCGCTTCTTCGACATTGACGACATCGCCGACAGCCGCTCGGATCTGCCGCATATGGCCCCCCCGGTCGAGAAGTTCATCAGCCGCATGCGCGCCATGGGCGTGGGCGACGGCCATCAGGTCGTGGTCTACGATCAGGCGGGAATCTTTTCGGCCCCGCGCGTGTGGTGGCTGTTCCGCCTGATGGGCAAGTCCGACATTGCCGTTCTGGATGGCGGGCTGCCGAAATGGGTGGCCGAGGGGCGCGAAACCGAGGACATGCCCCCCATGATGCGTGACCGCCACATCACCGTGCAGCGCCAAGCAAACCTGGTGAAGGATGTCACGCAGGTGGCCCATGCCTCGAAGCTGGGCGATCACGAAATCATCGACGCCCGCGCCCATGGCCGCTTCATTGGCCAGGACCCCGAGCCCCGCCCCGGCCTGCGCAAGGGACATATCCCCGGCTCGAAGAACGTACCCTGGAGCGATCTTCTGGAGCAGGACGGCACGATGAAATCGCCCGAGGCCCTGAAGGCGCTGTTCACATCCGCCGGGGTCGACCTGTCGAAACCCGCGATCTGCAGCTGCGGCTCGGGCGTCAATGCCGCAATGCTGTCGCTTGCGCTGGAACGCATCGGCCACCGCAACCACGCGGTCTATGACGGATCCTGGGCGGAATGGGGCATGTTCAACGACCTGCGCGTCGCAACCGGAGAAGCATGATGTTCAACACCCTCAAACCGCAGGCCCCGGACAAGATCCTGGCGCTGATGGGGCAGTTCAAGGCCGATCCGCGGCCGGGCAAAATCGACCTTGGCGTGGGCGTCTACAAGGATGCCGATGGCCACACCCCGGTCATGCGCGCGATCAAGGCCGCCGAACAGCAGCTTTGGCAAAGCGAAACCACCAAGACCTACACCGCCCTTGCGGGCGAGCCGGCCTTCCATGCCGCGATGGCGGGCATGGTGCTGGGCGCCGATTACCCGAAGGATCGCGTCTCGGCGCTTGCCACGGTGGGCGGCACCGGCGCCTGCCGGCAGGGGTTCGAGCTGGCGCGCCTTGCCAATCCGGGCTGCACGATCTGGGTGTCGGACCCGACCTGGCCGAACCACCTGTCGATCCTTGCCTTCATGAAGCAGGACTACAAGACCTATCGCTATTTCGACAACGCGACCCGCTCGGTCAGCTTCGATGCGATGCTCGGGGATCTGGCCGCGGTGAAGGCGGGTGACGTGGTCTTGCTGCATGGCTGCTGCCACAACCCCACGGGGGCGAACCTGACGCTGGAACAGTGGTCGGCCGTGGCCGATCTGCTGGCCGCAAAGGGTGCGGTCCCGATGATCGACCTGGCCTATCAGGGCTTTGGTGACGGGCTCGAGGCCGATGCGGCCGGAACCCGCCTGATCGCCAGCCGCCTGCCCGAGGTGATCATCGCGGCCTCCTGCTCGAAGAATTTCGGCATCTACCGGGAACGCACCGGCATCCTTCTTGTGCTGTCCGATGCCGCCGCGCGCGATGTCACGCAGGGCACGCTGGCCTATCTGAACCGTCAGACCTATTCCTTCGCGCCCGACCACGGCGCGCGCCTGGTGACCATGGTGCTGACCGATCCCGCGCTGCGCGCCGATTGGGAGGCGGAACTGGAAGAGGTGCGGGGCGGCATGCTGGGCCTGCGCGAACAGCTAGCGGCCGAGCTGCGCCAGCTGTCGAATTCCGACCGCTTCGACTTTGTCGCCCAGCATCGCGGCATGTTCTCGCGCATCGGCGCCACCGCCGAACAGGTCGAGAAGATGCGCGTCGACGACGCGATCTACATGGTGGGCGATTCGCGGCTGAACATCGCGGGGCTGAACACGAAGTCGGTGCCGGTCCTTGCCCGCGCGATCATCGCCGCGGGCGTCTGAACCTTTCCTCCCGATACGAAAGAAGGCCCGGAGATTTCTCCGGGCCTTCTGCATTCCTGCGGCGCGACCTCAGCCCTTGGCGAATTCGGGATAGGCTTCCATCCCCAGTTCCGCCTTGTCGAGGCCAAGATACTCGTCCTCGGCACTGGCGCGGATCCCCATCGTCGCCTTCAGGATAAACCAGACCACACCCGAGACGATGAAGGTGAACAGGCCCACCACCACGATCGAGGTCAGCTGCACCATCAGCGAGGCGTCGGGGTTGGTGAAGACCACCGCGATCGTGCCGTAGATGCCGCAAACCAGGTGCACCGGGATCGCGCCCACCACGTCGTCGATCTTCAGCTTGTCCAGCAGCGGCACGGTCAGCACCACAAGGATGCCACCGAAGGCACCGATCAGCGTGGCCGAACCCAGCGTCGGCGTCAGCGGCTCGGCCGTGATCGAGACCAGACCGGCAAGCGCCCCGTTCAGCACCATCGTGAGGTCAGGCTTCTTGTACAGAAGCTGGGTCAGGACCAGCGCGGCAATCACGCCACCGGCCGCCGCGGCATTGGTGTTGGCGAAGATCCGGCTGATATCGGCCGCATCACCGATCGAGCCCATCGCAAGCTGCGAGGCGCCGTTGAAGCCGAACCAGCCCAGCCACAGGATGAACGTGCCCAGCGTGGCCAGCGACAGGTTGGAACCCGGCATCGCAACGACCTTGCCGTCCTTGTATTTGCCAAGGCGCGGGCCAAGGATCAGCACGCCGGCAAGCGCCGCCCAGCCACCGACCGAATGCACGACGGTCGAGCCGGCAAAGTCGAGGAAGCCCATCGCGTCAAGAAAACCGCCGCCCCATTTCCACGACGCCTGGATCGGGTAGATCAGCGCGGTCAGCACCAGCGTGAAGGCCAGGAAGGGCCACAGCTTGATCCGCTCGGCCAGCGTGCCCGACACGATCGAGGCCGTGGTGGCGCAGAACATCACCTGGAAGAAGAAATCCGACCCGGTAGAGGCATAGCTGTAATCGTCGACCGCATCAGCCCCAACGCCAACCGCTTCCAGCGCGGCCATGGCAAAGGCGCCAAGATAGCCGCCCGTCTCATCCGAACCGATCGACCAGTTGCCCAGCGGATACATCAGGTTGTAGCCGATCAGGTAATAGGCCGTGCAGGCAATGGCGAACAGCGCCACGTTCTTGAGAAGCTGCATCGTCACGTTCTTGGAGCGCACGAGCCCGGCTTCCAGCATGGCGAAACCGGCCGCCATCCAGAACACGAGGAAGCCACCGATCAGGAAGAGAAGCGAGTTCAGGATCCAGACCACATCGGTCGGAACCGCCGAGGCGACCACCGCTTCCGCAGCATCGGCGGCAGGCGTTGCATCCTGCGCAAGCGCCGGCATTGCCAGGAACGCAGCCGCGACGGCAAGGCCAGAGATATTCTTAATCTTGTTCATGTCCATTTCCCCTGCTCCGTCACGTCAAAGCGCATCGTCGTTGGTTTCGCCGGTGCGCACGCGCATTGCCTGCGCCACGTCCAGCACGAAGATCTTTCCGTCGCCGATCTTGTTGGTTTTCGCGGTCCGGTGGATCGTCTCGATCACCTCGTCGGCCAGATTGTCGGCCACCACGATCTCAAGCTTCACCTTCGGCACGAAGTTCACGGCATATTCCGCACCGCGATAGATCTCGGTATGGCCCGACTGTGCGCCGAACCCCTTGATTTCCGTCACCATCATGCCCCGCACGCCGATGGTGGTAAGCGCCTCGCGCACCTCCTCGAGCTTGAATGGCTTGATCGCTGCAATGATGAGTTTCACGTCGTCATCCCTTTCATTGTCGCCCTGTTTTCGATACCGGCAGCGGCACCGCACAGGCGAAGAAGGCGCTTTTCGCACCTGCAGCACAAGAAAACGCGATCAGGAATTCGCCGGGAAACGCGCCTGGTTGCACAATTTTTGCACTATCGTTCTTCGATGCATATTTTTTAGGCGGCAACAAAACCGAATCGTGATCCGAACCCGCTCCACATCACCGGTGGGGCGGTGTAGTGTGCCGGGCAAAACAACAGGCATCGGAACGGTAACTCATGGCGGGAACGGGTGGGCGGCGCGGCCCTCTGGTGGCGGATAAGCGGTATCCGGCAAAACCGGCAAGCAAGCCCAGATCCAGAAGCACCGGCGCAGGCAGCGGCGGCAAATCGGGTGGCGGACGCCCCCCGCGGCGCAAACGCGCCCGCACGCCGCGCAAGCACGGCCTTTTCGTCGGCGCGATCCTTGGCCTGTTCCGGCTGATCTGGCGCATCGTCTGGGGCGTCGGCTGGCGCACGGCCTTCGTGCTTGGCCTCGTGCTGGGGCTGGCCACGCTCTATTTCTATTCGACCCTGCCCGAGATGACCGCCCTTCTCGATGGCCGCCATCGCGGGTCGGTCACGCTTCTGGACCGCAACGGCAAGGTCTTTGCCTGGCGCGGCGAAACCTTCGGCGGGCAGATCACGGCGGCCAATGTCTCGCCCCATCTCAAGAACGCGGTGGTCGCAACCGAGGACAAGCGCTTCTACCGCCACGCGGGCATCTCTCCGCGCGGGATCGCCGGCGCGATCCGCATCAACCTGTCCGAAGGGCGCGGCCCGTTTTCGGGCAATGGCGGCTCGACCATCACGCAGCAGGTGGCGAAGCTTCTGTGCCTCGGCGTCGAATACGACCCCAAGATCTGGAAGACCGAAGCCGCCTATGAGGACGATTGCCGTTCCGGCGGACTGAAGCGCAAGATCAAGGAGATCCCCTACGCCCTTGCCATGGAGCTGAAATACTCCAAGGACGACATCCTGACGATCTATCTCAACCGCGCCTATATGGGCGCGGGCGCGCGCGGGTTCGAGGCCGCGGCGCAGCGTTACTTCGGGATTTCGGCGGCGAATGTGAACCCGCAGCAGGCGGCGAGGCTGGCGGGGCTGCTCCAGGCGCCCCCCCGGTTTTTGCCCCGCGGGCCCGCCCCCCGCCGCCTGAACTCTCGGCAGCCAATTCACAACTCCGC